>CAYWNY010000238.1:0-5131 GCA_964459765.1 uncultured Hyphomicrobiales bacterium | reverse complement strand
GCGCGATCGGCGCCGGCCTGGTGGCAAGCTCGGTCGGCCAGGCGGCGCTCGCGGTCGCCATCTATCCGAGCGCTTTGCGCACCACCGGCGTCGGCTGTTCGTCGGCGCTCGGCCGGGTCGGCTCGATCGTCGGGCCGGGCCTTGGCGGCCTCATGCTCACGCTCGGCTTGCCGGCGCGCGAGATCGTGTTGTGGGCCTGCCTGCCGGTCCTGGTGGCGATCGCGATCCTGCTGGTGCTGCGGCGCCATCTCTGACGACAGCTACCCCGCCGTGGTCGGCAGCCGATAAACGCTTTTGGCGGTGTTGAAGAACAAGTCGGCCTTTTCGCTGGCGCTAAAGCCGACCGCAAGCTTCTTGAACGCGTTCCACATCACGCCGTAGCTGTAATAGCGCTTGTCGACCGGGAAGTTGCTCTCGAACATCGCTCGCTTCGGGCCGAACGCTTCGATGCAGGTTTCGACGAACGGCCGCCAGGCGTCGGCGAGCACGTCGGAAGACGGCGGCACCGGCCGCTTCTCGAAATCGAAGCCGAACATGTGCATGCCCATGCCGCCGAGCTTCACATAGGCTTTCGGACATTGCGCCAGCGCGCGGATATTGCGCTTCCAGTCGGCGAAGACTTCGTCGCCCTTGCCGGCATAAACGCCCATGCCGAGCGGCATGCCGATATGGTCGAGCACGACGACGGTGTCGGGATGGGCGCGTGCGATGTCGGTCAATTCCGGAATCTGCGGGTGATAGATCAGCGAGTCGAAGGACAGGCCGTGCGGCGCGAGCCGCGCGAAGCCGGCGCGGAATTTTGGCTCGAGCAGGAGGCCTTCGGGATAATCGAACGGCGTCGACTTGATCCTCTTGTCGGCGTCCCAGACCGTGCAATAGCGCACGCCCTTGAAGCGCTCGCCACCGGCGCGGATGTGTTGCGCAAGCACCGCGTCGACGTCGGTGCCGAGCAACAGATCGGCGAAGCTGACGATGCCGGCGCACAGCCGCGCCGGCCCGTAACGGCCGCTGGCGCTCATCGCCGCGACGCCGTTGACGAATTCGGTTTCGCCGATCGGCGCAAACTTCGGGTCGCCATCCTGGCGATACATCGAATCGCATTGCAGGAAGACGGTCGAGCGGATGTTGTGGCCGCCGGTATCGATGTCGCGCTTGAGCTGGTCGAACAGATAGCGGGCGCCGCCCCGGTCCCACAAGTGATGATGCGGATCGATGATCGGCATCGCCGGATCGATCGGCGCTTCCTTGTGCAAGGCGAGCCAGTCCTCGTCGATCGCGAACAGGACTTTCTTCTCGTGCTCGGTCTCGCCGATCTTGACGTTCATGCGCAGCCTCCCCGGACGCTCTGATCTATTTGCAAACAGCATGGCGCACCGGCGGCGATCCGGCAACGGCAATCGTTTTTGAGGATTTCGCAAGCGAGCCAGGCGCCTGTGCATGATCCGGAAAAGTGGGTACCGGTTTTCCGAACAGATCATGCACCAGCGATGAAACTAGACCAACGATCCGATTCTCTTTGAACGGATCATGGTCTAGAGTTGCGGCATGTTCACCTGGTACCGCGAGCTTGATGCCGTCGGGCGCCGCACCTTCTGGGCCTGCTTCGGCGGCTGGGCGCTCGATGCGCTCGACGTGCAGATCTACAGTTTCGTGGTGCCGGCCTTGATCGCGCTCTGGCATATCACCAACGCGCAGGCCGGGTTGCTCGCCACCAGCGCGTTGGTGGTGTCCGCCTTCGGCGGCTGGGCGAGCGGCATGCTCGCCGACCGCATCGGCCGGGCGCGGCTATTGATGATCATGGTGGCTTGGTTTGCGTTTTTCACCTTCCTCTCGGGGTTCACGCAAAATTTCCAGCAGCTGCTGATCGTCCGCGGACTGCAGGGTTTCGGCTTTGGCGGCGAGTGGGCGGCGGGCTCGGTCTTGATCGGCGAGGTCATCCGCGGCGCCGATCGCGGCAAGGTGGTCGGCACGGTGCAAAGCGCATGGGCGTTCGGGTGGGCGGCTGCCGCCATCCTCGCCACCATCATCTTTCAGCTCCTGCCGCAAGAGATCGCCTGGCGCGCGCTGTTCTTTATCGGCATCCTCCCGGCTTTGCTCATCGTCTATATCCGCGCCTACGTGCCGGAGCCGGAGATTTTTAAGGCGGCGGCGCTTTCGGCCGAGCGCCGCGGCAGCTTCGAGATTTTCGGCAGCGAACTCCTGCCGACCACTTTGCTCGGCGCCGCCCTTGCCACCGGCGCGCAAGGCGGCTACTACGCGATCACGACGTTTCTGCCGACGTTTTTGCGCAACGCTCGCCACCTCACCGTCATGGGAACCGGTGGCTACCTCGCCGTCATCATTATCGGCTCGTGGTGCGGCTATATCGTCAGCGCCTATCTCAACGACATCATCGGCCGGCGCAAAAACTTCTTCATCTTTTCCGTCGGCTCGCTCGTCATCGTCATCGCTTACACGCAAACCGACATTTCCGACCGCACAATGCTCGTTCTCGGCTTCCCACTCGGCTTCTTCGCGTCGGGCATTTTCAGCGGCATGGGGCCGGTGCTCACCGAATTGTTTCCGACCAGCGTGCGCGGCACCGGGCAAGGCTTCTGCTACAATTTCGGCCGCGGCATCGGCGCGTTTTTTCCAACCTTGGTCGGCATGCTGTCGGCTTCCGTGCCGCTCGGCACGGCGATCGGCATCTTCGCCGCGATTTCGTACGCGATCGTCATCCTCGCGGCAGTGACGCTCCCGGAGACGCGCGGCCGCGAGCTGGTGGCGAATTAGACGTCGTCAGGTGGCGCCCAGCGCTTTCCGTCATGGCCGGACTTGTTCCGGCCATCCATGACTTCCTTTATCTGAGCATTTAAGACGTGGATGCCCGCGTACGCGGTACGCCGTTCTTCGAACGGCTTCGCGGGCATGACGGCATTGTCACGCCGGCTTGAAATTCATCGCCACGCCGTTGATGCAATAGCGCAGGTGCGTCGGCGGTGGGCCGTCGTCGAACACATGGCCGAGGTGGCTGCCGCAGCGGCTGCAATGCACTTCGGTGCGCACCATGCCGTAGCTGCTGTCGGTCGAGCTTTCGACCGCGCCGGGCTCCGGATCGTTGAAGCTCGGCCATCCGGTGCCGCTGTCGAACTTCTTTTTGGATGCGAACAGCTCTTGGCCGCAGCCGGCGCAGTAAAATGCACCGGCGCGCTTCTCGTAATTGAGCGCGCAACTGCCCGGGCGCTCGGTGCCGTGCTCGCGCATGATGTGGAATTGTTCAGGCGTCAAAATCTTGCGCCATTCCGCTTCGGTGTGGGTCACCGGGTATTGCTTGGTGTCCATTTCCTTCGTGCTCATCGCCGACCGCCTTGTCCTGCGCCAATGCTGCGCCGACTAAGATAGTGCCGGACACGCAAGATAAAAAGACAACGCGCAACCATGTGATTGCCGCCCATCGTCCTGGTAATGACGGGGTTAGCCGCTACGGCAGCTTGTCGTAACCTTCGCCGAAGCCTTTGAGGCTCATCGGGAAGCCGATGCCCTCCTCCGGCGTCTGGAAAATGATGAAGGTCGCGGTCTGGCCGGTGCGCATCTGCTCGATCAGCTTGTCTTCCATGGTCACTTCGGCGACGCAGCCGTTGGGCAGGCAGCGGACAAATCCGGCGCGGCCCACAGCGGCGTTGTCGATCTTCAAGCCGAGCCCCGACGGCAGCAGCACGCCGAGCGGAGCGACGACGCGCATCAGGCGGCTCTTTTGATCGCTAGTCCGCAGCACGATCACGGTCAGCCCGACATTCGGCCGGTCTTCGGCGGTCACGCTCTGCATCAGCGCGCATTGCTCGTTCTGGGCGCCGGGCGGAGTGTCGCAGCGGATTTGCCAGTCGCCATGGACCGAGCGCACCGCGCCCTGGGCGGCCGCCGGCCGCACGATCATCGAAGCCGCCGCAACGATGGCGAGCGCGCCAAGCATCGGGACGATCGACCGCAGTACCCGACGGGCGCGGAAACCGGCTTTGAAACCGGATCGGAAAATCGACATGATGGCTTCCTTCCGGCCCATCGCCCGGCGGCGCCCCACGGCGAGATGTCGTCATGGTGCGAATCACCGTCAGGCGGGCTCTTTTCCCCGGGCGAGTCTGCCTACATGGTGAGCCCAATGTGTCAAGATCGGATCACAAAACCAAGCCATTGTATCGGCACGGATGACGGCGGGATGTCGCACGCTTTCAGCGCCGTGAAAGCGAGCGCGCGGGTGCCGGCGCAGCGGCGAAGAGTGCATTGCGGTAGGGCGGGTTTTGTGGTTTGAGGGGCTGGGATTCCTCCATCCCGCCAATGCCTGCCAAGGAGCAAATCCGTGGCGCAAACCTCATCGGCAGCAGTCGCCCCCGGCTGTCGCGGTCGCGCCGATTTGGCGCCGAACGACTGGCAGCCATGGTAACGACAGACGCTGCAACGACAGATGATCGAATCCAGGGAAGAGGAGCAGTAATGCAAAGGCCGATGCTCTCGCGCTTTGGCGCTCATGCGGTGACAATCGGTGCGCTCCTCTTCGGCAGCGGGATGGCTTTCGCCGGCGTCGGCCAGCCCTCGCCCTGGCAGCTCGGCCTGCAGGACGCCGCCTCGCCGGTGATGCTCGACATCACCTGGTTCCACGATTTCCTGCTCTGGCTCATCACCGGCATTACGCTGTTGGTCCTCGCTCTCCTGCTGATCGTGATCGTGCGCTTCAACGCGCGCGCCAATCCGACCCCGTCGCGAACCACGCACAACGCGGTCATCGAGGTGGTCTGGACCATCGTACCGGTCATCATTCTGGTGGCGATCGCGATTCCGTCGTTTCGGCTGTTGTTTCTCGAACTCGATAACCCGAAGGCGGATCTGACCGTCAAGGCCACCGGCAAGCAGTGGTATTGGAGCTACAACTATCCCGACAACGGCAATTTCGAATTCGACTCGCTGTTGGTCGACGAGAAGGACCTCAAGCCCGGTCAGCCGCGGCTCCTCACCGTCGACAACGAAATGGTCGTACCTGTGAACAAGGTGGTGCATGTTCTGGTCACCGGCGCCGACGTCATCCATTCCTTCGCGGTGCCGTCATTCGGCATCAAGATCGACGCCGTTCCCGGCCGCCTCAACGACACCTGGTTCAAGG
>CAYWNY010000237.1:0-5141 GCA_964459765.1 uncultured Hyphomicrobiales bacterium | reverse complement strand
GCTGGCGGCGGTCGAAGGCGAGGACGGCGGGGTCGGGCGTCAGGCCGGCGAAGGCTTGGTCGATCACTGCGCGCGAGACACCCTGGCCTTGCGCATCGCGCGCCATCGCGGCCAGGAAAGTGTTGAAGTCGCCGCCGCATGGCGCGGCAAGCGCGGGGGCGGCGAGGGGCAGTAGGACGACGGCAAGGAGGAGGCGGCGGGACTTCCCCATCTGCGTATCCTAACCCGCGAAGACCCAACCCGTCACCAAATGTTTCGAACGAGCAGGCAGGCGCTATGGCTGTTACCAAAGAAGAAAATAAACCAGCGCTGACCGCGCAGTACGACCAAAACGGCGATGTTCTTCATATCGCTGTGGGTGAGCCGCGCCCGTCGGAAGGCGAACATTTAAAAAATGGCATAGTTGTCCGTTATCCTTTTGATGATCCCGGTCACGCTTGGGCGGTCACGGTCATAGGGTACAAGGCTAATTTGTGGCACAGTCGGACTGACGAGCTAGCCCCGCAAATAGCTCATCTTTTTGGCGTAAATTCGCGTGACGTCATTGCCGTTATTGGCCGCGTCACGCGGATTCGGACTCAAGATTTAAGAATCTAGCTGCTTCAGCCGTGAAGCATGAGGAGGAGGAAGATTGGAGCACGCGTATTACAATGAGCGCGCATGTGAAATTCATTTTGGTTGGTGGCGCGGTCTTGATGTGCGCAATTGCTCTGGACTCGTCATTAGAGCTGAGCAAGCAGCTAGCGGCGGAATTGTTTGCGAGCAGAACCGAATATGACGCAGACGCTGACGCCCTCAAGAAGGTTGCCGACCGCGTCAAATCTGAGGAAGTTTTCTTTTGCTTTTTGGACTGACAGTCTCGATATGACGTTGGACCCAGCGCTAGGGTCGGCCGATGCCGCGATCATCGCATTCCAAGTTTGCGATGAAAGCAAGATACCGCTGCACCACAACTGGACAGTTCGCTTCTATTTGGCCGATGGCTACAAAGCGGCCCAATGCGAAGTCGGTCGCTAATAGCGCATGTGGCCACTATAATGGCTGGCGAATTTTGCTGTGATCCACAATGAACCCATGGTGTGATAGGTTGTGCGGGTCCACCAGGGAGGGTGTCTCGCGGCCAGCCCGAGGATGAGATCCAACTGGCTGACAGTGGCTGAATTTTTCCTTACGATCAGTTCACTCATGTGGTCTAAGCGAAAATGCTTGGTGCTGGTGACATCCAATGATAGCGGTCCCAAGGAGCGTTAAGCTATGCCCAACATCACGATGCTCGACATCGAAGAACTCAGGAAGACCAAGCTGCGACCCTACATCGACAAGTGTTTAGAACACCGCGCACCGGATCCCGGCTTCCACGCGATGATGGGTCACAATATCGATCTGTGCGAGGCGATGTTCGTGGCTTGGGACGCCTGCTTCAACAAAGGCCGCATTCCGCACACGCTCAAGGAAATCATCCGAGTTCAGCTCTCGCGCGCGGCAAGCTGTAGTTATTGAGGCAATGTCCGATCTGCTTCGGCGAAGCGACACGGACTATCGGAGCGCTTACTCGATGAAGGCGTCGATAATTATGCCAACAGCGAGCACTTCACTGCTGCTGAGAAGATAGCGCTGCGTTACAGCGAGTTGATGTCGATCAATCCCGACGCGGTCGACGCTGCGTTCTTCGACGAGTTGCGTAAGCATTACAGCGAGGACGAGATCGTCGAGCTTGGCGTCTTCATCGGATTTAACCTCGGCTACCATACATTTTTTGGCTCCCTAAACTTCTATCCAATGTTTTCGCCCGACGGTCGCCTAGTCCGGCAGTCGGAGTCCGAAAAGCTCTATGGGCCGACGCCAACCTCGCTCAAGCCGGAGGCAGCGGTATGACCCGAATTGCACCGTTGCCGCGTCAGGCAATCGCTGATCCAGAATTGCAGGCCCTCATAGCCGAGGGCGAGGCCTTGGGCGTCCCCGACGATTTGTTTCCGCGTATTATCGCCCGTGCGCCGGACCAAGCGGTGCCATTGCTGCGGGCCCTGCTGATGAGCCACGCGCAGGGTAATGTCGATCACAAGCTAAAGGAGATTATACGCATACTTCTGGCCCGTTTTGCGAACGACAGGTATTTCGCTAGCCTGCGTTCCACGAAAGCCCGCGACATGGGCCTGACGGAAAAGCGCATCGACGAGGGCTGCTTTGCATACGAAGACGACAACAAGGGTTTCAGCGAGGCCGAGAAATGGGCGCTACGCTATGCCGACCTGATGTTTCTCGACGCCAAACAGCTGGACAAGACATTTTATGACGAGATGAAGAAGCACTGGAGCGAAGCGCAAATCATGGAGCTCGGCGCCTTCGTCGCCTTTCACTACGGCATGCAGATGTTCATTCGTTCACTAGGCGTTGCAGCACCAGCTGTCGCAACCAACGAAGTTATTAAGTGATGCGTTGATATGGCCTCTCGCGACATTTTCGGCAAGACGCCGAATTTGGTTGCTATCGGTGGATTGTGTTGCAAAACTCGAAAGTTGAAGGGCTACGAATTTTTCGCAAAAATAAGAAACCGAACGCAATCGCTGATTCGTATAGTCTCTGTCGCGCTACCGAACTCGCCTATGAGTTTAACGTGAGGCGGTGAGGTCCCTCATATCTTTACACGAAGGTCGCGCCAGCAGCCCGCAGAATTTTTGAGCACCAATGAAAAACGAGTTTTGCAACACAATCGGGCCATAGCGGACAGGGCCGGATTTGCTGCCCGCTCGGCGCGGTCGCTGTTGACCCCGGAACGTCATTTCGGCGCCATCAGTTGCCGCATTGCAAAAGCTCCACCCTCAACCATAAACTCGGGCCGCAATCACGAGGGGTTGGGTATTCGATGGCCGAAGAGCGCCTCCAAAGGCGGCTCGCAGCAGTCCTGGCAGCCGATGTGGTCGGCTACTCGCGCCTTATGGGGATCGACGAAGCTGGGACGCTGGCGCGCCTCAAGGCATTGCGGCGCGACCTGATCGATCCGCAGATTGCCGCGCATGCGGGCCGGATCGTTAAGCTGATGGGCGACGGCGTGCTGGTGGAGTTCGGTAGCGCTGTCGACGCAGTTGCCTGCGCTATCGAAATCCAGAAACACCTTCGTAAGCGCGACCCCAGCGGGGCGGGAGCCGATCCGATCCAGTTCCGCATTGGCATCAATGTCGGCGACATCATTATCGAAGACGGCGATATCTTTGGCGACGGCGTCAACATCGCGGCTCGGATCGAAGGCGTCGCCGCGCCTGGAGGTATCTCGATTTCCGAGGACGCTTGGCGGCAGGTCCAGGGCAAGGTTGCAGCCAACTTCGTCGATGCCGGCGAACAGAGCCTTAAGAACATCGCCAGACCCGTGCGCATCTACCGGTTGGACTTATCGCAGAAGGTCGCGCCCAGCTCCCAAGCGTCGAGGCCATTGTCTAGGCTTTCCGACGAGCCTTCTATTGCAGTCCTCGCGTTCAACAACATGAGCGGAGACCCCGAGCAGGAGTATTTTTCCGACGGCATAAGCGAGGACATCATTACCGATCTTTCGAAGCTGTCCGAGTTAAGCGTTATCGCCCGCAACTCGAGTTTTACCTACAAAGGCAAGCCAGTCGAGGTAAAACAGGTCGGTCGCGAACTCGGCGTACGTTACGTGCTGGAAGGCAGCGTTCGTAAGGCGGGCAACCGGGTCAGAGTCACGGCCCAGCTCATTGACGCTGAGAGCGGAGCACATATCTGGGCCGACCGCTTCGATCGTGACCTCACCGACATCTTCGCAGTGCAGGACGAACTGACGAAGGAGATCATTGCCGCGCTCAAGATTGAGCTGAGCCCGGTCGAAAAAGCATTGATTGATGGTGGCGGAACAAAGAGCGTAGACGCTCACGAGTTCTTCTTAAGGGGGCGTGAGATCTGGTATCGGCACACGAAAGAAGGAAATCATCAGGCGCTTGAGATGCTGACCCGAGCGTTGGAACTCGATCCGCATCTTGCTTCGGCCTGTGCGCTATCCGCTATCATCCACTTGCAGGACTATTTGAACCGATGGAGCGACTCACCGTTGCTCGCTTTAGAGCGAGGACGCGAAGCGGCGCTGCGTGCGGTGGCTTTGGATGACCGTGAGCCTTACGCGCTTTGGGCGTTGGGCGCCTATTATCTCTGGTCGCGGCGCCTCGACGAAGCGATCGGTGAGCTCGAAAAAGCGGTTTCGCTGAGCCCTAATTTGGCAGCAGCGCTCGGTGCTCTCGGGCTTGCTTTGCATTATGCGGGCAAGTCCGAAGAAGCGATCGAGTGTTTCAACCGGGCGATGACGTTGGATCCTTACGGGGACTTTTATCTGCACTATCAAGCGCAAGCCTACTTCCAGCTGGGGAACTACGGGAAAGCAGCGGCGCTGTTGCAACAACGGCTTACCCGCAACCCGCAGACCGATATTTCGCATATGCTGTTGGCGGCGAGCTATGGCCACCAAGGACGAACCGCCGAGGCTCGCGCCGAGTGGGCGGAGGTGTTCCGCGTTAATCCCAATTTCTCGTTAGAACACCGTCGGAAGGTGCTGCCCTATCGAAATTCTTCCGATTTTGAGTCTGTTGTGGAGGGTCTTCGCAAGGCGGGCTTGGTCGCATGACGGCGTGGCGGCTTTTGGGGGGATTGTGTTGCAAAAGTCGAATGTTGCGGGTCCACGAATTTTTCGCGAAAAACACGAAACGGGAAGCGATCGCCGATTCGTATAACCTCAATCCCATTACTGAAGTCGCCTGTGCAAAGCGACTTTTGCAACACAGCCGGGGGTTTTCTGCCGCGCCACACCGAATTTGCTGCGTTGCGTGAGGCCGGTTTTGGCCCAAAGCCGACATGCCAGAACCGCCGCTCGATGTCCGCTATGAGCGGGATTGTGTTGCAAAAGTCGAAAGTTGGAGGGCTACGAATTTTTCGCGAAAACAAGACACAGAAAGCAATCGCCGATTCGTATTAGCTCAATCGCATTACCGAAGACCTATGAGTTTAACGGGAGGCGATGAAGGCCCCTCACATCTTTACACGAAGGCCGCGCCAGCAGCCCGCAGAATTTTTGAGCACTAATGAAAAACGAGTTTTGCAACATGGGGTAATTCCGGGATCGAGCCAGACAAAGGCCCAGGGAA
>CAYWNY010000236.1:0-5179 GCA_964459765.1 uncultured Hyphomicrobiales bacterium | reverse complement strand
CAGCGCCTTGGTCGGTATGCAGCCCCAATTCAAGCAGATGCCGCCGAGATAATCGCGCTCGACAATCGCCGTCTTGAACCCAAGCTGGGCGGCGCGGATGGCGCAGACATACCCGCCGGGCCCGGAGCCGATGATGATGATGTCGAAATTCGTGTCAGCCATTCCACGCCTCATCGTCCTCCCGCCTCCCCCTATGTGTGTGGGGTGGCGCCGGCGCGCTATCCTTATAGCGCGCTAAACATTATCCCGTCATGCCTCATGCAGGTCACAGGTCGAGCGTGATGCTGACATGGGCGCGCGACACGCACGGCGTCATGCGGTCCTGGCGGCTCGCCAGCGGCAGGATGACATCGCGATGGATTACCCTGCCACTGCGATAGCCGCAAACGCAGGTGCCGCAAACACCAAGCTCACAGGACGATGCGGTCGCGAGCCCGTTCGCCCGCAGAACATCCAACAGCGTGCGGTCGGCCGGCACGTGCAGGACCGCTCCGGTTGACGCAATAAAAGCGTCGAACGGCTCGGGTTTGAAGTTCTCATCGACCAGCGGCTTGAACACTTCGGTGTGCACGCTCGCACCCGGCCAGCCGATCGCCCTCGCCCGCGCGAGCGTAGGCTCAAGGAGCCGTGGCGGCCCGCAAACATAGAGATGGCCACGGTCACCATAAGGCTCGATCGCCGCCGTATCGAAGCGGCGGCCTTCACGCGAAAACCAGGTCTTGAGGCGTTCGCCGCACAGCGCGCGAAGCTCCGGCAACAGCGGCGTCGCCGCCGGCGACGCCGCGCACAGGTTAAGCTCGAAATCGGCGCCCTCGCCTTCAAGTTTGCGCGCCATCGAAACAAACGGCGTGATGCCGATGCCGCCGGCGATCAGAATCGTACGACGCGCACCCTCGGCGAGCGGGAAGTTATTGCGCGGCGCCGAGACATGAGCCAGCGTGCCTTCCGTCAAATGCGCATGCGCCCATACCGACGCGCCGCGGCCCGCCATCTCCCGTTTGATCGCGATCTCGTAACGGCTGCGATCCTGCGGATCGCCGCACAACGAGTATTGGCGCACGCGGCCGTCGGGAAGGCGCAGATCGACATGGGCCCCGGGCGTCCACGCCGGCAGTTCGGACTTTCGCGGATGGACCAAGGTCAGGTGCAGCACATCTGACGCGGTGTAGCGCGCCTGCGCCACCCGCAGCTTCATGATCAGGCGCGCCGTCATCGGATCAAGACAGAAGTTCGATGGCGTCGCCTGGACGAACAATGCCGCCGCGCTCGATGCTGCAGTTCAATCCGGAGCGATTGTAAAGGGCCAGATAGACCGGCAAGTTCAAGAGTTCTTCCAGGTATTTGCAGGGGAAGTTCAAACGCCCGCCGCGCAGGATCACGTCGCCGACACGAAACCGCCGCCCGACCAGATGATTGAGCGGCACGCCGCGGACCGTCAGATTGCGGCGGTGATCCTCCGGACGCAGAACGATCGCACCGCCCTGCAGCGGCGGATCGTTGCGGGCGAGCGCGTCCAGCGCTTCCTGCTCGATCAGGGTGATTTCGCGCACGTCGGCCTTCGGCGAGTACGTGCCATTGCCGGCGAAATAGCGGTCGCCCTCGATGCCGCGGCCGGCGATGCAACGCGCTTCGGTAAGCTCCTCCATCTCGTAGCTCGCCGCTTCGGCGATATGGATGTGCAGCAGCGTGCCGCGCCAATTGGTGGCGCCGCCCGGCGTCGCGGCCGCGGCCGCGCCGGCAAAATGGTCGAAGGCCTCGACCATTCGCGGGACACGAAGCGCGCGCGGCTGCTCGTTCATACCGGTCTCATTTCAGCGGCTTGCCGGCCATCTCCGGCGCCGCCACGGTCGCGATAAAGGTAATGATCCCGAGCGCGATCAGGTAGAGCGAAATCGGCCAGGTGGCGCCGCCGGTCCAGGCCAAAAAGGACGCGGCCGCAAACGGGGTCAGGCCGCCCGAAATCGCTGCGCCGATCTGGAAGCCGAGCGAAGCTCCGCTATAGCGCAATTTTGCCGTGAACAGCTCCGCATACCAAGGCGCGCCGACACCGAACCCGATGATCTGGCCGAAGACGATGGCCGCGAGCACCGTGAGCGTGATGACAGCGGCATCCTTAGTGTCCAACAACCAGAACATCGGGAAGGCGAAGAGCACCGCGAATAGGCAGCTCGCAATGAACATAGGCTTGCGGCCGATGCGATCGGACAGCCAACCGAAAAACGGGATGGCGAACAACGCGACGACCGCCGACAACAACAGCGCGTTGAGGATGACGCTGCGCGGCAAGGCGAGCTTGCCAGTCACGTAGCTGATGGCAAAGACGCCGGCGATGCTGACGTAGCTGATTTCGGAAAGCTTCAATCCGATTGCAATGAAGAACGCGCGTGGGTGCTTGGTGATGACTTCGATGACCGGAAGCGGCGCGGTCTCCTTTTTCGCTTCGAGCGCGCGGAACACAGGCGTTTCCTCGAGCTGCATGCGGATGTAAAGGCCGACGCCGGCGAGAAAGATGCTAATCAGAAACGGCACCCGCCAGCCCCACGACAGGAAAGCCGGCTCCGGTAGCTGCGCCAGCAGCGTCAGCGCGCCGATGGCGGCAAGATTGCCGATCGGATAGCCGAGCTGCACCATCGAGCCGAGCAAACCGCGGCTTTTGTCGGGCGCGTTCTCGACCACCATGAGCACGGCGCCACCCCATTCGCCGCCGAGACCGATGCCCTGAAGGAGCCGCAGCAGGATTAAGAGGATCGGCGCCGCGATGCCGATCTGGCTATAGGTCGGCAACAGCCCGATCAGAAAGGTGCCAAGCCCCATGATGATAATGGTCATGGCCAGCATCGCTTTGCGGCCGACGCGATCGCCAAAATGGCCGAAGATGGCCGCACCGAACGGCCGAGCGAAGAAGCCGACGCCATAGGTACCGAAGGCGGCGATGGTGCCGAGCGAAGGATCGGACAGCGGGAAGAACAGCTTGTTGAACACCAGCGCGCTTGCGGTGCCGTAGATCAAAAAGTCGTACCATTCGACCGAGGTGCCGACGATGCTCGAAGTGACGATGCGCCTGATCTCGGCCGTTCGCTGATCCGGGCTGTCGGCCAGTGGGGGTTCCCCCACAATGCTCATGATGGCCTCTTTAGTTTGCACAGGATCGCGCCCGAAACGATTCTCGCATCGTACAAGTTTACACCGGCATCACACGTATTGAGCAATGCCGTTGCCGAATGACCAGTTTTCCTTTTTGCATTCGACCAGATTGATGAACACGTCCTCCTTGCGCAGACCTGGACTTTCGGCCAAGAGCGCTGCCGCGCAGGCGAAGAACGCCTGCTTTTGCGCGACGGTCCGGGTATCGTTCGCCGTGATCTGCACAATCACCAGATCGTCGGTATGGGCGATACCGAGATAAGTCTGCGCGTAAACGAAATTCTCGGCATCGTGCTCGCTGACAATCATGAAGCGGTCGTCTTCCGGTACGTTGAACGCTTCGCGCATGGCGCGATAGAGGCTGTCGCAGATGGCTTTGCGGTAAGCCGGCGATTTGCCGCGGCGAAGATCGATACGAACCAATGGCATCGTTTACACTAGCATCATCACTGGATTCTCGATCAGCGCCTTGAAGGCGCCGATCAGCTGCGCGCCGAGCGCGCCGTCAACCGAGCGATGGTCACATGACATGGTCACGCTCATCAGATGCGCCGCTTCGATCTTGCCGCCCCGCACCACCGCGCGCTCCTCGCCGGTGCCGACCGCAAGGATGGTCGATTGCGGCGGATTGATCACGGCGGTGAAATCCTTGATGCCGTACATGCCGAGATTCGACACCGACGAGGTGCCGCCCTGATATTCCTGCGGCTTGAGTTTTTTGGCGCGGGCGCGCGCCGCCAGTTCTTTCATCTCGTTGGAGATGGCGGACAGCGATTTCGTCTCCGCATTGCGAACGATCGGAGTGATCAGGCCGGCGGGCAACGCTACGGCCACCCCGATGTCGGAGTGTCTATGTTTGAGCAAGCCGGCTTCGGTCCAGCTCACGTTCGCGTCGGGCACGCGCTGCAAAGCGAGGGCCAGCCCCTTGATGACGAAGTCGTTGACCGAGAGCTTGTAGGCCGGTTTGCCGTCGGCGCCCTTCGGCGCCGACGCGTTGATGTCCTTGCGCGCAAAGAGAAGTTTGCCGATATCGCAGTCGACGGTGAGGTAGAAATGCGGAATGGTTTGCGTCGACGCGGTGAGGCGTTGTGCGATCGTGCGGCGCATGCCGTCATGCGGAATGAGCTCGTAGCTGCCGTCTTCGTAGAGCGCGCGGATCTGCGCATCGCTCATCGCCGGCGCGATGAGCGGAGCAGCGGTCGCGGCGGCTGCGGGCACCGCAGGCGCTGCGCGCAGCCCCTTGCCTTCCTTCGCCGCCGCCACGTCGCGGGCAATCACGCGGCCATGCGGGCCGGAGCCGGTGACGCGCGCGATATCGATACCGGCGTCCTTAGCGAGGCGGCGCGCGAGCGGTGAGGCGAAAACCCGGCCCGGCGTCTGCCCATTAGCTCGTGGCCCCTCACCGGCTGCCTGCGGCGCGGGAGGAGATGAGGGCTGCGCGCCGGGTGCCTTGGTTTGTGGCGGCGGCGTTGGCGCTGGTGCCGGTGCGGCAGCGGCTGGGGCGGCTTTTGGCGCAGGCGCGCTCTTTCCGGCCGCCGCGGCGGCGGCTTTCGGGTCCTCGCCCTCTTGCGCCATCACCGCGATGAGCTGATTGACCGGAACGTCCTGAGTGCCTTCCGGCACCACGATCTTCGCCATCACGCCGTCGTCGACGGCCTCGTATTCCATCGTCGCCTTGTCGGTTTCGATTTCGGCGATGACGTCGCCGGTCTTGACCGGTTCGCCTTCCTTTTTCAGCCATTTGGCGAGGTTGCCCTTCTCCATCGTGGGCGACAGCGCCGGCATGAGAATGTTGATTGGCATGACGCTTAAGGCTTCACCGATGTCAGCGGTAACAGACGGCCTTGGCGGCTTCGATCACTTCGGCGACCGAAGGCAGCGCCAGCTTCTCCAAATTCGCCGCGTACGGCATCGGCACGTCCTTGCCGGTGACACGCGCGACCGGCGCATCGAGATAATCGAACGCCTCCTCCATCATGCGCGCGGCAATCTCGGCGCCGACGCCGGATTGCTTCCAGCCTTCCTCGACGGTGAC
>CAYWNY010000235.1:0-5182 GCA_964459765.1 uncultured Hyphomicrobiales bacterium | reverse complement strand
GCCAATCGCCCAATTCCAGGGGGTCAGCTTCCCGTTGGCGGAAGCCGAGACGCAGATCACCATGATGCGGCAGCTCTGCTACTACACGCTTTCGCTGCGCGACCGCAGGATGCCCAACACCGCGGAAGCCGCGATGTGCAAATGGTACGTGCCGAAAGTCGCCTGCGAGATCATCCATCAGTGCCTACTCACGCACGGACACTATGGCTACACCACAGATTTGCCGTTTCAACAGCGCTATCTTGACGTGATGGGCCTCCAAATCGGCGACGGGACAGCGCAGATCCAGAAGCTCGTCATCGCGCGCGAAAAAGTCGGCCGCGTCGCGGTCCAGTACGCAAGGCAGACCTGATGCCCGATCGCCGGCGACCTAGAGGGGGATGACTTTTCTTCGTATCGCCATTCCAGTGATCGCGCACCGCATCGAACAGATTGATCGATTTCCTGACCGGTTTCGTCTCCGTCATGTAGCCGACCTCGTACTGCGTCACGAAGCGCAAGCTCGGAGTGCCGGTACCGATGAATTTGATGGGCTCGAGGCATTCCGCGCGCCATTCTTGCGGCTTCAACGGGCCGGTCCCTCGATTGACCCTCGCCTTGCGGGTGTTAGAAATTGCGATCAATCCGGCGCCCGTTGCGGCAAAGAAGACTCATTCCGGCGATCCATGAGCAACGCATCGGCCTATGTCTGGACGCCACCGCCCGAGCTCGTGGAGCGGAGCAACCTCACGGCGTTCCTGCGTGCGACGAGACAGCACGACTACGATGCGCTCGCCGCTAAGGCGGATGCGGATCAGGCCTGGTTGATGGAGCAAGTTTTCCGCTTCTGCGATGTGCGGTTCTATCGCCCGTTCGACCAGGTCCTCGATCTGTCACGCGGCCTGCCGTGGGCGCGCTGGTGCGTAGGCGGGACCACGAACATCGTCCTCAATTGCGTCGACAAGCACGAGGGCACACCGGTCTGGGATCAGACGTTTCTGGTGTGGGAAGGCGAAGACGCGCGCGAGCGGCGTACGCTCACGTACCGCGACTTCGCGCGTGAAGTTGGCCGCCTCGCGCAAGCGCTTGTCGGACTCGGCATCGATCGGGGCGATGTCGTGGCAATCTACATGCCGAACATCCCGGAGACCTTCGTCGCCTTCTTCGCGATCCTGAAGGTCGGCGCGATCGTGATGCCGTTGTTCTCGGGCTTTGGCCCGAAGCCGATCGAGACGCGCCTTAATCACGGAGGCGCCAAAGCTGTCCTCACGGCGAGCGGAACTTGGCGGCGCGGCGCGCCGGCACCGCTCAAGTCTGTGCTCGATGCCGCCCTCGACGCGGCGGCAACCGTGCGCCACGTTGTCGTCGCCGAGCGGAGCGGCTTGCCAGCGGACACCCCGATGCGCGCAGGCCGCGACGTTTGGTGGCACGATCTCGTCGATGGCAAGGACGGCGTGCTGCGAACCGCCGAAATGGCGGCCGACGATCCGGCTGTCCTCCTCTACACCTCCGGCACGACCGGCGCGCCGAAGGGCTGCGTCTGGACCCACGTTGGCTTCATTGGCACGATGGTGACGCGGGACCTCATAATCTGCGGGGATTTCAAACCGTCGGACCGCTGGTTTTTCCTCAGCGACATGGGCTGGATGGTTGGCGCGATGTGCGCCTGCGTTCCCAGTTTCGCGGGCGGCAGCCTGCTGATCGCCGAGGGCACGCCAGATTTCCCGGATACCGGCCGGTTCTGGCGGCTGATCCAGGACCACAAGGTGACTTTTCTCGGCGTCTCACCGACAATCGTGCGTAGCCTGATGCGCTATGGCGACGAGGTCGAGCGCTACGATCTCTCGAGCCTGCGGATCACGACTTCCGGCGGAGAGGCATGGACCGAGGTGCCGTGGCGCTGGTTCTTCGAGCATGTGTGCAAGAGCAGGATTCCCATCATCAACATCTCAGGCGGGACCGAAGTCAGCGGCTGCATCCTCATCGGCACGACCAATCACCCGATGAACCCCGGCTCGTTCTCGCGCAAAGCGCTCGGCATGGGCGCCGACATCGTCGACATGTCCGGCAGGCCCGTGCCGACCGGCGAGGTCGGCGAACTGGTGTTGCGCAACGCGTCGATCGGGATGACGAAAAGCCTGTGGAAGGACGACCGGCACTACCTCGGCAGCTACTGGACCACGATCCCCGGACTTTGGGTGCATGGCGATTTCGCCACGGAGGGTCGCGATGGACTTTTCTACATACTCGGCCGCTCGGACGACACCATCAAGATTTCCGGGAAGCGAACCGGACCTGCCGAACTCGAGGGTATCCTGGTCGCGACCGGCAAGCTCGCCGAGGCGGCCGTGTTCAGCGTTCCACATCCGGTAAAGGGGTCGGCGATCATGTGCGCGTGCGTTCCGATGCCGGGCATCGACACCCGCGGCCTGCCTGAAGAGCTATCGGCCGCTCTGGTAAACGGGATGGGCGCGTCTTATCGCCCCGAGCGGGTGCTGCTGGTCGACGATCTGCCGCGCACGCGCAACATGAAAATCATGCGGCGCGTGTTGCGCGCAGTGTTAGAAGATAAGGATCCCGGCGATCTCTCTGCTCTCGCCAATCCCGAAGCCGTCGACGCACTGAGGACGAAGATCGCGGCGTCGTAACGTTTCGGGTGGGCGAGGTGACATCGGTCCGGCTCAGATCGGGCAGTCCTGAGGAAACTGGGGCTTGCGCTTCTCGAGATGCGAGGCGAGGCCCTCGCGGGCTTCGGCGCCAGTGAAGCCTAGCATTTCGAGCGCGGTCGATGTATCGAACAGCGGGCCGTTGACGCGCAGCCAGTTGTTGAGCGCGTACTTCGTCCATCGGATGGCGCTCTGCGCTCCGTTCGCGAGATCTTGGGCTGTCTCCAGCGCAACGCGCTGCAAGTCCGCATCCTCGACGCAGAGCGACACGAGCCCAATGCGCTCGGCTTCTTCGCCCGACAATGGCTTGCACGTCATGAGGTAGTATTTCGCCTTCGCAAGCCCGCACAGGAGCGGCCAGATGATGCAGGCGACGTCACCGGCAGCCACTCCAAGCCGCGTGTGTCCATCGACGATCCGCGCCGATTTCCCGCAGATGGATACGTCCGCCAGGATGCCGACAACCAGGCCTGCGCCGACCGCGACTCCGTTGATGGCCGAGATGATGGGCTTGTTGCAGTTGATGACGTTGTAAACGAGGTCTTTCGCTTCCTTCCAGGTCGACATGCGCAAGACCGGATCGTTCATGATGCTCTTGATCAGGTCGAAGTCGCCGCCCGCCGAAAACGCCTTGCCAGCGCCCGTGACGATGACGGCGTTGATGTCGTGGTCGTCGTTGATATCCCGCCAGATGTTCGTGATCTGGGTATGGGTCTCTGCGTCGACTGAGTTGTAGGTTTCAGGCCGGTCGAAGGTGATCCGCAGGACGCGCTGCGCCGGATGGTCGATTTTCAGTTTCGAATAGGCGGCGTAGCGGTTTGCCATGACTGATCTCGCTCGCGGGCTCGCGACACTGTTCTTCGTTTCGAACGAATGATAGAAAATCTTAGATGGCATTGCCGGGTGCTGCAAGAAGCATGGCTAACGCTCCTGTCCAGGGGCTCGACGATGTGCAACCTAATGAGCCGGAAGCTCGTCTGGCCAGGGAGCACAAGTGAGCCACGCATCGCTGCGCGGCAAGGCCGCGATCATCGGCATCGGCCAATCACCGGTCGGCAAAGTGCCCGGGCGAAGTCCGCTGTGGCTGGCGGCTGACGCCGCGCGCAAGGCGATCGCGGACGCCGGGCTGAAGAAATCTGCCATCGACGGCGTTCTCTCCGGTCACGCCTTCGCATCGCCTTTTCACCGGTTCAGCGTCGCGTTCAGCGAGTATTTCGGCATCCAGCCGACATTCTCCAACACCCTGCAGGTTTCCGGTGCGACCGCCGCGACCATGTTCAGCATCGCCGCAGCCGCGATCCAGGGCGGCCTCGCCGAGAACGTGCTTATCGTGGCCGCCGACAGCTTGATGACCGGACTCTCGCCGGACCTCGCATTGCGTTCCCTGACGGAGAGTCGCGACCAGCAATACGAGATGCCATTCGGCATTCCCGTCGCGAATACGTTCGCGATGACGGCGCACCGTCACATGAAGGAATTCGGCACGACGGCCGAACAGTTTGCCGAGATTGCGGTGATCCATCGGCGTCACGCGCAGCGCACCCCGGGTGCTCAGCAGACAAAACCGATCACGGTCGAGGACGTGCTCACCTCCGGCATGGTTACGACCCCCTATCACAAGCTCGACTGTTCGCTGATCTCCGATGGCGGTGCGGCCTTCGTGTTAACTTCCGCGACGCAAGCAAAGGCGATGGGGATCGCGAGGCCGATCTACATCTTGGGTGCAGGCGAGTGCTACACGCACGAGCACATCTTCCTTATGCCTTCGCTGACGACGACTGGCGCGGTCGAGTCGAGCCGCAAGGCTTATGCGATGGCGGGCTACGGCCCGCGCGATCTGCATACCGCGGGTGTCTATGACTGTTTCACCGGCACCGTAATCATGATGCTCGAGGACCTCGGCTTCTGTCCGAAAGGGGAGGGCGGTGCCTTCGCAGCGAGCGGCGAGATCACCCACGGCGGCACTATTCCGATCAACACCCACGGTGGGTTGCTCTCGTTCGCGCACTCCGGCATTCCGGGTTCGCTGTTCCACTTCCATGAGGTCATTGCGCAGCTGCGCGGCGAGTGCGGGGAGCGGCAGGTGGCGGGTGCCGAGCTCGGCCTTGTTCATAGCCTGGGCGCGGGCTTTGCGACGAATGCCACAACGATCCTCGGCACGGAAAACACGCTGTGAGCGTCCACGCTGAACGCAAGCCTCTTCCGGCGCCCGACGCCGATACGGCGCGCCTGTGGGAGGGGCTTCGTCAGGGAAGGCTGCTGTTGCAGCATTGCGGGGACTGCAAGCACGTGCAGTATTATCAGCAGGCCCTATGCCGCGCCTGCGGCTGCGAGGATCTCATCTATCGCCCGGCGAGCGGGCACGGCAAGGTGCACTCGTTTAGTGTTGTGCATCGCGCGCCTGGCCCGGCGTTCAAGGCCGACGTCCCCTATGCGGTGCTGCTGGTCGAGTTGCGGGAAGGCCCGCGCATGATCTCGACGTATGTGGGTGGCGATCCCGCCGAAGTGACCTTCGACATGGACGTCACGCTGGTTTG
>CAYWNY010000234.1:0-5212 GCA_964459765.1 uncultured Hyphomicrobiales bacterium | reverse complement strand
AACAATGAATCACATCCGATTCATCAGATTCAAGAACTTCCCGGATCGGCTCTCACAGACTACTGTAATTAATTCTAAACCGTCGAAGCGGCTGAGGAATCGGGCGTGAGCTCGGGCTTGGGCGCCACCGGGATGGCCCGCACCCGGGCGGGAAACAGGCCGTCAACCGGCCCCGTTAAATATGCGGACAGGCTTTGTTGACGCGATCGCAACCCTCTGTGGGTAAACCCGGTGAAGAGACAACCCCGGCTCTAAAGCGGCTCGAAAACACTCCGCGAGCCAATGGACGGAGGCGTTCATGGGTGCAATCTTGGGCGCGATCTTAGGGCGCGATCTCGGAAGCCCGGCTGCGAACACGCGGGACTGACCGCAAGGTGACGGTTTTGGGAGCAGGGCAAATGCAGCTCAGCCTGACGCCACAAACCCTCAAAATCTTCGGCTATGCGCGCGACGTGGTCGTGATCATCGGCATCATCGCTTGGGCAATGTATGTGTTTGCCAACCCCGACAAGGTCGACGCCTTCCTCAACTGGGTGATCGCCCGCGCTTGAAAGCGCTCGCCGCGACGCCGCCGATCGGGGCTGATCGCGCTTTACATCGGCCGGGCGGACGACCAAAAACTTCCGCATCTCTGCGGCATCGGGGAGGAGACCCCAATGGCGAAACGCGAACATTTCTCTACGCCTCTGACATGCCCGCAATGCGCACTCAACGGCGCCGCGACCTGGGAAGAGAGCGCGCGCGGAGATTTGGAAACAACAATCAAAAGCGTATCGGACGGCTTTCGGATCGACCGCGCTAAGGCGATTTATTGCGCGGAGTGCGGGGTCAAGGCGACCGTCGGCCGAACCTTAAGTCGATCCGAAATGAAATGACCCGCTAGCCGAGGCTGTCGGCCGCGGCGGGCGCTTCAGCGCGAAACGCGGGTGAGGTCTTCGCCGCCGCACATCGTGCCCACGCAGCCTTCGATCCTGACCGTGGTCGCGTCGACCTCGATCAGGCTACCGGGCAAGATCTGCCCGCGATCGACGTCGTAGAGCCGACCGGACCATTTTTTCGGCCCGGCCGGCCGCGTGCCGATCAGCACCGGAAGACCGACGACCGGCCGATTGCGCTTGGCCGGATCGGGATTGTTCTTGTCGGTGACGGGTTTGCCGGTTGCCGGATCGCGGGGCGGATTGACGCTCGCGATCATGCCGCAATAGCCGGAACCGCAGCGCACGATGCGGACGGTGCCACCGTCCTGCTCCCGCCACAGCCCGGACGGGTCGGCAAGCGCCAGATTTGTCAGCGCGGCGAGACACGCGGCCGCAAGCCCGATGCGACGGATGTAGATCAAGTGCGCCCCCTAAACCTCAGCGCGCCATTCTTAAATGGCGGCGGTGCGATTGGCAAAAGAGGGCGGTGGAAGGCGACGCGGCGCGGTGGCCTAAGAACGACAAAATGCCGTGGTTTCGCTCAAGTGGAGATGCTGAACGGGGCGACTGCAACAGGATCGGCGATGAACGAGACGGCGAGAGAATTTCTGGATCGCTGGTGTTTAAAGCATATCTCCGCGGCCGCCAGACATTGGAATTGGCGCAAAAAACCCGCGGCGTTGGCGAAGCGTGTCTCAAAGATGCCGAGCTGGCGAAAATTCCCGCCAAGGATCTCTAGCAGGTTTCTTGCGGCGATCTTGCCGGCTACATGCTCAAGGCAATCGAAAACTTCCTGGCGTGGGAAAGGACTAATTTTACGACCTATCGCGCGGGAATACCGTGGCCGCGGCTTACCGCCGACGATCTTCTCCGCGATTCAAACTGACCCACGCTCTTTGGTATTTATCCCTGACAGCAAGCGAGGCTTGGTTTAATCTTCTCCTCAATTCACAGGGAAGAGTCATGGGCACGCTGGTTCCGGAATATGAGGTGCAGGCCACCAGGGTCGTGGTCGACCCGGCAACCGGGAGCGCCATGATAAGTCTTCAAACCGATCAGGGAGCCGTCGCGCTCTATTTAAGCGCTGATGTTCTTTTGCTGCTGAAGGATCGGATTGAAAAGCCGATCGTTGAAGAATGGCGCGAAGGCTGAGTGTTGTGGCTGAATACGCCACTTCTCATTCAGACTCTCGCGGTGCCGCGCCGAAACGGATCACAGACACTTTTGCGACGGAAGGTGACGCGTGGCGCTGGATCAGAAACGAGTCAGCGGCTTGGCTCCATAGCAAGCGCGTAGTGACCGGATAGCTGGATTATTGCCGTGATCGCACCTCCGACGTTTTGGTTTCACCTCGCCAGAGACACGCATGCGATCATGAGTACATGCCCCCGCTCAGCGGCGGATTTTTGCGGATTATGTACTATCGGGTCGGATACATCATCGGATTAGTGGCAGGTTCGGGTAAGGGCGACTAAACTAACCTTGGCTGCCACAATTGAAACATGACCCACTAACCCCCCCCCTTGGCGACGTTACACTTAGCGGCCCCACCGACTAGGGGTAGAACCGGGGGTGATTCGTGACCTCCGGCGGCTCGGCTCAAAATCTCTGGGATTCCCGCCGGCTCTGGAGCCTGTGGGATATGTTGGATCAATACGCGCTGCGGTTCGCTAAGGCGTTTACCGCCTTGGACGCCGCCAAGGTGATGTGCCTTCCGATTCAAATCCCGGAAGGTGAGCGCGCAACTACGAACAAGGAAATCGCTATCGCGGTAGCGTATGCGCTCGATCTGACGCGGGAGGCTTGCGTCGCCTGCGGAATGCCAAACGTCGTTCCCGAATTGGATCGCCTAGTCATTCTGATAGGCCCCCAAACCTTCGCGCCACGACTCGGGATTTCTCAGGCGATCATCCATTTGCAATCTCGCATCAAAGACGAATTGGCGTCGCAGAATTTCTTGCGCGTCCGACCTGACTACGTGCCGTTTTATGGGCGAAAGGATTTGTTCGGGGCAATAGTAACGAAGAAATTCAAAAACGCCGCCAGTGATATTGAACAAGCCGGCAATTGTCTCGCGCTCCAACAAGGGACGGCATGTGTGTTCCATTTAATGCGGGCGATGGAGGTAGCGGTACGACAACTTAGCCAGCGCCTGAAGGTAACGATCACGCCGCAAACGACTTGGCGGCAGATGACCGGCATGATGGATCACAAAATCAAAAACCTGCCCGATAACACTGATCGGCTTAAGCGCAAGAAGAATGATTGGGAGGCGGCGCGCGCCAATCTACATCAGGTCGGTTAGGTCTGGCGCAACAATACGATGCATCCAGCTACGTCCTATACGCAGTCGCAGGCGTTGGACGTTCTCAGTGCGGTACGGACTTTTATGAGCGATCTTGCTGCCCTTTAGGCGGCCGGGGGATAATCTTTTTGAACGCGCGCTCCAATGCCTCATCGTCAGTCGCCTCGGTTTCCTCGGCGGTTTCAATGAATCGCTTCGATTGCTCGGGATCGTCGGGTTTTGTGGGCTTGCGCGGCATGAATCAATCACCTTCCTTGAAAGGCAATTTAAGTTGTCGCGGGTCATCGCGCCAGCACCAATGTCGCTTGCGCGGGCGATCATATCGCTCGGCCTTAGCGCCCATTGAACAAAGTTGTTTCGTAGGTGAGACGGCGACCCTTTGCGCCTTTGAGCGCAATCGACGCGCGGGCAACGTCATTGACGCCGAGCTTTTCCCGGTTGCTGTACCGGAAATCAAATTCGGTCAGATAGCGTTGCAGATGCGCTTCGCTGACGTGCTGGTAGGCGCCATAAATTCCGCGTTTCAGGATCGAGAAGAAGCCTTCGACGCCATTGGTGGTGATGACGCGCTTGCCGTCCCGGCGCACGTATTCGTCCTTTCTGTGATTGACCGATTGGTGCGAGCGGAAATTCCAACCGAGTTGGATGAAGGCTCCCGCTTCATCGGTCATAAGATCGCTCTTGCCCGAAGCGTGATTTTCCAGCACCGCGCCAAGGTTCTCTACCCGCACGTTCGGCATGTGGACGGATCGCGACGCGCCGTCGCGTTCGACCAGCGAAAAGACCGGATTCATGTTGCTACCGCCGCCGCGACGCGCCTTGGTCATCGGCTTGCGCCCAACATAGGTCACGTCCCCTTCAATGGTCTTGCCCTCGCCACCAAGCGGCGACGGGGTGTCGCCTTCCGGCTTCATAATCTCGCGGATGCGGTGGGTCAGGAACCAAGCGGTCTTCATGCTGCAATTGAAGGCCCGCTGAATCTGGCGGGTCGAAATGCCCTTCTTGCTGGCGGTAATGAGTTGGATCGCCTGAAGCCACAGATGCAGAGGGAAGTGGCTATCCTCGAAGATCGAACCGACCCGCACCGTGAAGGTCTTGCGGCAGGCGTAGCACTTCCGCAGCCCGGGACGGCTGCTCTTGCCGTTCAGGCGACCGATGCTCTTTTGCTCGACGTTGCCGCAATGGGGGCAAACCGGGCCTTCCGGCCAAAGGTGGGCCTCGACATAGGCAAAAGCGGCTTCCTCATTGTGAAAATGGGGGGCGGACAAAACGGGATTGGCCATCGGGAATCTCCTATCGCCTCAATACTATACCTAGTTATTGGGGTCGTCAAGTGTAACTTCGCCCCCCCTTGGGTAGTGGGTCAGTTTGAATAAGGCAGGCTACTTTCGGGCTTGCGGGCTAGGTTGATCCGGCCATATTCGGCCTCATGGCCTCAAAGTATCCCAAGCGCCCTAGGGACTTTTCCCAAGCAGCCAAGTTCGTGATTGACGTGGCGACCGGGGCGCACCCTGGTGATGATCCCGATGAGGGGGATACGACCGCGGCCGCGGTCGCGTTCGCTCGGCTAGGTGGACTCAAAGGCGGGGTCGCAAGAGCCGCGACCTTAAGCAAAGCCAAACGAAAACAGATCGCCAAAAAGGCTGCGGCCGCACGTTGGCGCAAGCACAAACAGGATTGACAACTCACAATTGTAGCGGCTTCCTCCAATGTTCGTTCGGGGGACGAGACTATGTTTCGGGCCGCTTGTGCCAAGGCACGCAATTTCACTGGACCCGTAGTTATCAGCCAACGCAGCGTTGACGGCGAATGTAGCGCTGGCATCGGTACATTCGTGGTCATTAACAAGGACGGTTGGATAGTAACGGCCGCTCATATTTTCAGTGTCATGGCCGAGCTCGCCGCGGCTGAAGCGAGGAACAGAGAGCTACAAGGTCTAAGAGCCGATCCGGGAAGTTCTTGAATCTGATGAATCGGATGTGATTCATTG
>CAYWNY010000233.1:0-5239 GCA_964459765.1 uncultured Hyphomicrobiales bacterium | reverse complement strand
TGACGATGGCGGTTGGCGCGCGCCTGCTCGCGAAGAAAAAGGCGATTGTGACCCGATTGGAGGCGATCGAGGAATTGGCGGGCGTTGACGTGCTGTGCGCCGACAAGACCGGAACCTTGACCCAGAACAAGCTGACGCTGGGCGACCCGTTCAGCGTAAACAACATCCCGGCCGAGCAAGTGATCCTCGCTGCCGCGCTGGCGTCGCGTCCCGACAATAACGACACCATCGATCTGGCCGTTCTCGGCGGCCTGAAAAACGACCAGGCCTTGAAAGGCTACAAGGTGGGTCATTTTCAGCCATTCGATCCGGTGCATAAGCGCACCGAGGCTGCCGTCACCGGCTCAGACGGAAAGGCGTTCAAGGTGACGAAGGGAGCGCCGCAGGTGATTCTGGCGTTGTCGGCTAATGCCGGAGAGGTAAAGGCCGCCGTCGATAAAGCGGTCGACGAATTCGCGGCGCGCGGCTTTCGTTCATTGGGTGTGGCGCGTGCCGAAGGCGATGGGAAATGGCAGTTCCTCGGCGTGCTGCCCTTGTTCGACCCGCCCCGGGATGATGCCAAGTCCACCATCGCGACTGCCAAACACATGGGCGTGAAGGTCAAGATGGTCACCGGCGATGCGCTGGCCATCGCCCGGGAAACCGCCAAGACACTGGGGATGGGCGCCAATATCCTTGATGCCAGAAGCCTTGGCGACGAAAAGCAACAAACAACGATGGCGGTGGCGAAGACCATCGAGAAGGCCGACGGTTTCGCCCAGGTATTCCCCGAACACAAGTTTCATATTGTCGCTGACTTGCAAAAGTGCGGCCATATCGTCGGCATGACCGGCGACGGGGTGAATGATGCCCCCGCGCTGAAGAAGGCCGACTGCGGCATCGCCGTTTCTGGCGCGACGGACGCGGCACGCGCGGCGGCGGCCATCGTACTGATTACGCCCGGCCTGTCGGTCATCATCGATGCAATCAAGGAAAGCCGCCGCATCTTCCAGCGGATGAACAGCTACGCGATCTACCGTATCGCCGAGACGTTGCGCGTGCTGTTCTTCATGACGCTGGCGATCCTGGTCTTCAACTTCTACCCCTTAACGGCGGTAATGATCGTGATGCTGGCGTTGCTCAACGACGGCGCCATTCTGTCCATTGCTTACGACAATGTACATTACAGGGGCGCGCCCGAGGCCTGGAACATGCGGCTGGTGCTGGGGATCGCCACGGTCCTGGGCGTTATTGGCGTCGTGGCGGCGTTTGGCCTGTTTTATCTTGGCGAGCGCATCTTCCATCTCGACCGCGCGCACATCCAGACGCTGATGTACCTAAAGCTGTCGGTCGCCGGACATCTGACGATTTTCCTCACGCGCACGCGCGGCCCGTTCTGGTCCATACGCCCAGCGCGGATTCTATGGGTCGCGGTATTCGGCACGCAAGCGCTGGCGACCCTGATAGCGGTGTATGGCGTGTTCATGACTCCGCTCGGCTGGGGTTGGGCGGGGTTTGTGTGGGGCTATGCTCTGGCTTGGTTTCTCGTCAATGACCGCGTGAAACTCTTGGCCTATCGGATTTTCGATGCAGTCAAAGCCACGCCTCGGCCGGAAGCCGAGGCTGTCGCCGGGCCCGACGCCGAAGTACAGCCGAAGCCTGACGTTAAGGCCGAGGCGAAGCCCGAAGCCAAGAGAAACGCCAAGGCAGAGCGGAAGCCCGACGCCAAAAAGCCAAAGCCTGACGCCAAGGGTGCTGAGCCGCTGACTGAGACCAAAGCCACACCCCAACGCAAAGCCAAGACCGAGCCTAAACCTCACGCCAATGCCGGCGCGGCGACACCACTCAACACGTCGCTCGGAGAGCTCCTCGTCGCGGGCCTCGTCAAAGACCCGGAGGATGCTGGGCGTGAGATCGCCGCGGCCGCGAAAACGCCAGCGGCAGAAGCCGAACTTAAACCTGAAGCCAAAGCCGAAGCCGGGCCAGAAACCGGAACCAAGACACCGTCAGATTCGAAGCTGCAGACCGCCAAGCAATCCAATCATGAGATGAGCGGCAAATCCGCTAGAAAGTAGCCGATGAAAATACATTCAAAGGATTTCCGCGTGCGGGAGGGATGCGAGGTCAATCTCAAAAAGTGGCCGACCAAGGTCGATCCCGTCTACAAGTCAAAGGAACAATACAAAAAGCTGCTTGATGAACACGTTGAGCAACTAAGCTCGCAACAGAATCTTCACTACGCGTCAGATCGCCATGCCGTCTTGCTGATCTTTCAGGCAATGGACGCGGCGGGAAAAGACGGCGCCATCAGGCACGTGATGTCCGGGGTCAATCCTCAAGGATGCCAGGTGTTCAGCTTCAAGCATCCCAGCGCTACCGAATTGAAACACGATTTTCTCTGGCGCACTAGCCGCGATCTGCCGGAACGCGGACGAATCGGCATCTTCAACCGATCCTATTATGAAGAGGTACTGATCGCCCGCGTGCATCCGGAGATTCTCCGCAGCGAAGCGATTCCGGACACGCCGCATCACGACAAGAAAGTCTGGCACAACCGGTATCGTTCGATCGTGGATTTGGAGAAGCACCTTTACGTCAACGGAACCCGCATCATCAAGTTCTACCTCCACCTCTCGAAGGAGGAGCAACGAAAGCGCTTTCTGGCGCGCATCGACCAGCCGGACAAGAATTGGAAATTCGGTCTCGCGGATATCGCAGAGCGGAAATTTTGGAAGCACTACATGAAGGCATATGAGGAATGCCTCGGTGCGACAAGTACCCATCGCTCGCCCTGGTATGTCGTCCCCGCCGACGATAAGGAGAATGCTCGGCTGATAGTATCCAGAATTGTCGTCGATACGTTCGAAGAACTCAAAATGTCTTACCCCAAAACGAGCGCAAAACGCCGGCGCGAGTTGCAGTCGATCCGCGAGCAGCTCACGAAGTGAGATTTCAGGCACCGGCGCAGGAAGGTCGCGATCAAAAAGGCGGCGATGTGCACCAGCATCCTAATGCCAACGGACGGATCAGACCCGTTGCAGACCTACCCATATTTTCGTGATCTTTCTGTCGACCTTCATCTCGTGCTGAAAGGCGAGGATCAGGAGAGCCAACAAACCGATCCGGATAATTGCGCCATCCATTGGGGCCGCCTGAATTAGTGGCTTGCTATTATGATAAGGCCGCACAAAAGAGGGCTAGTGGCAGAAATTCCAATCGAATTCCTCAAGAACTGGCGGGAAGCCAACGTCTACGCGGAACCGCGCGCGCTTGAGCAACTCGACGCGACTGTGGCCCAATGCATAGCCGATGCGGCAGAAGTGGGCATTTCCGCTGATGATGTAGCAAGAGCAGCCGGCGGGAGTCTTAAAGAATACCTTCGCGCTGCGATTATCGATGCGAGCGAATGATGCCTCGAGCCGCCAGAGGAGGGATTCCAAGCGCTTTGCCGGATCGCGCCCGCGTAACCTGTCATTACGCGAATCGCTGACGAGACGAGAGCGCTCGTGCCACTCAGTTTCGCCTGAATCTGCGTCTTAATTCCGCGATGACGCGGCTGTGTGCTCGGCTCGCTTCGATTCCTTTAGCACGATTGTAATGCTTTTCTGTCGTGCGCAGGTCGGCGTGAGCGAGCAGGTCTCGTGAGATCCCTACTCGGTCCGGCGCTGCGATCGCCCACGTTGTTGCCGCAGCGTCACGGACATCATGTGGTGTGATCCGAATGCCTAGCCGTTCAGTTGAATGTCTCGCGAACACTGGCCAGACTGCCGAGTATGAGAGTGGCCCTCCTTTGGGACTCACCCAAAGGGCTTTGCATCCGGGACGACGCAGCATCCGAGGGCGTACTAGCGTTAGATAAATTTCAAACTGACGGCGTACGGACTCCGGAATCTCAAAGTCGAGGAAAGTGTTGGTCTTCGTATCCGCCGGCGGAATGACGATCGACCAATTGTCGTCCTCCTTTATCACGTCGCGGCCAATTTCGATGGCGGCTCCATTACTTGGCCGCAAGGGAACTTGCGAAATGACTCGCAAGCAGGCGATTTTTACGATAACAACTTCTACGCGCATACTGATCGGCCTCCATACAGGCACTCGCGCGAGCGCGATTGCCTCGGCGTCACCGTACCGCGATCTCGGCCATTCGTTCGTCGACCTCGACCAAGGCATTTATTACCGGCTGGCGCCGGCGCCGATACCGCCACGGCTATTGGCACATATGCGGCTGGGTGCGCCGTGGCATCGTGGCGTCGCATTTCGTGGAATGGCAAGGGGCGCCGGTCAAATCGGTCAAGACCGGCTTCAAGCACGCCGTCGACCTTGCTGGCCTGTGGGGCAAGGTGACGCCGCACACGCTGCGGCACACGGCGGCGACATGGCTGATGCAGCGCGGCGTGCCAATCTGGCAGGCCGCCGGCTACCTCGGCATGTCAGCGCAGATGATCGAGCGGACCTATGGCCACCATCATCCCGACTACATGCGGGGCGCGGCGGAGGCGATCACGTCGAAACAACCAGCGACGTTTCAGGACGGGGCGGGAACGTTTCATTGGTCGAGCCGGAAAAAGGCGCCAACCAAAAAGCAAAAAAGCTAATGATTTCATGGTGGGCCCGGGAGAAGTGAGATAACCCAAGCGTAACAATAGGTTTGGCAATGGTGCGGGGCCAAAATGCCCCATTGTTTGGAAAAAATAATCCCCGACGCGTCCCGCACCCAGGAGATACGAAGATTAGTCTGTGGGAACCCATCGAACGTTCCAAGCTGGCACCGAGGCTTTTGCCGGGAACGGCACGAAGCCATCGTCAGCGCCGTCCAATCTGGATGCTAAATTCTGCCGCTCGGCGACAGCTGCTAATTTCTACAAGGCAGACAGCAGAAGTTTCACAATATTGTATAGCCCTAACAGTACACCTAGCGAAGTCCCAGCTAAAGCCCACATGCGTGCAGCACGGCTTTCGAGAACTCGATCAACGAGATTCGCAAAGCTTTTTCCGGCCGTACGCAACTTTCCGATCAACGCACGCTTGATGAGCCACTGAAAGAACTGAACCTTGCTGATGGTTGAGCTATTTAAGCGAACATACTCTCCATTTCGGAACGCTTCAGCTTCTTCAGCACCGGACAAAAATTGAGGAGAGAGAGGACCGTTAAGTAGCATCAAGGTACGCATCCTTGGATCGCCGGCGTAGTCGGGGCCATATCGTACTTTCAGTGCATCATTCAGATTTAAACGGACTTCAACAGGAATGGAGGGAGGTT
>CAYWNY010000232.1:0-5255 GCA_964459765.1 uncultured Hyphomicrobiales bacterium | reverse complement strand
ACTGATTTGGGAATCCCGTCACCACTATTATCAGCCACAATCTGCCAAAGTAGTGATAGGCCGCCCCGCTTTAAGACCTCAAATTTCAAACCGACGCACCGCCGCCAGTCGGCTGCATCTCCAGGCGCCGGCATACAGCGGCCAGAAGGGCTGCTGCGGTTTCGAGCTTTTGTTCCACACGCAATGACGGACCGGCAACCGTCACTATGTATGTCGATGCATTCCATTTAAACGTGACCGAGATTGTCGTCACTCCGCTCAGGCTCTCTTCGCGATTAAGATACCAACCTCGCCTTCTGCCGAGCTCGACGTCCTTGCGCAGGGCACCCGCGGACTTGATGGTTCGCTTCGTCAGCGGCGCGAGTTTTGTCGACTTCAGAAAGGCGTTAAGCGCGCGGTCGTCCAGGCAGCCCAACAGCGCTTTGCCCGCTGAAGTTGCGTAAATGTTTCGTATGCTGTCGCCGACCTTGACGAGAATGCGGAGCGGATGAGTTGGGTCGAATACCTGCAAGTACGTCGCATTTAGCCCACTGACTTTTGCCAACGCAACGGACTCATCCAATGCGTCACGCAACGATCGGAGCAATGTCTCGCAGCGCATCAGGATCGGGTCGTTATCTCCGATCTCTTTGCCAAGCGCATATAACCGTAGCGTTGGATAATATCCGGCGCGGGGCGCGATCTCATACAAGTAGCCGCGCGCTTGCATGGCCTGGACGACGTCGTGACAGCTGGAAATCGGGATTTTCAGCAGATCTGCTATATCGGATAGCGACAGCGGCCGCCGCTCCTTCGCAAACAACTCGATAAAGTCCAACGTTCGATCAACAATCTTCGACATGACCAACGACTCGACATCAATTTCAAACCGGCACGCGATGGTAGAATATCGTCTTTGACTCATCTGTGGCAAATATCGGCACTACCGAGCGCGGCGGCCACCGCTGGTTCAGGACAAAGGCTTGACGCAATAATATCGCCCATTTTAGTGTTCGGTATAGCGTATTATAATTCGCAATTATGCTGGATCGACCGTCGACACGGCGGAGTTGAGGTAAGAGCCATGCTCGGCGGCGGACGCGAAGCGCGAGCGGTTTAGAGAGGCGTCTAGAAAAGCGCTCATGCTTCGCGCCAGACTTCATGGCCGCGCGTGAAGCGCGGATTGCCAAACACGTCTAATCAAGCGAGACCTGCATGAGCGCCGACGCCGACAAGCCTCCAGTTCGGACGGAGTTGCGCAACCACACACTTTGGATCTGGATCGACCGGGAGGAGCGGCGCAATGCAATTAATAAAGGGGTTATAGCCGGCATCGAAAAGGCAGTCGTAGCTGTGCAAGAAGATGCCAGCGTGCGCAGCATTGTTCTTACCGGTGCGGGCCGCAAGGCGTTTTGCGCCGGCGCCGACCTGACGGGCGGGCCACAGACATTTACGATTGGGCTTGACCAGCCGATGACGGATTTCGGCAAGCTTGCCCGAGTGATGCGCGATCTGGGCGTGCCAGTCATTGGACGCATAAACGGCGATTGCGTCGCCGGTGGCATGGGTTTGATGGCGCTCTGCGATCTTGCGGTTGTCGCCGATCACGCGCGTTTCGGCCTGCCCGAGGCGAGGGTCGGCGTTTTTCCCATGCAAGTGCTGGTGTTTCTGCGAAACATGATCGGTGTCCGACATATCAACGAGCTGTGTTTGACAGGAGAGCTGATCGACGCCGCCCGCGCACGTGAAATCGGGATTGCGAATTATGTCGTGCCCTTTGCAGAGCTCGATGCAAAGGTTGAGGCCCTGACCACCAAACTCGCCGAAATGTCGCCCGTTGCGCTGCGGCGCGGCAAATACGCCGTTGCCGCGATGGAACGCATGGCGTTTCAAGAAGCCCTCGCTTTTGCCGAGACGTTGATTTCCGTCACGGCGCTCACGCGGGACGCGACCGAGGGACTAGCCGCGTTCAACGAGCGGCGCAAACCGCAGTGGACGTACGACTCCGATGGCTGAAAAGCTTGTGCGGATCGGTGGTGCGTCCGGCGCTTGGGGCGACAGTCCGGGAGCAATCGATCAATTGCTTGGCGCCAACGTCAACTATCTTATGATGGACTATCTGGCTGAAGTGACGCTGTCGCTGCTGGCTCGAGCGCGGATGAAGGATCCTTCCGCGGGTTACGCGCCCGATGCCGTCGCCTACCTCGAGCCAGCGCTGCCATTGATCGCGCGGAAGAAAGTGCGGATCGTCTCGAACGGCGGCGGCGTCAACCCGGCAGGCTGTAAACGCGCACTTGAGGCGATCATTGCCAAGCACGGCCTCGGTCTGCGGGTTGCGATCGTTGAGGGCGACGATGTCATGCCGCTGATCGATAAACTTCGCGCTAAGGGTTTGCGAGAGGCTACCTCAGGTCAGCTGCTACCGCCGCGGTTGTTGACGGCGAATGCGTATCTGGGCGCGCTTCCCATCAAGGCGGCTTTGGCCGGCGGTGCCGACATCGTCATCACCGGAAGGTGCGCCGACAGTGCGTTAGCGCTTGGCATCCTTATGCACGAATTCGATTGGGCCGCTGATGACTATGACCGACTGGGCGCCGGCAGTCTGGTTGGCCACATTTTGGAATGCGGTCCCCAAGCGACCGGCGGAACCTTCAGCGATTGGGACCAAGTGCCCGATTGGCACAACATCGGCTATCCTATAGCAGAATGCCGAAGTGACGGAAATTTTGTCGTCTCAAAACCAGAACGCACCGGCGGTTTGATCGTGCCCGCCGTGATCGCTGAACAATCACTTTACGAGATCGGCGACCCCGCATCTTATCTATTGCCCGACGTGATCGCGGACTTTTCCGAAGTCCGGCTCACCCAAGTCGGTCCCGACAAGGTCAGGGTTGAGGGGGCGCGCGGTCGCGCCCCAACGAAGCAATACAAGGTTTCGGCAACATACCAGGACGGGTATCGCGCCGTCGCAACAGTATCCATCGTCGGACAGCATGCCGCGATGAAGGCGGAGCGGACAAGTGCGGCCCTCATAGCGAGGGCGCGGATGCTTTTTCAACAGCGCGATATGCGAGATTTCTCAGCGACACACATCGAGGTGCTCGGCGCCGAAGCGTCTTATGGCAAGAACTCGCAGGCCCGCACATCGCGAGAAGTTTTACTTCGGCTGGTCGTCGAGCATCACAACCGCGAAGCACTCGAACTCTTCTCCAGGGAAATTGGCTCCCTCGGATTGAGTTGCGCCCCTGGAACGACCGGCATCTATGGCGGGCGACCAAAGCCGACACCGGTTGTTCGACTGTTCACTTTCTTTCTCGACAAGGGCGACGTGGGCCTACCCATTGTCACGATCGGTGATGGACCGAAAATAGTAATCACAATACCGTCGGGATCCGGCGATGTCGCACCTAATCGGAAGAGCGCACAGGATGAGCAAAGCATCCCGGACGAACCGACTATCGAAGTACCGTTGGGCCGACTCGCGTATGCCCGCTCGGGTGACAAGGGCGATTCATCGAACATCGCCATCATTGCGCGCCAGCCGCTGTACCTGCCTCTTTTGCGCCGCGAACTGACCCCAGATCGCATCGTGCGCCATCTCGAACATCTCGTCTCCGGACCAGCAGTGCGGTTTGAAGCGCCGGGTCTTCACGCGCTCAACTTTGTCATTGCAAACGCGCTCGGCGGCGGCGGCATGGCCTCACTGCGTATTGACCCACAAGGTAAAGCTTATGGTCAAATGACACTCGAAATCATGATTTCGACCCCGCAATCGTGGGTCGCAGATCTCAGCCATTGAGGGAGGAACTAGTGGGGAAGGTCTGGCGCGGCCGATTATCGTAAGCACCGTCTGCAGTTATTCCGTGTTACCTTGAGACGTCGGCGAAGGGTCATCCGGTATAAATTCCACCCCGACCGCACGCTCTGAGCGCCAGACGACCAAGCATCGGCGGCGCACCTGCGCCATCGCCGACAGCAACAATACGAAGTGTTCAGGCAAGGTCGAAGCCGCCGTGGTCGATAGCCGTGCACCGGTGCGAGAAATATCGGTCATCACGCACGATCCAAGCTCAGCCCCGTCAGCCTGTGCTAATCTCGCGACAAGACGCACGTAGTGACGTTTGCTTCTTCGCTGCTGCTTCATAGCTTATCCATTTGTGTCGCAACATCCGGGCCGCAAATACGTCAGCGGATCCGCGGCCCCGGCGCGGTTTCGACGTCAGTCGGCGTCATTGAGGCTAACGGCGACTTGCCCTTAACTGCGATCTGACGCACTTGCCAAAGGCGCAAAACTCGACCGGCGCTGGTTTGCGACAAGCCGACATACTTCAGCCCGGCAACTTGTCCAGAAGCTGAAGCGACATTGCCCGTCCAAACGACCGGCAGCTTAAAATCGCCCGCACCGTCGACCAATCGAGTTTGGCCACCCGGCAAGGAATAGCCAAGCTTCATGATGTTCGCTCTGCAATAGGCTTTCAATCAGCGGCATTTGGGTCTCGCACAGGACCGCAAGTGCCGCCACGATCTCGGCAAACTGGTCAGCTTTGGCAAACTCGAAAAATACGCTTTCCTTGAGTTCGCCCTTTTCTTTTAATGCCAGAACGCGCGCGTGGGCGGCATATTTGCGCTCGTTTTGCAGACCTGCCTCGTGCTGTGTCTCATCAGAAATGGCGGAGGGGACGCCTTGGATTTTATCACGATTTTCCGGACCGGCCATGGCAAGCAGGCGATTGCGCACCGCTTCGGTGGCACGCAGCAATAGTTCACGGAAGAGCTTGTTAGGAACGTCAAGGCGCACTCCGACCTTTTCCGCCAGAATCTCGTCGCGTTCGCAATGCCGCACCAGCGTGGCGTAGCCTTGATCGGAGAAACGGGCGCCGACGTTCTCGGCGAGATTGTGCAACACCTGTCGCTCGCCCCGCTGCAGCAGTGCGTCCGTCACCGTTGCTGCGATCTGCCCGCGGCCCGAAATCGCCAGCAGGTGACCCCTGCGACTTGGTGCTGGCAATCTCGATGAGATCTCGGTCGGTCAGGCGGCGCGACTGTGTCAGCACCGGCGCGCCACTGTGATGTCGTCGTCTCGGGCAAGGCGCCGTACCACTTCAATCGGCGCGTTGTTGACCTGGCATAGCCTTTCGCTTAGTTCGGCTAGCGCCTTTCCCTCAATTCGCTTGATCAGCTGGTTCAAAACGTCGTCGAGTACGTCGATCTGTTGGTCGTTTAAGAGCCGATCCGGGAAGTTCTTGAATCTGATGAATCGGATGTGATTCATTGTT
>CAYWNY010000231.1:0-5259 GCA_964459765.1 uncultured Hyphomicrobiales bacterium | reverse complement strand
TCATCACCTCCGACCAGCTCAAATCGAAGCGCCGCTATTTCATCGTCATCGCCTTTGTGATCGCCGCGATCCTGACCCCGCCGGACATTTTGAGCCAGATGTCGCTTGCGCTACCGCTGGTCGCCCTCTACGAGGGCTCGGTTTGGTCGGTGCGTTACATCGAGAAGCGCATGGCGGCCGAGCGCGCCGCAGCCGCCGCGGCGGCGACGGCGAAGCCCGCGGAATAACCTCATCGCCGTCGACGGCGTGCTAAAAAGCACTCCCGATTCTTTTCGAGCATTGCATGCACGACATCCGCTTCATCCGCGAACACCCTGAGGCCTTCGATAAGGCTCTTGGCAGACGAAATCTCACAGACGAAGAGCGAAAGCGCTATTCGTCGCAGAACCTCATTTCTGTTGATGAACGGCGCCGCGCGATCATTCGAGTCCTTGAGAACTGGCAGGCGCGGCGAAATGCAGCATCTAAAGCGATTGGGCAAGCCAAGGCGAAGAAGGACGAGTCGAAAGTAAACGAGCTGATGGCGGAGGTCGCCGAGTGCAAGTCGTCAATCGCGACATTGGAAAACGACGAAAAGAAGGTCGAAGCTGAACTGAAGAACATCTTAGAACAGATACCCAACTCGCCGCTGCCAGATGTTCCAGACGGAACAGGCGCCGAGGATAACGTCGAGCGCCATCGCTTCGGCGCCAAGCGCGATTATGCGTTCGCGCCGAAGCAGCATTTCGAACTCGGCGAAGCGCTTGGCCAGATGGATTTCGAAGCCGCGGCGAAATTGTCCGGCGCACGCTTTGTGGTTCTGAAGAAAGGGCTGGCGCGGCTGGAGCGTGCGCTTGGGCAGTTCATGCTGGATGTGCACACCAGCGAGCCGCACAATTACACCGAGGTCTCGCCGCCGCTGTTGGTGCGTGATGAGGCGATGTTTGGGACTGCGCAGTTGCCCAAGTTTGCCGAAGATCAATTTCATTTTTTTCCGGATAAGATTCTTCGGAGACACGCGCGCGAAACGGTCGAGACAATTTGGAAGCAGGCTTTGGATTTTGCTGAGCAGCAGGGAATAGAGCGTGCGAGAGAAAGGGAGGGGACCTTTCAAGAGGGTGAATTTGACTACCGAGTAAATCCTGATCGTCTTTGGCTCATCCCCACCGCCGAGGTTCCGCTCACGAACCTCGTCCGTGAATCCATCGTCGACGAAGCACAATTGCCGATGCGGCTCACGGCCTGCACGCCGTGCTTCCGCGCCGAAGCCGGCGCCGCCGGCAAGGACACGCGCGGGATGATCCGCCAGCATCAATTCACCAAGGTGGAGCTCGTCTCCATCACCACGCCCGAACAATCAAGGGACGAGCACGAGCGCATGTTGTCCTGCGCCGAGGAAATCCTGCGCCGGCTTGAACTGCCTTACCGCGTGATGACTTTGTGCACCGGCGACATGGGCTTTGCGTCGCAGAAGACGTACGACATCGAGGTCTGGCTCCCGGGCCAGAACATGTATCGCGAGATTTCATCCTGCTCGGTGTGCGGCGAATTCCAGGCCCGGCGCATGAATGCGCGTTTTCGCACCAAGGACCGCGCCGTGCGCCATGTGCACACGCTCAACGGCTCCGGCGTCGCCGTCGGCCGCGCGGTCATTGCCGTCATGGAGAGCTATCAGCAGGAAGACGGTTCGATTGCCGTGCCGGAGGTCCTGCAGGGCTACATGGGCGGACTGAAGAAGATCGAGATGCAATAAGTCATGCGCATTTTAGTGACCAACGACGACGGCATTCACGCGGAAGGGCTCAATGTGTGCGAGAAGATCGCCCGCGCCTTGTCCGACGATGTGTGGGTGATCGCGCCGGAATACGACCAGTCCGGCGTAGCGCACTCGCTGTCGCTCAACGATCCGCTGCGGCTGCGGAAAGTGGCGGAGCGCCGCTTCGCCGTGCGTGGCACCCCGACCGATTGCGTCATCATGGGCGCACGGCATTTGCTCAACGGCCGCGGTCCCGATCTCGTCCTCTCCGGCGTCAATCGTGGCCGCAATGCCGGCGAAGACGTCATCTATTCGGGCACCGTCGCCGGCGCGGTGGAAGGCACCGTCATCGGCGTGCCGTCGGTTGCTTTGTCGCAGGCCTATGCCGGCCGCAGTGGGCGGGAGCCGCATTGGGAAACTGGACTGCATTATGGGCCGGATATCATTCGCCGCGTCATCGCGGCCGGTATCCCGCGCGACGTGCTGATCAACGTCAATTTTCCCGACTGCCAGCCGGGCGAAGTCAAAGGCATCGCGGTAACCGCCCAGGGCCGCCGCACCCAGGAGCGGCTGCATATCGATCAGCGCAAGGACGGCCGCGGCAATCCGTATTACTGGATCGCCTACGCCCGCCACGGTTTTACGCCGGCGGAAGCGGGCACCGATCTTGCGGCGCTCGAGGCCCATCAGATCGCGGTGACGCCGCTGCGGCTCGATATGACCGACGAACTTTACCTGAAAAAGCTCGCCACGGTGTTTGACTGAAATTGTGGCTGCGACGGTGCGATCCGGTTCGCCGATACAAGCCTGACGTGCTCGTAGAGCAGATTTGACATTCGCTTCCCACCGGGCCGCGAACTCGTGCAGAGAATGTCAAATCAAAAGCTCCACTAGGACTAATATTAGCTAGTGGTCCTTCGATTCTAACATTCGCATGAGAGCGCGCCGAACCGGGATGCGAATGTTAGAATCGGACCACTAGTGCTAGACTTCGAGCGTGCTGTCAGTAGGGGCGAAGCCACCGTGGCTGACATCAAGGCGACCGACGTCGAGCGCATGGAATTTCAGCTGGGGCTGCGCCGGCGCGGCATCAGCGATCAGGCCGTGCTGCGCGCCATGGACGAGGTGCCGCGCGAGCATTTTGTCGCCTCCGATTACACCGACAGCGCTTATGCCGATTCGGCACTGCCGATCGAGTGCGGACAGACCATTAGCCAGCCTTACGTGGTTGCGTATATGACCGAGCAGCTCGACGTCGAGCCTGAGCATCGTGTTCTCGAAATCGGCACCGGTTCGGGTTACCAGGCCGCCGTTCTTTCGCGGCTGGCGCGCGAGGTGGTGAGCATCGAACGCTACCGCACGCTTGCCGATGCCGCGCGCGACCGGCTCAAGACGCTGGGCTATGCCAATGTCATCGTGATCGCCGGCGACGGCTTCGCCGGTGCGCCGGACCGCGCGCCCTTCGACCGCATCATGATCACCGCGGCGGCGGAAAACATTCCGGATGCGCTGGTCGAGCAACTCGCCGAGGGCGGCAAAATGGTACTGCCCCTCGGACCGCGCCACGGGCCCCAGTACATCGTCAAACTGACCAAAACCGCTGGCGAACTGGCGCGGCAGGACCTGATCCCGGTCCGATTTGTGCCGCTGTTACCCGGCCAAGCACGAGAATTGTAACCATATCGACAGCTTAACGGCTTTCTTACGTTCTTTGGCCGGTACTTAAAGGCCTGTTTACCCCAACACTGTTTATTCGCTCGTAGTTAGGGTTGCGTGCGGGCGAGTAATCATGTGCGCGTCGCGTGTTTCGGCCGGCTGGCCGCAAGTGGTTGCCATTGCGTTAATGGGCGTCGGCCTCGCCAGTTGCAGCGACTCCGGCCGTTTCGCAGATTCCGGCCCCTCAGGCCCGCCGCGCGGCGAAGTAACCGGTTCGATTCAACAAAATAACGGAGTTGAAAGCCGCCCGCTGCCGCGTCTGGCGAGCAACGCCGGCGACGGCGTTTCTGGCGGCGGCCACGGCCTCGGCTCCTATCAGCCGGGCGGCGGCGATGTGACCGGCTCGATTGCGGAACCGCCTCCGCCGACCTTCACCTGGGAAGGCGGCACCCCCGTCACGCTCGGCCCCGGCGAGACGCTCGAGACGCTCTCGCACCGTTATGGCGTGCCGGTGGCCGCCATCATGGAGGCGAACAACATTTCAAGCCCGGCGATGGTGCATCCCGGGCAACATCTGGTGGTTCCGCATCGCAAAGGCCCGGCTGCGGCGTTCTCGGCGCCGCCGACACGGGTTGCCTCGACGGCGGCGGTACCGCCCATGGCTCCGGTCGGCCCCCCCAAGACCGCGCTGTCGCCGGCCGCGAGCGTGCATGTCGTGGCGCCCGGCGAAACCTTACACAGCATTGCGCGCCTTTACGGCAAGCCGGTCATGGCGATTGCGCGCGCCAACAATATCCCCCCGGACACCATGGTGAAGGTCGGCGACCGCATCACCATTCCGGGCGACGGCCTGGTCGCTTCCGCCCCGCCACCCACAACTCCTCCCGTCGTTTCACCGCCGCGCGGCGAAGCCGCCGTCGGTTCGATTGCCACCGCAGACTCGCCGCATAGCGCGCGGCTGATCTCGCCGGCGGCGCCGGAGGCGGAGCCAAGCCCGGTCAAGGCCGCCGAGCCGGCCGGCAGTCTGCCGTCCTTCCGCTGGCCGGTGCGCGGCCGCGTCATCGCCGGCTTCGGTCCCAGCCCGAGCGGCACGCAAAACGACGGCATCAACGTCGCGGTGCCGGAAGGCACGCTGGTCAAATCGGCCGAAGACGGCGTCGTCGCCTACGCCGGCAATGAACTCAAAGGCTACGGCAATCTCGTGCTCGTGCGCCACAGCAACGGCTATGTCACCGCCTATGCGCATGCGAGCGAAATCCTGGTCAAGCGCGGCGACCCGGTCAAACGCGGTCAGGTGATTGCCAAATCCGGCCAGACTGGAAACGTCACGTCGCCGCAGCTGCACTTTGAGATTCGAAAGGGCGCGACGCCGGTCGATCCCGCGCAGTATCTCAACGGCGCCTGAGCGCGCTAGCCGTCGAGCGCGACTCCAAGCCTTCCCGCCAGGTCCTGCACGTATTGCCAGGCGACGCGGCCCGACCGCGCGCCGCGCGTCGTGGCCCATTCCAGCGCCTCGCGGCGCAATTCTTCGCCGTCGAACGGAATGCGGTAGCGGCCGACATAGCCGTGAACCATCGCCAGGTATTCGTCCTGGCTGCAGCGGTGGAAGCCGAGCCACAGGCCGAACCGGTCCGAGAGCGAGACTTTTTCTTCCACCGCCTCGCCGGGATTGATAGCGGTCGATCGCTCGTTTTCCACCATGTCGCGCGACAACAAATGCCGCCGGTTCGAGGTGGCGTAGAAGATCACATTATCCGGCCGACCTTCGATGCCGCCCTCAAGCATGGTCTTGAGCGATTTGTACGACGTGTCGTCGGCGTCGAAGGATAGATCGTCGCAGAACACGATGAATCGATTCCGCGCGTTGC
>CAYWNY010000230.1:0-5387 GCA_964459765.1 uncultured Hyphomicrobiales bacterium | reverse complement strand
GAAGACAAACTTCCCGAAGTCGGCAAATACAACGCCGGCCAGAAGGTGGTGTTCTGGTCGATGTCGATTTTGATCATCATCCTGATCTGCACAGGGATCGTCATCTGGGACCAATATTTCTATCCGCTGACCAGCATCGAGCAGAAGCGGTGGGCCGTCCTTGTCCACTCGCTCGCCGCGGTAACGATCATCTGCGTCTGGATCGTGCACGTGTACGCCGCAATCTGGTTGCGCGGCACGTTCGCCGCCATGACGCGCGGGCAAGTGACCGGCGGTTGGGCGTGGAAGCATCATCGCAAATGGTTTAAGGAATTGGTCACCGGCAAAGTCAGCGATCGCGCTACCGGGAGCTGACGGCGAGCGTGCGGCGTTTCACGTGGCCCGTTGGGTTCGTGAGGTTTGAGTATGTCACAGGTCGGCCCGACCCAGTTCGACCCGATTGCAATCGGGGACGTCGCAAAGCCGCCGTTTGCACGATTACCCGATCCGGCGACGCTGTTCGACCGCCGTGCCGCGCGGCTGCGCACACTCGCGGACGGGCATGAGCTGCGTTCCTATCTGTTGTTTCTCGCCGATGTCTGCGCCGCGCAGCACCGCCTCCAACCCGGGCTTCCCGCTGCAGAAATTCCGCCCGCCGATGCGATTGCGCGGGCACGCCAATTCAAGATGCCGCCGCTCGATCGCACGCGTTTCAGGCGCGATGAGGCGCTGGACGCTATCTGGACGCGGTTGCTGACGCTGGCAGACGAGATATCCATGCCGGACGAAGCCCGCGCCGCGCTCAAGCGCGTGCAGACCGCCGATGCTGCCGGCGCAGCGGAAATGATCGGCGCGGTGCTTGCAAACGCCATTCCGATCGAAGCCTTGGCCGAACGCGTTTTTGTTGCCGCCGCACTGCAAGTCCACTTCGCCCGCCTCGCCACGCAACTCGACGCCCAAGTCTTGGTGCCGGTCGGTCAGGGGATCTGTCCGGTCTGCGGGGGGCCGCCGGTGGCGAGCATGGTGGTCGGCTGGAGCGGCGCGTTGAACACACGGTTTTGCGCTTGCTCGCTGTGCGCCACGCTGTGGAATTATCCGCGCATCAAATGCGTGCTTTGCGGCGCTACCGAGGGCATTAGCTACCGGGAGATCGCGGGCGGATCGGGCGCGGTCAAGGCCGAAACCTGCGAATCGTGCCGCGGCTATCTCAAGGTCCTCCAACAGCACAGTGCTCCATCGGTCGATCCGGTCGCCGACGATGCGGCGTCGCTGGCGCTTGATCTTCTGCTGCGGGATTCAGGGTTCCGGCGCGGCGCCGTCAATCCGTTCCTCCTCGGTTATTGAGAAAGCGCAATGAACGCCGGGCCCGATCTTCCCTTGCGCGCGTTGCCCTCGGTCGACGAGGTGCTGCGGGCCGATGCCGGCGCGCTTGCGATCGAACGCTTCGGACGGCCGGCTGTGGTAACGGCGGTGCGTCATGCGCTCGACGCTGCGCGCGCCGCGTTGCGCGCCGGCAAGGCTCCACCGAGCGAGCGCGATGCGCTGGCGAACGCGGCGCTTGCGCAGCTGGCGCTAACCGCACGTTCAAGCTTGCGGCCCGTCTTCAATCTCACCGGCACGGTGCTGCACACCAATCTCGGTCGCGCGCTTCTGGCCGATGCGGCGGTCGAGGCCGCGGTTGAAGCTATGCGCTCCGCAGTCGCGTTGGAATTCGATGTCACGTCCGGCAAGCGCGGCGAACGCGATGATCACGTTCGCGGGCTTCTGTGCGAACTTACGGGCGCCGAGGACGCAACCGTCGTCAACAACAATGCCGCCGCCGTCCTGTTGGTGCTCAACACGCTCGCCAGGGGCCGCGAAGCGATCGTATCGCGCGGCGAACTGATCGAGATCGGCGGTGCGTTCCGGATGCCGGAGATCATGGCCCGTGCCGGGGCGAGGCTTAAAGAAATCGGCACCACCAATCGCACGCACCTGCGGGACTACGTCGAGGCGCTCGGCGCCAAGACCGGGCTCGTGCTCAAGGTCCACACCTCGAATTATCGCATCGAGGGTTTCACCAAAGAGGTTGGCGCACGCGAACTGGCCGCAGCGACGCGCGAACGCGGCGTGCCGCTCGTCAATGATCTCGGCTCCGGCACACTGGTCGATTTGTCCCGCTGGGGGCTGGGGCATGAGCCGACGGTCGCTGAAGCCCTCGCCGAGGGCGCGGACCTTGTCACCTTTTCGGGCGACAAGCTCTTGGGAGGGCCGCAGGCCGGCTTCATCGTCGGCCGCAAGGCACTGATCGGGCGGATCAACCGCAATCCGATGAAACGGGCCCTGCGGGTCGACAAGATCAGGCTAGCCGCATTGGAAGCAACATTGCGCCTCTACCGCGATCCCGGCCGGCTTGCCGAACGCGTGCCGACGATCCGACTGTTGGCGCGGCCGCAAGCGGCGATCAAGGCAATCGCGGAGCTGCTTGCGCCAGTCGTCGCGGCTCGGCTCGGCGACGCTTTCGCCGTCGAGGTCGTTGCCTGCGCAAGCCAGATCGGCTCCGGCGCGTTGCCCGTCGAAACCGCGCCGAGCGCCGGCCTCGCGATTCGGCCGCGCGGCGGGAAGCGCGGCTCCGGTCGTGCGCTCGATCGTCTCGTCGGCGCGTTGCGGCGTCTTCCCGTTCCGGTCATCGGACGCGTCGAGAACGGCGCGCAAATCCTCGATTTGCGCTGCCTCGAGGACGAGGCGGCGTTTACGGCGAACATCGCTACGCTCGATCTCGGCGGCGAGCGTGGGCCAGGCTGACGGTGTGACGAAAGACCGGCATTTGGAGGGCGAGCAGGATGTCGCCGCCCTGATGGCCGAAGCTTATGACGCGGCCGGACGCGGCGATTACCCGGCAGCACTCGCAATCTGGGGCCCGCTCGCGCACGCCGGCGTCGCGCGGGCGCAAAACAATGTCGGTGCGTGCTTCGCCGAGGGGCTCGGTGTCGAGACGGATCAGCAATTGGCGTTGCGCTGGCTCACGCTCGCGGCAGAAGCGGGCGACTCGACCGGTCAGCGAAACTTGGCGGCACTGTATTTCAAAGGCGGCGGCATCGAACAGGATCAACGGCGCGCCGCCGATCTCTACCGTGCGGCGGCCGAGGCCGGCGATGGGCCGGCGCAGGACATGCTGAGCTGGATGTTGCTCGAAGGCGAAAGTATTCCGTTCGACGCCGTCGAGGCCCGGCGTTGGGCGCTTGCCGCCACGGAGCAAAACATCGCCGCGGCCATGACGCGGCTCGGTATGATTTATCACAACGCGCTCGGGGTCGATCGCGATCCCGCGACAGCGGCGACGTGGTGGGCGAAAGGCGCTGCGGGTGGCGACGCCGATGGTCAGGCGATGCTCGGCGCCGCATACCTCTTGGGAACAGGCGTGCCGCGCGATGGCATCGCCGCCCTGGCGTGGTTGCTGCGCGGGAGCGCCGGTGGCAGTGCGCTTGCCGCGCGGTTTCTCAAGAACGCCCGCAGCGCGCTGTCGGCGGACCAGATAAGCGAGGCGGAACGCCGCGCGGCGTCGCCCACGCCGGACGCTGCCCTATGATCATAGGCACGGCAGGCCACATCGATCACGGCAAGACTGCGCTGGTGCGGGCGCTTACCGGAGTCGATACCGACCGCCTCAAGGAAGAGAAAGCGCGCGGCATCACCATCGATCTCGGTTTTGCCTACTTCCCGGCACCGAACTGCGGGGTGCTGGGCTTCGTCGATGTGCCCGGCCATGAGAAATTCGTCCACAACATGCTGGCCGCTGCCGGCGGCATCGATTTCGTCCTCCTGGTGGTCGCGGCCGACGACGGCGTGATGCCGCAGACGCGCGAGCACCTTGCCATCGTAGACCTGCTTGGTGTTGAGCGGGGCGTCGTCGCGCTAAGCAAAGCGGATCTCGTTCCGCCCGGGCAGCGTGAAGGGGTTACCATCCAGATCGCTCAGGCACTTGAAGGAAATGCTCTAGCCGGCGCACATATCATTCCGGTCTCCAGCGTCACCGGGGAAGGAGTCGACGAGCTTCGCGCGCTGCTATTCGCGAACGCGCAAATGGCACCGCGACGCGCAACCACCGGGCGCTTTCGGCTTGCGGTCGATCGCTCTTTCTCACTGTCCGGCATCGGTACCGTGGTCACCGGTACCGTTCTGTCGGGCGCGGTTACCGTCGGCGATCGCGTGGTCGTTAGTCCGTCCGGCCTATCCGCGCGCGTTCGCTCCATCCATGCGCAAAATCGTGCAACGGAGCGCGGACAGGCCGGCGAACGATGTGCGCTCAATCTTGCCGGTGACGGTATCGCCAAAGATCTCATCCAACGCGGCGACGTGGTGCTCGATCCTGAACTGCACGCCCCGACCGATCGGATCGATGCGCGCCTGCGCGTGCTGACCTCCGAGCGCAAGCCGATCACGCAGTGGACGCCGGTTCGTTTGCACCATGCGGCGGCCGAAGTCGGCGCGAGAGTGGTCCTTCTAAACGACGAGCCGACGGCACCGGGCGGCCAAGCGTTTGTCCAGCTTGTGCTTGAACGGCCGATCGCTGCCGCCGCAGGCGACCGCTTCGTCGTGCGCGATACCTCGGCGCAGCGCACGATCGGCGGCGGCCGGTTTCTCGATCTGCGCGCTCCCGCGCGCAAGCGGCGGACGCCCGAGCGCTTGGCACAGCTCGATGCCTACGCGATCGAGCAGCCTGATCGCGCGCTTGCTGCACTATTGGAATGCGCCCCGGGCTACGTCGATCTGACCGGCTTCGCGCGCGACCGTGCGCTCGGGGTCGACGAAGTCGGGCCTGTTGCGAAGAGACTAGCGCTGGTCCAGATCCCGCTCCAACGCGCGGTTGTCGCGCTGTCACCCGAACGCTGGAGCGAGCTCGAGCGCGGAATCCTCGACAGACTTGCCGCTTTTCATTCCGAAAACCCCGATTTACCCGGCGTTGGACTCGAACGCCTGCGGCTGCAGCTCAAGCCGCGGTTGCCGGCGCCCGCCTTCATTGGCGCCTTGCAGGCAATGGCGCGGCGCCAACAATTGGCGCTCGACGGCGCATGGGTTCGGCTGCCGGGCCACGAAGCACATCTAACCGCCGCCGACGAAACGCTGTGGCGCGCCGTGGAACCGTTGCTTACCAGCGAACAGCGCTTTCGCCCGCCGCGTGTCCGCGACATCGGCGCCACGATTGGCGTAGGCGAGGCGACTGTCCGCCGGCTTTTCAAGCTGCTCGGCCGTCTCGGCAAGGTCGACGAGATCGCTCATGATCACTTCTTCCTGCGCGAGACCGTGGCGGAAATGGTGGGCATAGCTGCCGATCTCGCGGCGCAGGCCTCAAACAAGCAGCTTACAGCCGCCGAATTCCGCGATCGGCTCGACAACGGCCGCAAGGTCGCCATCCAGATTCTCGAATT
>CAYWNY010000229.1:0-5461 GCA_964459765.1 uncultured Hyphomicrobiales bacterium | reverse complement strand
CGTAGTCGGCCGGCGTCTTCTCGTCGATCGGCTTCTTCTTCGCCTTCATGATGTTCGGCAGCGAGGCGTAGCGCGGTTCGTTCAGGCGCAGATCGGTGGTGACAATCGCCGGCAGCTTGAGCTTGACCGTCTGCAGGCCGCCGTCGACCTCGCGCGTTACCAACAGCGCGTCGCTGTCGATCGTCACCTTCGAGGCAAAAGTGCCTTGCGGCCAGCCGAGCAGCGCCGCCAGCATTTGTCCGGTCTGATTGGAGTCGTCATCGATGGCCTGTTTGCCCATGATGATCAGGCCGGGCTGCTCGGCACTCGCGATGCTTTTTAGGATTTTGGCCACCGCCAGCGGTTCGGTATTGCCTTCGGTCTTGACCAGGATGCCGCGGTCGGCCCCCATCGCGAGCGCGGTACGGATGGTCTCGCTGGCCTGGGCCGGACCGATGGAGACCGCGATGATCTCGGTCGCTTTGCCCGCTTCTTTGAGCCGGATTGCCTCTTCGACGGCGATTTCGTCGAACGGATTCATCGACATTTTGACGTTGGAAAGCTCGACGCCGGAGCCGTCCGATTTGACGCGTATCTTCACGTCCTTGTCGACCGCCCTTTTGACGGGCACGAGAATCTTCATGGCTTAGGTCGGCTGTCCCGGTTGGCTTTTTCGGCCGCGCTCGGCCGGCGCGACGGCAGTGATGTTGCGATGCGGAAACGTACCGGCGGGGAGCCTTCCGGTCAACGGATGGGGCGGGTGAAGGGCAGCGAACTGGAAAGTCCGCCGTCGACCGGGAAGGCCTGGCCGTTGACGTAAGACGATTCATCGCTCGCCAGAAACAGCGCCATGGCGGCGATCTCTTCCGATCGACCGGCGCGCTGGAGCGGATTGAGCTGACCGATCTTGCTCTCGGTGCCGCGCTCGCGCGCGCCCTCGAAGATCGGCCGGGTCATGCCGGTTTCGATCAGTCCCGGGCAGATGGCGTTGACGCGCACGCCGGTGCCGAGGAGCGAAACGGCGCCGGTCTGCGCCAGGCTGATGACGCCAGCTTTGCTGGCGCTATACGGCGCGCCGCCGGCATTGGCGCGCAGGCCGGCGACCGAGGCGGTGAGGATGATCGAACCGCGCCCGTTTTTGACCATATGCATGCCGCCATGTTTGATCGCGAGAAACGGTCCGATCAGATTGGTCTGCAGGACCTGCTGCCAATAATCTACGGTTTGTTCGAAGATCGGCACCAGACCGCCGCTTATGCCGGCATTGGCATAGAAAACGTCAAGCGCGCCGAAGGACCTGATCGTCGCGTCGACAAACGCCTTGACCTGATCTTCGTTGCCGACATCGGCGCCAAAACCCTGCGCGTCGCCGCCGCTGTCTTTGATGATGCGCAAGGTTTCGTGCAAATGCGTGGAATCGCGATCGACAATGGCAACCCGGGCGCCTTCGCGCGCGAACAGGATCGCGCTGGCGCGGCCGATGCCGCTGCCGGCGCCGGTAACGATCGCAACCTTGCCGTCGAGCCGGCCCATCGGTTCCTCCCTTTGACTGCTTTTTCTTAGCCTAGCGGTTCTGGCCTGGCCGCCAAAGCACGTCGCGCGCCCCTTTGTCGTTGGCATAGCGCGCGGCGACGAACAGAAAATCCGACAGCCGATTGACGTATTTGAGCAGCTCCGGTGTGACCGGTTCGTCCGGCTTGTCGGCAAGCTCGGCGATCAGCCGTTCGGCGCGCCGGCAGACCGTGCGGGCCAGATGCAGATAAGCCGCCGCCTCGAAGCCGCCCGGCAGCACGAAAGAGCGAAGCGGTTCCAGTTCGGCATTGAGCCGATCGATTTCACCTTCGACCCAGGTCACCTGGGCGGCGGTGACAGTGAGCCGCTCGCCGCCAGGCCCCTTGCCCTTGCCGGGCGTTGCCAGATCGGCGCCGGCGTCGAACAAGTCGTTCTGGATGCGCGCTAGCGCCGGATCAAGTGCGGCCTCGCCGTGGGTAAAGAGCCGCACGATCCCGATCGCCGCATTGAGTTCGTCAAGCGAGCCATAGGCTGCGATACGCAGATCGTATTTCTTACGCCGTTCGCCGGTGCCGAGCGCGGTGGTCCCGTCGTCGCCGGTGCGGGTGTAGATGCGGTTTAACACGACCATATTCGGCCTCGCGCGCGATCAAAAGGCATAGCCGACGCTGATGCCATAATTGTTCAGGCCCTGGTTGCCACCGGCGCCCTGGTTGGTGCCGCAGTTGATACCGAAAATGCCGCGGCCATTCGACAGGTGCTCGAAAGTCGCCAGCACGCTCCAATGATCGGTGATGGGAAAACCACCGGTAAAGCCAGCATGAAACAGATATGGGCAGCCAAGGCCCGCGAGCGTTGGGGTTGGCGCCAGGCTGCCATTATGGATGGCGCCGCCGATAAAAGGCTCGAAGAAAAACCAATTGGTCACCGGCAAGGTGAAGGCCAGATCGGCATAAGCGAAACTCGTGCGGCCCGATAGATTGACCGCGCCGCCGACGCGCAGCCGCGGCAGCGCGTAAGCCCAATATCCCGGCAGACCGACGTTGAGCCTTGGCGTCAGAAACGAACCATTCAGATCGACGGTGCCCTGTTCCACCGAACCGACGCCGGCGAGATAAGGCCCGAACCGCGCCTCAAATTGATTGCCTGGGACGTATGGCGGAACGGGGTTATAGGCGACTGGAGGCACCGGTGGGGGAGTGTCCGGCGCCGGCGGCGGAAAATCGGCGCCCAGCGCTGGCACCACTGCGCCAATACAAACGAGAGATAGCGCGAAGGCGACGCGCCACACGATCCGTCGCAATCCCGGCGCCAAGACCCCCACACGCCCCATACTACGTCACCATCGGCGGACCGACCGCGGCCCGGTTAAATCAATCATAAATCGGGCTGGAATGAGGTTCACCGCGCCGTAATCCAAATGGTTAACATGATGACGACAATCGCGATGAACTGCAGCAGGACGCGCAGTCGCATCAGCTTCTGCGAGGTATTGGGCGACCCCCCGCGCGTCATGTTGGTCAGGCCAAGAAGCAGCACTACGGCGACCGCGCCGATGGCTATCGGAACAACACCATGAGAGAAAAACCCGGCCATGGATCTAAATTGTAGCCCGGATTAGGCGGCGCGACCATGTACGATTTCAGAGCGGGAGTAGCCGGCCGAAGGATCCGCTGCGCGACCGATCCCGGTTTCAGTTCGAGCCGTCGAGCAGGCGCCGCGCGATCACATGTGCCTGGATTTCGGCGGCGCCCTCGAAAATATTGAGGATGCGCGCGTCGCACAGGATACGCGACACCGGGAATTCGAGCGCGAAGCCATTGCCGCCATGAATCTGTACGGCATTGTCGGCGGCGGCCCAGGCGACCCGCGCCGCCAGAAGCTTGGCCATGCCGGCTTCGAGGTCGCAACGGCGGCCGGAGTCCTTCTGTCGCGCCGCGTAATAAGTCAGCTGCCGGGCGATCATGATCTCGACCGCCATCATCGCGAGCTTGTCGGCGACGCGCGGGAAATTGCCGATCGGCACGCCGAACTGGAGGCGCTCGGTGGCGTAGTTGCGCGCCTGCTCCAGCGCGGCTTGCGCCACGCCGACGGCGCGCGCCGCGGTCTGGATGCGCGCCGACTCGAAGGTCGCCATCAGCTGCTTGAAGCCGAGCCCCTCGACGCCGCCGAGCAGATTGGCCGCCTTCACCGTGAAGCCGTCGAAGGCGATCTCGTATTCCTTCATGCCGCGATAGCCGAGCACCTCGATCTCGGTGCCCGACATGCCGGCCGCCGGAAACGGGTCGGCATCGCTGCCGCGCGGCTTTTCCGCAAGCAGCATCGACAGCCCGCGATAACCTTTTTCGTTGGGATTGGTCCGCACCAGAAGAGTCATCACGTCGGCGCGCACCGGGTGCGTGATCCAGGTCTTGTTGCCGAACACTTTGTATTCACCGCCCTCCTTTACCGCGCGCGTCTTCAGCGAAGCGAGGTCGGAGCCGGTGTTCGGCTCGGTGAACACCGCGGTCGGCAATACCTCGCCCGACGCGATCTTCGGCAGCCATTGGCGCTTTTGCTCTTCGGTGCCGCTGCCGAGAATCAGTTCGGCGGCGATTTCGGAACGGGTGCCCAAGCTGCCGACGCCGATATAGCCGCGCGAGAGTTCCTCGGACACGACGCACATCGACTCCTTGCCGAGCCCCATGCCGCCGTAATCCTCGGGGATGGTGAGCGAGAACACGCCGAGCTCGGACATCTGCGTGATGATCTCGATCGGGATGTATTGGTTGCGCAGATGCCATTCCTGCGCGTGCGGCACCACTTGATCGTCGGCGAATCTGCGCATCTCGTCGCGGATGGCGTCGAGCGTCTCTTCGAGCCCGGTGGCGCCGACCGTGGCGTCGGCGCTTTCGCGCATCAATTCGACCAGCCGCGCGCGATGCGCCGCGGTATTGCCGTAAGCGATGAGATGCTCGACCGCCGGCGTGACGCGCGCCGCCACCGTAGCGTGGGAGAGCCCGAGATCGGCAAGCCGCACGATCTCGCCCTGGCTCATCGGAATGCCGCCGACGATCTGCGCCAGATATTCGCCGGCGCCGATGCGCACCAAGAGCTCCTCGACTTCGCCGAAGCTGTCGGTAGCCGAAAGTCGCTGCACATAGGCGGTGAGCTGGCGTAGTACTTCGACATAGGTGCCAAGCCAGGCCAGGCCGTGCGCCGCGCGCTGCTCCCGGTCGAGCGTGCGCGCCACCGTTTTGCCGTCGCGCACGACCCGGTCGGCGACTGCCCGGCGCGCATCGTCGAATAGAGCTTCGATTGCATCGACCGCCTGGCTCAAGACGCCGACAAGTTCGCCGTCGGGGGACCTGCTAGAGGCGGCAAGCGACATGAGCGGGCTCCGATGAACTCGGTTTCAACTTCCCAGCGGCCCGCCAAGCTTACGCGTGCACTGCACAAAAGCCAATTACCGCGGCGGCGGTGTCCGCTGCGGCGGCGACGCAGAACGGGCCGTCTAGCCCCGCGTCAATTCTGGACCACGCGATTGCGCAACACGCCGATGCCCTCGACTTCGAGTTCGATCACGTCGCCAGGCTTGATGAAACGCAAATGCTCGAGCCCGCAGCCATTACCGACGGTGCCGGAGCCGAGAAATTCGCCGGGATAGAGCGTTTCCGACCGCGAGATATACGCAATCAGATCCTCGAACTTCCAATGCATCGTGCTGCTTGAGCCGCGTCCCCATTCCTCGCCGTTGACCCGCGCGATCATCGTCAATTTATAGGGGTCGGTGAGTTCATCGGCGGTGACCAGGCACGGCCCCATCGGGTTGCCGGTATCGAAGTCCTTGCCTTTGCAGGGGCCGAGCCGGCCTTCCATCTCCGCCATTTGCGTATCGCGCGCCGACATGTCGTTGAAGATCGAGTAACCGAAAATGTAGTCGCGCGCTTTTTCTTTCGGCACGTTCTTGGCTTTCTTCTTGATGTAGACG
>CAYWNY010000228.1:0-5472 GCA_964459765.1 uncultured Hyphomicrobiales bacterium | reverse complement strand
ACGGGCACCGTGAAGTTCTACAACGACCAAAAAGGCTTCGGCTTCATTCAGCCGGACGACGGCGGCAAGGACGTTTTCGTCCATGCCACCGCGCTGGAGCGCGCCGGAATGCGCGGGCTGGCCGAAGGCCAAAAGGTTTCCTTCGATACCGCGGAAGACCGCCGCACCGGCAAAATCGCCGTGGCTAACATCCAGGCGGTATGACGCTGGACCAAGACAATCGAAGCCGCTCCATCGGGGCGGCTTCGACGTCCGGGCCAATGCGGACCGACGCGGGCAAAGCGCCACGCGATGAAGTCTCTCAGCACGGTCTGACGATGTCTCACCCCACGATCGATCACGCCGACTTTGCCGTCGTCGTCAAGAACCGGGCGTCCCCTCCGAAGCCATGGAGATGGGAAATATATCGCGCGGGCAGAAACAGCCCGATCGAACGGTCCGAAACGTTCTTTGAGACCATGGCGGAGGCCAACCGCGCCGGAAAACGGGCGCTGGCGTCACTGCTCAGCGAATTTCCTGATTGAGTGCGCCGCGTGTGGGCACTAGCCTGCATTGCTGCGCGGCGAGGTTAATGCGCCAGCCTTGACTTCGGCGGGGCCGGAGTGTTTGCCGATTTCCCATGAAATTCGCGCACTTCTCGCACATCTGGGCCAAGCCGGCGATGACGCCGCACGAGCGCTACGAGCAGCTCTGGCACGAGCTCGCGCTGTGCGACGAGGTCGGCTTCGACTATTCGTTCTGCGTCGAGCATCATTTCCGTCCCGACGAGAGCTGGATGTCGTCGCCGAGCCTTTATGCGGTCGGCGCCGGCGCGCGCACCAGGCGCTTGCGCATCGGGCCGATGGGCTACATCGTGCCGCTCTATCATCCGCTGCGGCTCGCCGAGGAGATCGCGATCGTCGATCAGATGCTGGGCGGCCGCATGGAGCTTGGTCTCGTCCCCGGCATCAATGCGGACTACTTCCGCCCCTTCGGCCTCGATTACGGGCAACGCAAATCGCCGACGCTGGAATTCGTCGATTATATGCGCGCGGCGTTCGGCACGGCGCAGCCGTTCTCCTTCCACGGCGCCGAATTCCACACTGACAACGCCGAGCTTGCGGTGCAGCCCGTGCAGCGGCCGCATCCGCCGCTGTGGATGATGAGCCGCGATCCGCAGACGCTCGAATTCTGCGCCAAGAACGTCATCAATCCCGGCTATTTTCTGGTCTATCCGCGCGCCGACGCGGCGCCGCGTTACCGCAAGTTTCTCAGGGATTGGCAGGCCGCCGGCTGGCCGCGCAAACCAAACATCGCCTATTCGACCGTCGTCTATGTCGACGAGACTGACGACAAGGCGCTTGAGGTCGCGCTGTTGCGCGCAAGCCGCGCCTATGAAGGCTTTCTGACGCGGCCGAAACCGGGCGAGACTTTCGAGGAGCGCGTTGCCGCCTTTGCCAAAATGTTCGTCGGCCGCGGCGAGCCGGGTGCGTCGCATATCATGCAGAACGTGTTCAACCCGGATTATCTCATCAAGCACGATCTCGTCTTCATCGGCTCGGCGCAGACGGTGGCGGCCAAGATCCGCGCCGCCGCTCAAGCTGGGCTGTTCAATACGATCATGGGCGAGTTCAATTTCGCCGATTTGCCGGAGGCGGATCTGATGCGCTCGATCCGGCTGTTTGGCGAACAGGTGATCCCGGCGCTGCGAGAGTTTGAACCGTTTTAAGGTCAGCGCTTGGCGGGCGCCAAGACTTAGCGCTTATGCCGTTGCGTATTCCGGGTGTGCCTTCAGTCGCGCGCTGTTGAGCACATAAATTGCCAAGCAGACGACGGCGCCGACGGCAAACGGTAATGTCGACCACATGTAAAGCTGCTGCACCGGCAACCCCACGAACAATGCGCCGGCGAGCGGTCCGACGATCGAACCGAGCCGGCCGAGGCCGAGCTGCCAGCCCGAGCCGCTGGCGCGCAGCGATGTCGGATAAAGCATGGCGCCCACCACGTTGATGCCGATCTGAATGCCGAGCACCAGAAAGCCGCTGACGAAGGTTGCGGTCAGCAAGGCGGCTTCCGATGTCAACCCGGCAAAGCCAATGGATCCGACCGCCGGTACCGCGAGCACGAACAACAGCGAAATCGCGAGAAAACGATGGCGCTGCAGCCACCAGCACAACGACAGCGCGCCGACCGTGCCGCCGATTTGCAAGAGACTGGCAGCCAGCGCCGCCGTCGCCGGCGGCAGCTTGGCGGCAGTGAGCAGCGTCGGCATCCAGCCGGAGAGGAAAAAGTAGCCCATCAGATTGAGCGCGAATAGGAGCCACGTCAGCGGCGTGATCAGCCAGAGCCCGTTGCCGAACAGATAAACAGGATTGGACGGCGTCTGCTTTTCGTCTTCGATGACGAATCGCGCATTCGGCGGCACCACGAGACCAGGCGACAGCGCCGCGATCAGTTTCTCCATCTTCGGCCGCGCACTTTCATGCAGTGCCATGAACTTGATCGATTCCGGCAGACCGATCATGGCGGCAAACGCGATCAGGATCGGTACGATGCCGCCGATTTGGAACAGGATCTGCCAGCCATAATGCGGCACCAGAAACGCGCTGACCAAGCCGCCGATGGCGCCGCCGGTCGGCACGCAGCCGACGGCGATGATCGGCAGCGTCGCGCGCAATTTGCGCGGCGCCGATTCCGCGCAGATCGCCACCAGATTGGGGATGACGCCGCCGATGCCGAAGCCGGCAAAAAACCGCAGCCAGAACAGCTGCGTCAGATCGCTGGAATAAGAGGCGGCAAAGGTCAGCACGCCGAACAATAGATTAGCGCCGATCAGCGCCGGCTTGCGGCCAAAGCGATCGCCGACGAAGCCGAACAAGGCGGAGCCGAACAGCACGCCGATATTGTTGGCGGCCAGCACCGGGCCGAGCGCCGAGCGCGGGACGCCCCAGGAGGCGACCAGATGCGGCGCGGCGAAGGCAATCGCGGCGATGTCGTAGCCGTCGATCAGCGAGAGCAGAATGGCCCAGCTGACCAGCCGAACCTGATAGGGGCTCATCCCGCGCTGGTCGAGCAAACGCGAAACCTGGATCTCCGGCACGCCGGCCATCGTTTCCCCCGTGTGTTTTTATTTGTGCCGATAGCGGCGCAGTCGCGCCGGCAAACTAAGCCAGCCGTTCGGCGAAGAAAAGCGACAATGCGGCGCAGGACGGCCGCTGTGGAGCGCGCGCTATTCGGCGGCTTGTGACGGAGTTCGGCCGCGCCGCGCCGCCGTTTCCAGCGATGCCGCCCGTTCGCGCATATTGGCGAAGACGCGCCGCAGCGCGTTTTTCAGCGCGGCGAGCTCCTCCGGCCGCAGTCCGGCAATGGCTATGGCTTCGTAGTCGTTCGCTACGGGAATAAGGCGAGTGACCTGCGCGTTGCCTTTGGGCGTGAGCTTGACCATGACTTCGCGCGTATTGCTGGTCGAACGCGTGCGCGACACCACGCCCATGCGGACCAGACGGGTGACGATGCGCGAGAGCGTCGACACTTCGATGCTGGTGTATTCGGCGAGATCGATCTGGCGTTGGCCGCCCTTGCTGGCTAGCACCGCCATCACCCGCCACATCGGAATGCTCAAGCCATACGGCGCCAGCGCCTCGCCGCCGTACTGCTCGGCAATGATGTTGCCGACCCGGTTCACCAGGTAGGGCAGGTAATTGTCGAGGTCGAGTTTGGTGGCGTCCTTCACGGCTACCTCGGACGAATCGAGTGCGGCGCCAATTTAGCCCTGTCGGCTCGCTGTTGCCGGCAAAATTCGCCAGCTGGCCAACGAGCTATTATTGCATTTACAACTGATGCATTGTCAACTATGATGGTCACGTCACCGGCGGGCGCGCTGCCGGGACGCTTACGATCCATTCGAGATCGGGACCACTTGGGGGAGGAAGCAAATGGCGACTTACGTGCTCGTTCATGGCGCTTGGCATACCGGCGCCGAACTCGAACCGACAGCGGCGCCGATTCGCGCCGCCGGCCATCAAGTTCATACCCCGACGCTTGCAGGCAACAGGCCCGGCGACAAGAAAACCGTCGGGCTTGCCGACGCGATCAAATCGTTGGTCGACTTTCTCACCGAGAAAAATCTCAAAGACGTCGTTCTCCTCGGCCATAGCTATGGCGGCATGGCGATTACCGGCGCCGCCGATCAGGTTCCCGACCGGATTCGGCGTTTGGTTTATTGGAACGCCTTCGTACCCAATAACGGCGAAAGCCTCAACGATATGGTGCCGCCGCCCTACGTCGCCTTGTTCGACGCGGTGTCGGCCGAGCGCGGCGACGGCACCGTCGTCCTGCCGTTCCCGATCTGGCGCGAGGCCTTCATCAATGATGCGGATCTGGAAACCGCGCAGCGGGCTTACAATGCGCTCAACCCGCATCCGGCGAAAACCTTCTCCGACAAAATCTCGCTGAAGACGAATCCGGCGGACATGCAGATCGGCAAGTCCTACATCAACTGCACCGAAGACATTTCGCAGCCGCATCACTATCCGTGGCATCCGCGGCTGTCGCAAAAGCTCGGGCTGTTCCGTTTGGTGCAGACCCCGGGCAGTCACGAACTCTGCTTTACCAACCCCAAGCGGCTCGCACAGGCGATTATCGATGCCGGGCGGGATTGAGATAGGGCCGCCGCCGGCGCGGCAGCCCACGCTCAAAAGGTTTTCTTGCAAGGAGGCAAACATGGAATTCGGTTACTTCACGCTGAGCGACAACCACTACGAAAACAATCCGCGTTCGCCTAATCAGTTCGTCGCCGACATCACCGCGGAAGCGCTTTATGCCGACAAGCTCGGCATGCATTCGGCCTGGATCGGCGAGCATCATTTCAACTCGCTCGGCGTGTTGTCCTGCCCGGACCTGGTGCTCAGCTACGTCGCCGCCAATACCACGCGCATTCGCCTGGCGCCGGCGGTGACGGTGCTGCCGCTGCATCATCCGATCCGCGTCGCCGAACAATGGGCGACGCTCGATCTGCTCTCCAACGGCCGGGTCGATTTCGCCTGCGGCCGCGGCTACGACCAGCGCGAATATCTGCCGTTCCATGTGTCGTTTAAGGACAATCAGGAGATCTTCGAGGAGGGATTGGAACTGGTGCGACGGCTGTGGGCGACCGAAGGCCGCATCGACCATCGCGGCAAATATTATTCCTTCGAGGACGTGCGCATCACGCCGAAGCCGGTGCAACGACCGATTCCGACTTATGTCGGATCATTCTCCAAACCCTCGATCGAACTCGCGGCGCGGCTGGGATGCGGCCTGATCGTGGCGCCGTTTGCGGCGGCGCTGACCTTCGGCGGGTTGAAACAGGTCGCCGATCTTTATCACGAAACCTGCGCCAAATACGGCAACAAGCCGGGCCGCCTGATGTGCAGCTATTTCACGCATTTTGCCGACGACAAGGCGCAGGAAGACGCGCAGCGCGCGCGGCAAATCCGCTACTACAAGGAGTGC
>CAYWNY010000227.1:0-5483 GCA_964459765.1 uncultured Hyphomicrobiales bacterium | reverse complement strand
CCATTACGGCGTCGCCGATGAATTTGTCGAGCATGCCTTCCTCGCGGGCGATGCAATCGACCATCAATGAGAAATACTCGTTGAGGAATGCGACCGTGCCCTGGGCGCCCATTTCCTCGCTCAACGTGGTGAAACCCCGGATATCCGAGAATAGGACGGTCGCCCGGGTGCTGGCGCCGCCGAGGAGCCCAGCGTCGCCGTTGTTGTCGAGCATGCGCGCGGCAATCGCTGGGTCCATGTAGCGTGCCATGGTGGCCTTGACGCGCTTCTCGGTGCTGATGTCCTCGATCATCAGCAGCGTGCCGAGCTGCGTGCGATCGCCACTCTCTAAGGGCAACACCGTAAGGTTGACGGAGACCGGCCGGTCGTCGAACACGATCTCGACGTCCATGGCGACGTTGGCGAGCTTCTCGGCCTGAACCTTCTTTATGCGCTCGATGATCCACTCGTTCTTGCCGGCGAAAAATCCGGCGGCGGTGTGCCCGAGGATGGCCGAAGGCGCGAGCCTCATGATGCGAGCACCGGCGCTGTTGCAGGTGACGATCGCGTCACGCTCGTCCAGCGTGATGACCCCGTTCGACATGCTTTCGAGCATGTTCTCGTTATAGTTCTTAATTTTCTGGACGTCGTCGAACAGCTTGGCGTTTTCAAGGGCGATCGCGACCTGCGCGGTGAAGGCTTTGAGGCGCGATTCGTCCTCGGCAGAAAATGGGCCGCCGCTCTTGTTCAAAGCTTGAGTCACGCCGATGATCGTGCCGTGTTTGTTGATGAGCGGCGTGCATAAGATGGAGCGGGTGAAGAACCCGGTTTGCTTATCGAAGCTCGTATTAAAGCGCAGATCGGCGTAGGCGTGGGGAATATTGACTGTCTTTCCCGTGGTAAACACAGTGCCAGCAATGCCGGCATGATCGGGGAAGCGGATCTCGCCGATCTTCGGCCCCATTGCGACGCGCGAGAACAGTTCGCGCGTCTTGTCGTCATGGAGGAACAACGTGGAGCGCTCAGCTCCCAACATCCGCGTTGCCTCGGTCATCACCCGCTGCAGCAGCTGATCGAGATCGATCTGCGAGGTGATGTCGGCGACGATGTCGAGAAAAGCCAATTCCTGGGCGCGCGCCTTCTGCATCCGCTCGACCGCCTGCGAGCTCCGTAGCGCCGGCAGTGCCTGAGCCGCGATCCCTTCGAGGAGCGCCCGCTCATGCTCGGTAAAGAGGCCGCCCACTTTGTTGAGCGCCTGAGCCGCGCCTATAACGTCGCCCTTGGCGGTGCACAGCGGTACGCAGAGGATGGTCTTGGTGACATAACCGGTCTCACGGTCGATCGTCGGGTTGAAGCGTGGATCGGCGTAGGCATCATCGACGATGATGCTGCTGCCGGTCTGGAATGCTGCTCCGATAATGCCATCGTTGCTGAGAATACGAATTTCCCGCCGACGGACGCCCTGCGCCACACGCGAATAAAGTTCACCGGAACCGGCGTCGTGCAGAAAGAAGCTGCTGCGGTCGCAACCGAGCGCCTGCGAGGTCATTTCGACCAGCTCTTCCAGGATCTCATCGAGCGTTTCCGTCCCCGATACCCGCCGGGCAACATCCAGTAGAATGTTGACATCCTCGAGCCGCTCGCGCTTGCCGCCAAGGCGCGGTTGAACCTTCGCCTTGGCCCCCGATCGTCGTGGGTTGCGACGCCTTGTCTCGCGATCCCGCACAGAGGTTTCGCCGTCCGTCGTCATGACCCATTGCCCCGAACGCTATCGACGCTATCGAGTTCATGACGGAGCGCCATGCACGTCGCCTTGAGTTCCTCGATCTCGTTGGCGGCGCCGGCCAGCGCCTCTTGTTTCACGGAATGGGTCCGGAATGCCGCCTCCTCAAGCTGCTCCCGCAGGACCCGGATCGCGGCATGAAACTGGACCGCTTCGTCCTGGGCGGCGGCATTGAGGCGCTGGATCTCCTGCCGGTGTCCCTCGCGCAGGTTCTCGATCGCGTCGCGGAGCGCCGCTGCGGCCTGGCGTAGCTGAGCGATCTCGTCGGCCGCATTGGCCACGGCACGCTCGACCGCCGCCCGTCCATCATGGCGGGCCTCCTCGAGCGCGTCGCGCAACGCCGTAATTGTGGCTTTAAGCTCGGCGATCTCGTCTTGATACGCTGCACGGACGCTTTGTCGCACGGTACTGCGCTCGGCCTCGGCGTCCTCAAGCGCCTGACGCAACGCTGTGATCGTCGCCTGCAGATGGCGGTTCTTGCTTTCCGGGTCAGTATTGGTTGCGTCATCGGCGAGGACGTCGAACGTGGTCATGGTAGCGCCCTTCTCGGTTGTTCGGCCTTAACCCGCGCGCTCCCGGATGACCACTAATCCTGCTGCTGCCGCTGCCACGATAGCATGACGGCAGCCATCGGTGCCGGCAAGGCCGATGGTTGCCGCTGACGTTCGTTGGAGTCGCACGCATGGCATCGTCGCGGGCCACACCCGCGCGCTGGTACAGTCCTATTCAGAGGCTTCCGCCCCAATTTCGATTGCCTGATTTCCGAGCTTAACGCGAGATTGACTAGCGTAAGAACGCAATCATAGAATGCAAAGAAATGATATGGCGATGATAGATCAATCTGCCATCTTCCGACGAAGAGCCCTCGCAAGCGAGAGCCGAGCACGTCAAGCGGCCGCCCCAGCGCTCAAACGCGAATGGGAGGAAATTGCGATACAATGGCATTCACTAGCGCACGCCGCCGCCGAGGTGGCCGGCGAGATTTCCGATACCGATACTGCGTAGGCCCACCGCAGTCGGTAGCCTCGCTCGGACAATCAGTATTTTACTTGTCGGACGAACGAGTCTCTTATTCGTAGCGCGACACGCATTGGGCGCGGGCAGCTTTGAGGCTTCCGCAGAATTGATCGGCCTGCTCGACGCGGAGCGGGCCAATCTCGACGCGGTAATAGGTGCCTTCAGCCGGCATCGAGGTAACAGCGCCAGGCCCCAGTCACTGATTTTCGATCTCGGCGTTGGCGGAAATTTGCGCTTGCCGAAACAACTCTTTGATAATTCTGCGTCCTTTGGGAGTGAGCAGGACCCGACTACGACTGCGATTGGTCGCGAACGGCACTATCCTGACGAGGCCTAGACCCGGCCCACCATTCCTTGCCCGGTCCCCGACATCGCGAAGATATCGGGACATCGCGGCACGACTAACGCCAACCGCGCGCGCATAAGCGCTAACCCCTAATCCTTCGTTGAGCGCGACAACCAAAAAGGTCGTCACGAAGGGCAGCGGTATGGAACGGCGTAGATCAACGAACGGCTTGAGCACCCACAGCAGATCCTGAATGATTTTCTTGTCGTTCGGCTTTACCGGGACGTGCCCAGATGCGTGCGACACTGCAGCCAAAGTCACCGCAGCCAAAGTCACCGTCGGGTCGGTTGGCAGATTTGGCGGCGCCACAGCCGCGGTTTTGGCGAGGGAGGTCGAGGAGCTCATCTAAATCCAACCGATCCAATAGGCTGAATTGCAACCGCAACGCCTACAACCGGCAAACCCGGCAATGCGTTACGCCTTACGCCCACGACTTATAACAAGGGCAAGATGCCGATCACTCAGACGGCCCAGACAATTCGATGCCCCCCGATTCCGCAAAAGTAACATGGCTGGCCCGCCTGGCAATGTCCACTTCGCGGGCGAATAACGAAACCAGTCAATGGCCTCAATTCAAGAAATCGCGCCTTCAGGTGGCGCAGAAAGCGAAACGCTGCGTGGGCACACACCGCTGAAAAACAAAGCTAAATTGGCTTCGTTTCGTATTTTACAATCTAACATAATAACGCTACTGTCTTCTACCTATGATAGTAATTGATCGATTACGCCGTGCGGCAGCGCGGCGTTCGTATCGATCAAGCTTGAGCAGTTGCGGTAACGCGCGACGCACGGCTTCGGCTGAACGTGCCGGTTCTTCTTGGGGCATCGTAGCGAGAGCGTCGACCGGCTCGGGTAATATTCCGGTCTTAAGGAAGCGCACGATGTCGCGAACCTCGGTGACGGGGTCCGGATCATTGGACTCACCAAATGCTAGCATGTGTTCGATACAGGCGACTTTGATCTGTCGGATCCGTCTGAGGTCCAATTCTGCCTCGGCGGCGGTCCGGGCAAAATCGAGGATCATTGCGTCGGTTGTATCGCCAGCAATCATGCGCGCCAATGTCTCGACCTGCGCGGCGCGCTCTGCGCGACCAATATTCCCGGACAGGCCGTGCCTGTAGGTATTTTGGCTCGCCCGTCTCTTACCTGCGGCGGAACGGGGGCCCGCGCTTTTGCGGGCATTGCGACGGTTCGCTGCAATTTGCCGCTTGCTGGCCACGGCTAGGCCGCCGATGATTTTCTATCGGTATGCTCGAGCGTGACAACCTTGCCATCGATGAAGCGATTGCTGCTTTTGCGCAGCTGCTCGGCGAAATCGCCGCGATAATCGGCTATACAACGCAGCGCCCTTTCGCGACGCCATTCCGCCGATGCCAGTAACCGGTCAAACTTTTCGAGGTCCTCGATCGACTCTCGCATGGCTTGGGCGGTAATGGTGGATTCATCGAGTTGAAAGCGTCTGAGAATTTCTGCAACATATTTTTTGACATCCTTGTCGGAGAACCACGCATAGGCAAGGCGATCTGCCTCATCTCCCACACGAACGTCATACGGTCCGGGCTCCTGCAAAAGCCGTTTGAGCAGATCAGCTAAAGCGTTACGGAACTCAGTATTGATGACGTCGACCTTGCAGCGCCGCAGGCGCAGAATTTCCCAGGTGAGATAGGCGAGTTCCTCACAATATATCTGCTCGACGGCTCCCATGGGCGCGATCTCTTGTTTGATCGCGTGACAGATCTGATCGTACGCATCCTTGGATTCGGTGATGAGCAGCGGCGGGGTCGGCAGCAGTGCCGATGATGGGTTATTGCGTTTGGCCATGTTTCGCCCCTGCGACGCGCAAATGACGGTCGACCGACCGTTTCCAACATATCGATTTAATTTATGTGGGTTTAGCCGCAGCCGATTTCAACTATTCGGGAGTCTGCATGCACGCGCGGCCGCATAAGCGTTCAGCAAACCACGTCAAATGAACAACCATGACTGGCTAAAAAAGCTAATCCTAACCCTTTGTCGGCCGCCGTTTCTGCAAGCGGACTCCCGGCCCACCGCCGTTCTCATCGATGAACTCGATGCCGGCGGACTCTAACGCCCGGCGGATTGCCATGTCGTTGGGCTTCGTCGTCGACGTTTCCCTGTCGGCGAGTTCGGCACGCCGGATGGTAGCAACACCTACACCGGATGCGCGGGCTAAATCTTCCGCTCGCCATCGAATGAGAGCGCGCGCGGCCCGAATTTGGGCGCTCGTCAACGCCCTATCTTTCACGTTGACTGTCATATATTATATGATATGTTAAATATCATCAAGTTACTGAAGCGAGAATCGGCGTGCTTATCAAACGCCGTTTTGTCCGAGGG
>CAYWNY010000226.1:0-5486 GCA_964459765.1 uncultured Hyphomicrobiales bacterium | reverse complement strand
TTTAGGTTCCCGTGACGAAAGTCGTGGGGGTTCGAGCCCCTCCGCCCGCACCAGCTGGGCGGTTGTATTCCTTAAAATACGCGGCGAGGGATTGCGCGCAAAACGCGCGCCGCACCAAGCCGTGGAAGAGTAATGTCGATGCAAGTGACTGAAACTGCCACCGCCGGTTTGAAGCGCGAATTTCGAGTTGTAGTCCCGGCAAGCGATCTCGAGGCCAAGGTCAACGAGCGCCTCGACGACCTCAAGGGCCGCGTGCAGCTGCGCGGTTTTCGGCCGGGCAAGGTGCCGGTAGAGCACCTCAAACGCCTCTACGGCAAATCGGCCATGGCCGAGGTCATCGAGGCGGCGGTCAATGAGGCCAACGGCAAGATCGTCGCCGACCGCAAATTCAAGCTCGCCATCCAGCCCAAGGTGGTGCTGCCAACCGACCAAGCCGCGGTCGAGAGCGTGATCGAGGGCAAGTCCGATCTCGCTTACACGGTCGAAATGGAGATCGTACCGACGATCGCGCTTGCCGACTTCAAGGCGCTCGATCTGACCCGCCAAGTCGCCGAAGTCAGCGACGAGGAAATCGATCAGGCATTGCAGTCGCTTGCCGAGCAGAACCGGCCGTTCATCGCCAAAGCGGAAGGCGCGGCTAACGGCGATCGGGTCACAATCGGATTTGAAGGATCGTTCGAGGGGACGCCGTTCGAAGGCGGCAAGGGCGACGACGTGCCGCTCGTGCTCGGCTCGGGTCAATTCATTCCGGGCTTCGAGGACCACCTTGCCGGCCTCAAGGCCGGCGACAGCAAAACCTTCGACATTAAATTTCCCGACGATTATCGGGCGACCCATCTCGTCGGCAAAACCGCGACCTTTGCCGTCACTGTCAAGGCGGTGGAAACGCCGGGCACCGTGACCATCGATGACGCCTTCGCGCAAACTCTCGGCTTGGAGTCGCTCGCCAAGCTCAAGGACGCCGTGAAAGAGCGCATCACCCGCGAGCATAATGCCGCCTCGCGCCAGAAGCTCAAGCGCGCGCTGCTCGATCAGCTCGATGCGCAGCACAAATTCGAGCCGCCGCCGAGCCTCGTCGGGCAGGAATTCAACAATATCTGGGCGCAGGTCGAGAACGATCTCAAGCGCGAGAACCGCACCTTCGCCGACGAAAATACGACCGAAGAGAAGGCGCGCGAGGAATATCGCGGTATCGCCGAGCGGCGGGTGCGGCTCGGTCTGGTCATCGCCGAGATCGGCGAAAAGAACAATATCAAGGTCACCGAGGAGCAGCTGCGCGCTGCGGTGATGGAGCAGGTGCGGCAATTTCCCGGGCAGGAGCGGCAGATCTTCGAATATTACCAGAAGAATCCCGAGGCGCTTAACGCCTTGCGGGCGCCGTTGTTCGAGGAGAAGGTGGTCGACTTCCTGATCGAGCTTGCCCAGGTGACCGACAAGCCGGTATCGCGGGACGAGCTGTTCAAGGAAGAGGAAGAGTGACGGGCCCCGGCTGGAATGACTCAGCGTCTTGTGGCGGGACGTTGCGCACATATCTGCCACAGTTACGTAGTGGTTTTTTGCGGCCATATGGCCTGGCAGTTTCGACAGCGTAAGCCGACTCAGCCACACTGCCAGCCGAGACGCCACGTCGAGTTCGAGCAATAGGTGAACCATGCGCGACCCGAACGATACACACATGAACTACCTCGTTCCGATGGTGGTCGAGCAAACCAACCGCGGCGAGCGCGCCTACGACATCTATTCGCGGCTACTCAAGGAGCGGATCATCTTCATCACCGGCCCGATCGAGGATGGGATGGCATCGCTGGTCGTTGCGCAGCTCCTGTTCCTGGAGGCGGAGAACCCGAAAAAAGAAATCTCCATGTACATCAACTCGCCGGGGGGCATCGTGACCTCAGGCCTGGCGGTTTATGACACCATGCAGTTCATCCGCCCGCCGGTTTCGACGCTGTGTACCGGGCAGGCGGCGTCGATGGCTTCGCTGCTCCTTGCTGCCGGCGCCAAGGATCTGCGCTTTGCGCTGCCGAACGCGCGCATCATGGTCCACCAGCCGTCCGGCGGATTCCAGGGCCAGGCGACCGACATCATGCTGCACGCCCAGGAGATCCTGAACTTAAAGCGGCGGTTGAATGAGATCTACGTGCGCCATACCGGCCAGCCATTGAAGAAGATCGAGGACGCGTTAGAGCGCGATATGTTTCTGACCTCCGAAATGGCGAGGGATTTCGGCCTTATCGACAAGGTGCTTGAGAAGCGGCCGGAGGAACCGGGCCTCAAGACTGAGCAGCCAGTCCTGGCCAAGGTATGAGTGCGAAAGCCTGTCGAATCGGCGCCCAGCCTAGTTTCCAGCGGCCCCGAGGGGAAAGTTCCGCGGTGTGCTTCGAAAAGCACACCGGATCAAAGTCGTGTTATCGTTAATGGATTCTTGATTGGCACATCATTAGCATACAGGCTTGTGGGACGTGACTGGGGACTGTCACAGTAACGTCTCGGTAAGGCGCAGAGCGCGGAAGGTGCTACAGTTTTTTAGTCCGCTTACGCATAAGCTACGCGGTCCCTCGAGGAGAGGACGGAGCAGGGAATGAGCAAGGTCGGCGGCGGCGATTCCAAGAACACGCTATATTGCTCGTTCTGCGGCAAGAGCCAGCACGAGGTGCGCAAGCTCATTGCCGGGCCGACCGTCTTCATTTGCGACGAATGCGTCGAACTGTGCATGGACATCATCCGCGAGGAGAACAAATCCTCGCTGGTGAAGTCGCGCGACGGCATCCCGACGCCGCGCGAAATCCGCAAAGTGCTCGACGATTACGTGATCGGTCAGGACCACGCCAAAAAGGTGCTCTCGGTCGCCGTTCACAACCACTACAAGCGGCTCAATCACCAGAGCAAGCACAACGACGTCGAACTCGCCAAGTCTAACATTCTGCTGATCGGGCCGACCGGCTCGGGCAAGACGCTCTTGGCGCAGACGCTGGCGCGCATCCTCGACGTGCCCTTCACCATGGCTGACGCCACCACGCTGACCGAAGCGGGCTACGTCGGCGAGGACGTCGAGAACATCATTCTGAAGCTCCTGCAGTCGGCCGACTACAACGTCGAGCGCGCACAACGCGGCATTGTCTACATCGACGAGATCGACAAAATTTCGCGCAAATCCGACAATCCGTCGATCACTCGCGACGTGTCGGGCGAGGGCGTGCAGCAAGCGCTGCTCAAGATCATGGAAGGCACGATCGCCAGCGTCCCGCCGCAGGGCGGCCGCAAGCATCCGCAGCAGGAATTCCTCCAAGTCGACACCACCAATATCCTGTTCGTCTGCGGCGGCGCCTTCGCCGGCCTGGAAAAGATCATTTCGTCACGCGGCCGTTCGACCTCGATCGGGTTTGGGGCCAAGGTGCTGGCGCCGGAAGACCGCAAGCAGGGCGAGATTTTCCGTGAGGTCGAGCCCGAGGATTTGCTAAAATACGGTTTGATCCCGGAATTCGTCGGCCGGCTCCCGGTGGTGGCGACGCTTGAGGACCTCGACGAGCCTTCGCTAAAGCGCATCCTCACCGAGCCGAAGAACGCGCTGGTCAAGCAATATCAGCGCATGTTCGAGATGGAGACCGTTGATCTGACGCTCGCCGATGAAGCGCTGTCGGCGATCGCGCGCAAGGCGATCGACCGCAAAACCGGCGCCCGCGGCTTGCGTTCGATCATGGAGAGCATTTTGCTCGACACCATGTTCGACCTGCCGAGCCTCGAAGGCGTCGAAGAGGTTGTCATCTCCCGCGAAGTGGTCGAGGGCAGTGCACGGCCGCTCTATATCTACGCCGACCGTTCCGATCGCGCGAGCGATGCCGGCGGTGCGAGCGCCTAAACGGTGCCGGGATCGAAAATCGCCGATTCGGGCGAAGCGGCCGATCCCGGCTTCGAGGGTGGCGGTTTTCTCTCGAAAAACTACGGTTTCTTGACACTCCGGCAGCGCGACGCCACCTATATTGAGCGGCTCAACGGAACGGTCGCGTACTACTCCGGGCAGGGTTTAACGCCCGCCCTTCGGGTGCGAACCGGCCAAGGTGCGCAAACCCTCCCGGCTTCACGGCAGTCTCTTGCGGCAGCGCATCCTGCGGGCCGCGGGTGATGTGCACAACAACAAGGAAATGGGGCCATGACGAGTGCCGCCAAACCGAAGCCACCGCTGTTGACGGGTGAGAGCAGGGCGTATCCCGTGTTGCCGTTGCGGGACATCGTTGTGTTCCCGCACATGATCGTGCCGCTGTTCGTCGGCCGTGAAAAGTCGATCAAGGCGCTCGAAGAGGTGATGCGTTCGGATACCTTCATCCTTTTGGCGACACAGAAGAACGCTTCGGACGACGATCCGGCGACGGACGCGATTTACGGCATTGGCACGCTGGCGAGCGTGTTGCAGCTCCTGAAATTGCCGGACGGCACCGTCAAGGTGCTGGTGGAAGGCGCCGCGCGCGCGCAGGTGCGCCGCTATACCGACCGTGAAGACTATTACGAAGCCGATGCGGAGGTGATTGGCGATTCGTCGGGCGATCAGGTCGAAGCCGAAGCCTTGGCCCGCTCGGTGGTCAACGAATTCGAAGGCTACGTGAAGCTCAACAAGAAGGTGTCGCCGGAAGTCGTCGGCGTTGTCCAGCAGATCGAGGATTACGCCAAACTCGCCGACACCGTCGCTTCGCATCTTGCCGTCAAGATTGCCGACAAGCAGCTGATCCTGGAAACGCCGAGCGTCACCGAGCGCCTGGAAAAGGTGCTCGGCCTGATGGAGAGTGAAATCTCGGTGCTGCAGGTTGAGAAGCGCATCCGCACCCGCGTCAAGCGCCAGATGGAGAAGACGCAGCGCGAATATTACCTCAACGAGCAGATGAAGGCGATCCAGAAAGAGCTGGGCGACGAAGACGGCAAGGACGAACTCGCCGAGCTCGACGAGAAGATCAAGCGCACCAAGCTTTCCAAAGAGGCGCGCGAGAAGGCGCAGCACGAGCTCAAGAAGCTGCGGCAGATGTCGCCGATGTCGGCCGAAGCCACCGTCGTGCGCAACTATCTCGATTGGCTGTTGTCGATTCCATGGAACAAGAAATCCAAGGTCAAGAAGGACCTTACGCTTGCCGAGCAGATCCTCGAGGCTGACCATTTCGGTCTTGAGAAGGTCAAGGAGCGCATCGTCGAATACCTGGCGGTGCAGCAGCGCGCCAATAAGCTGACCGGACCGATCCTGTGCCTGGTCGGACCGCCCGGCGTCGGCAAGACTTCGCTCGGCAAATCGATCGCCAAGGCGACGGGACGCGAATTCGTGCGCGTCTCGCTCGGCGGCGTGCGCGACGAGGCGGAGATCCGCGGCCATCGGCGAACCTATATCGGCTCGATGCCCGGCAAGATCATCCAGTCGATGCGCAAGGCAAAGACCTCGAATCCGTTGTTCCTGCTCGACGAGGTCGACAAGATGGGCGCCGATTTCCGCGGCGATCCGTCTTCGG
>CAYWNY010000225.1:0-5488 GCA_964459765.1 uncultured Hyphomicrobiales bacterium | reverse complement strand
GACCCAGGCGCCGGCGAAATTGCCGCGGCACAAATGCATGCACACAACCATGTCGGCGGGCTTGCCGGCGAGCGTGTCATTGAGAAGCTTGGCGTAAGTCTTCGGCAGCGTGTCCGGGTGCTCGCCGATGTTGCGCACTTGCGCACGCAAATCGGGGTCGCACAGATAAGCGAGATTGACTTCGTCGATCTGCAAATAACGGCAGCCGGCGTTCGCGAGATCGCGGATCTCTTCGCGGTAGACGCGCGCCAGATCGTCGTAGAACTCGCCTAAATCCGGATAGGCTTTGGCGTCGATGGCGTCGCGGCCGCCACGGAAATGCATGGTGGTCGGCGACGGAATGGTGGTCTTCGGCGTGGCGTGCGTAACAGATGCGAGGAATTTGAAGTCCTCGACAAAGATGCCGCGCGGCCGCGACAATTTGCCGGTCATCTGCAGCGTCGGCGGTGAGTGATCGCGTGTACCGGCAGCGGAATGAAACCGCACTGTCAGTTTCGCGTCGGTCTGTCGCACATTGGCTAACTTCAACAGAAAATCCCGCTGCCAGGCGCCGCGGTTATATTCACCGTCGGTTGCAACGTTCAGCCCCAACCCCTCCTGCATACGCACCACGTCGCGAATGGCGTCGTGCTGGATCTGCGCCAGATCGGCGACGGCGATCCCCCCTTTGTCGGCGGCCACGCGCGCTTTGATGAGCGCCTCCGGCCTGATCAAGCTGCCGACATGGTCGGCACGAAACGGCGGCTTGGTACGCGCCTGCATGGGTCATTTGCCTTTTTCAACGGTTTCAACCCTCATGCCACCGGTGTAAAATGTTGGCAAATATCGACAACGAGGATCCGCCATGGACGCAGCGATTGCTCCGCAGGCTCTCGGATATGTGGGAGTGCGCGCCAAGGATTTGGGCGATTGGGCGAGTTATGGCAGCGGGCTCCTTGGGCTGCAGCGCATCGATAAATCGCGCTCCACGCTCGCCTTTCGTATGGACGATCGCAAGCAGCGCATCATCGTCGATGCGGACGGTGGCGAGGGCATAGGCTTTTTCGGTTGGGAGGCCGCCGACGCGCGCGCGCTGCAAGCGCTTGCTGCAAAACTCGACAACGCGCAGATCAAAGTCGCGGCGGGAACAAAAGCGCTCGCTGACGAGCGCCACGTCAAGGATTTGATCGTGCTCGCCGACCCGCGGGGCTATCGGCTTGAGATTTTTCACGGCGCCGAAAGCGCGGCGGCACCGTTCAAGCCCGGACGGTCGATTTCCGGTTTCCGCACCGGTGCGCTCGGGCTCGGCCACGTCGTGCTCAACGTCGATACCGCGGCGACCATGGAGCAGATGACGGCATTCTATCACGACATGCTCGGTTTCCGGCTCACCGACTATTATTCTTATCCGTTCACTGCCCGTTTCTTTCACGTCAACCGGCGCCACCACAGCATCGCCTTCGTGCAAATCGGCAAGAACGCGGTCCATCACTTGATGATGGAATTGTTCAGCTTCGACGATGTCGGACAGGGCTACGATATCGCGTTGAACGAAGACCGCGTCGGCGTGACGCTCGGCCGCCATACCAGCGATTTTCTCACGTCGTTTTACTCAAACACGCCGTCGGCGTTCATGGTCGAATATGGCTGGGGCGGACGCCTGATCGATGTCGATACCTGGCAGGCCTATGAGCGCAAGGAAGGGCCGAGCATGTGGGGCCACGACCGCAGCTGGCTGTCGGCGGAAGATCGGAGCAAAGCGCGGGCGCTGCGCATGAAGAACGCGGCCGACGGTTTTCGCCGGCCGGTGCAGGTGATGGACGGCAATTTCGAGGTCATGTCCGGCGTTTGCCCGTGGTGGGACAGCGTCAAGGGGCGGAACGCGGTAGGGTAACGCCGTCAACGTCAACGCTTCATCGGCAGTCGTTATCGTCGCCCCTAAGGTAAGCACCGCCCAGGACCGTTCCAATGGGAAGAGAACGTCTCGCCACGTTAAGCGACGGCGTCATTGCCATCATCATCACCATCATGGTGCTGGAACTGCATGTGCCGCACGGTGCGGACTCTGGGCGGCCTTGGCGTCGGTGGCGCCGAACTTCGCCGCCTATGTCTTGAGTTTTGTCTATCTCGCCATTTACTGGAACAACCACCACCATCTTCTGTATGCATGCGAACGCGTCGATGGCCTTATTCTGTGGGCGAATTCCTTTCTGTTGTTCTGCCTTTCGCTCGTTCCCGTCGCCACCGCCTGGTTGGGCGAAAATCTGATCGCGCCGTTGCCGACCGCGACCTACGGCGCGGCGTTGTTGATGTCTGCCATCGCATATTACCTCCTGCAGATGGCGATCATTCATCAGCAGGGCGTGCATTCCGTGCTGGCCAAGGCGCTCGGCCGTGACGTCAAAGGCAAAATCTCGCCGCTCTTTTATATCGCGGGAATTGTGCTGGCGTTTTTCGTACCGTGGGCGTCGATCGCCCTTTACGCGCTGGTCGCGGTGATGTGGCTCGTTCCGGACCGGCGGATCGAGAGCGCGATCGGCAATCACTGAAAGCTACAGGCGCGCGGCGCTTGCGAACCGCGCGCCGGTTTTGCTTTAGGCGCGCACCAGCACGTTGCTGAACTGCCACGGGTCGTCACGGTCGACGCTTTCAGGGAACAAAATCCCGCGGTTGTCGACCGGCGTCCAATCCGTATAGCGCCCCACCACCGGGCCGAGATAGGGCCGCTGGATTTCCAGACAACGCCGGAAATCCATCTCATCGGCCTCGACGATGCCGCGGTCGGGATTCTCCAGCATCCACACGATGCCGGCAAGCACCGCTGAGGTGACCTGCATGCCGGTGGCGTTCTGGTAGGGCGCAAGCGCCCGAGTCTCTTCGACGGAAAGCTGCGAGCCGTACCAATAGGCATTCCTGGCATGGCCATAGAGCAGCACGCCGAGTTCGTCGATGCCGTCGACGATCTCCTGCTCACCGAGGATTTTCCAGTCGGCCGGCATTTGCCAGGCCGCGCCCGCCATTTCGTGCAGCGACAGCACCGCGTCGTCGCAAGGGTGATAGGCGTAGTGGCAGGTCGGCCGAAAGAGCACCTCGTCGCCCTCGCGCAGCGTGAAATAGTCGGCGATTGAGATCGACTCGTTGTGCGTGATCAGGAAGGCGTGCTGCGCCTGCGCGGTCGGCGTCCAGGAGCGTACCCGCGTCCCGGCGCCGGGCTGGGTCAGGTAGATGGCGGCCTGGCAGCCGAAGTCGTGCTTGCGCCCGTTCGCCGGCATTATCTTCTCGTGCGTGCCCCAGCCGAGCTCGGCCGGCTGTAGGCCCTCCGAGCAGAAGCCCTCGACCGACCAGGTATTGACGAACCAGCCGCGCGGCTTCGGAGCGCGCGCACGCTGGGTGTCGCGCTCGGCGATGTGGACGCCCTTGACGCCGGCACGCTGCATCAGCCGCGCCCAGTCCTCGCGCGTCTTCGGCTCGTCGAAGGAGAGGCCGATTTCGGCGGCGACGTCGAGCAGCGCCTGCTTGACCATCCACGACACCATGCCCGGGTTGGCGCCGCAGCAGTTCACCGCGGTGACGCCGCCCGGCCGGCGGCGGCGTAGCTCGAGGAGGCTTTCGCGCAATGCATAGTTTGAACGCTGCGAGATCGACAGGTTGCGGTCGGTGTAAAGGCCCGGCCACGGCTCGATCACGGTGTCGATGTAGAAGGCGTCGATGTCCTTGGCGAACGCCATCAGCTCGACCGACGAGGTGTCGACCGAAAGGTTGACGATCATGCCGCGGCCAAGTCCGGCGGTGAGCAGCGGGCCGAGCACCTCGCGGTAATTGTCGCGGTTGATCGCTTGATGGATGAAGGCGAGCTTGCGCTCGTCGACGAGGCGGCGATCTTCGTCGTCCGGCGCGATCACGACGAACTTGTTACGGTCGAACGCGATATGGCGCTCGATCAGCGGCAGCGTGCCGCGGCCGATCGAGCCGAAACCGATCATCACAATCGGTCCGTCGAAGCGGGCGTGCAGCGGCCAGGCGGTGGCGGTTTTGGTCATGGCGTTCATGTCGTCGTTCCCAATGTTCGGATGATAGTCAAGCTGCGTGACGCGCGTCGGTACGTCCGAGGTGCGCGATCAGCGTGTCGAGGCTCGCCGACGGCGCGGTGCGGCCGGTTGCGCTGACGAGGCCGCGCGCGCCGGATAGCGCGTCGGATCGCAATTCGCAGCCAAGTAGGCGGTCCCGCTCGTAGGGTCCCGGCAGCCACAACGCGCCGGTTTTCTCGGCGGAAAAGCCGAAGCGTTCGTAATACGCGGCATCGCCGACCAAAATCATCGCGCGATGGTTGCGCCGGCGCGCCGCCGCCACGGCGTGCCGCATCAGCGCGCCGCCGATACCGCGGCCACGCTGCGCGTCTTCGACTGCGAGCGGGCCGAGCAGCAAAGCGGGCCGGCCGGGCCCGGCGCAGACGTGCCAAAGACTGACCGTACCGACGACGGTGCCGTCGTCCTCGGCCACGAATGAGAGCTTGTCGGCGGGGTAACGGCCTTCGCGCAGCCGCTCCGCGGTCTTTTGAAACCGCACCGGACCCCAAACGCGATCGAGCAAGTCGTCGCGCGCTTCGATGTCGGCAAATGTTTCGTTGCGGATCGTCACCATGACCCACTCCTTCCGCTTCCCGCGGCTATGTCGGTGCGAGCAGGATTGATGATGGGAGCCGGCCTAAGACCGGCTCCTGGCGAGTCAAACGCGGCCACTTAAATGTGGAAGGTCTGCAACGGCGCGAAGCCGTTGAACGCCACCGACGAGTAAGTTGCCGTATAGGCGCCGGTTCCCTCGATCAGCACTTTGTCGCCGATTTCGAGGCTGATCGGTAGGGGATACGGCACTTTCTCGTACAGCACGTCCGCCGAGTCGCAGGTCGGACCGGCAAGCACGCACGGAGCGAGCTCCGCGTCACGGCCGTCGCGCGGGGTGCGGATCGGGTAGCGGATCGACTCGTCCATGGTTTCGGCCAAGCCGCCGAATTTGCCGATGTCGAGATAGACCCAGCGCACGTCGTCGTTCTCGCTCTTCTTCGAGACGAGCACGACTTCGGCCTCGATCACGCCGGCATTGCCGACCATGCCGCGGCCCGGTTCGATGATGGTCTCCGGGATGCGGTTGCCGAAATGGCGCCGCAGCGCACGGAAGATCGCCGCGCCATAGGCTTTCACCGTCGGCACGTTCTTGAGGTACTTGGTCGGGAAGCCGCCGCCCAAGTTGACCATCGACAGGTTCATGCCCCGATCGCCGCAGTCGCGGAACACCGCCGCCGCGGAGGCCAGCGCCCGGTCCCAGGCATGCGGGTTGCGCTGCTGCGAACCGACGTGGAACGAGATGCCATAGGCTTCGAGGCCGAGGCGATGGGCGTGTTCGAGCACGTCGACCGCCATGGCCGGCTCGCAGCCGAATTTGCGCGACAGCGGCCACTCCGCCCCGACGCAGTCGGAGAGGATGCGGCAGAACACGCGGCTGCCGGGCGCGG
>CAYWNY010000224.1:0-5550 GCA_964459765.1 uncultured Hyphomicrobiales bacterium | reverse complement strand
TATCAGTTCTTCATCCAGACCGACGCCGCCATCAATCCCGGCAATTCCGGCGGCGCGCTGGTCGATCTCAACGGCCGGCTCGTCGGCATCAACACCGCGATCTATTCGCGCTCCGGCGGATCGCAGGGCATCGGCTTTGCGATTCCAGCCAACATGGTGCGCGTAGTCGTCGCCTCGGCCAAGGGCGGCAGCGCCGCGGTCAAGCGGCCGTGGCTGGGCGCCAAATTGCAGGAAGTGACGGCGGAAATCGCCGAAAGCCTGGGGCTGAAACGCCCGAGCGGCGCACTCGTCGCCAACGTCGCCGCCAACGGTCCGGCGGCGCGCGGCGGCATCAAGACCGGCGATGTGCTCGTCAGCGTCGACGGCACCGTCGTCGAGGATCCGAATTCTTTCGACTATCGCTTCGCCACCAAGCCGCTCGGCGGCAGCGCCCAGATCGGGCTATTGCGCCAAGGTCGCGAATCCGCCGTGACCGTCGCCTTGCAGAGCGCGCCGGAGACGCCGCGCGAGGAAGTCGAGATCCGCGGCCGCTCGCCGTTCACCGGCGCGACCGCGGCCAACCTGTCGCCGGCGCTGGCGGAAGATTTGCGCCTCGATCCGCAGGCGCAGGGCGTGGTCATCGTCGGCGTCGCCGACGGCTCGACCGCCCAATCGGTTGGCTTCCAGAAAGGCGACATCGTGGTGTCGGTCAACAATCAAAAAATTGAAAAATCCACCGACCTCGACCGCGTCACGCGCGGCACCAGCCGGCTCTGGCGCATCACCATCAATCGCGGCGGCCAGCAGATATCGGTCACCTTCAGTGGATGAATGAGTTCACGCCCGAAGAAAAATTCGCCCACTTTGTTCGCGGCCGCCGGCCTCGAGCATGACGCGCCGCGCCCGCTCGCGGATAAGCTTCGCCCTGACAAGCTCGCCGACGTGGTCGGCCAGGATCACCTGCTCGGCCCCGACGGCATTCTCACAAGGATGCTGGAGACGCGCTCGCTCGGCTCGCTCATCTTCTGGGGCCCGCCCGGCACTGGCAAGACCACGGTGGCGCGGTTGCTCGCGGACGCCACCGAGCTGCATTTCGAGCAGATCTCCGCGATCTTTTCCGGTGTCGCCGACCTGAAAAAGGTGTTCGAGGCGGCCCGCGCCCGGCGCGAGACCGGGCAGGGCACGCTGCTGTTCGTCGATGAAATCCATCGCTTCAACCGGGCGCAGCAGGATTCGTTTCTGCCGGTGGTCGAGGACGGCACCGTGGTCTTGGTCGGCGCGACCACCGAAAATCCGTCGTTCGAGCTGATCGCGCCGCTCCTTTCACGCGCGCGCGTCCTGGTGTTCAAGCCGCTCGAAGCGGCAGCCATCGGGAAGCTGCTCGAACGCGCCGAGGCGGTCGAAGGCAAAAAGCTGCCGCTCGACGGGGAAGCGCGCGCGTCGCTTATTCGCATGGCGGACGGCGACGGCCGCGCCGCGCTCACGTTAGTGGAAGAGGTCTGGCGGGCGGCACGCGCCGGCGAGACGTTCGATGCTGCCGCGCTGCAGGAGGTGGTGCAGCGCCGCGCCCCGATCTACGACAAAAAGCAGGACGGCCACTACAACCTGATCAGCGCGCTGCATAAATCGGTGCGCGGCTCGGACGCGGACGCGGCGCTCTATTATCTTGCGCGTATGCTCGATGCCGGCGAGGACCCGCTGTATCTGGCGCGCCGCATCGTGCGCATGGCGGTGGAGGATATTGGGCTTGCCGATCCGCAGGCGCTCGTCGTCGCCAATGCGGCCAAAGAGGCCTACGACTTCTTGGGCTCGCCCGAAGGCGAACTGGCCTTGGCGGAAGCGGTGATCTACATCGCGACGGCGCCGAAATCGAACGCGACTTACATGGCGTTCGGCGCCGCCATGCGCACGGCGAAGGAAGCGGGCTCGCTGTTGCCGCCCAAGCATATCCTCAACGCGCCGACCAAGCTGATGAAGAGCGAAGGCTATGGCGCGGGTTACGAATACGACCACGGCGCCGAAGACGCCTTCTCCGGCCAGGATTATTTCCCGGAAAGCCTCGGCCGGCAGACCTTCTACGATCCGCCCGAGCGCGGCTTTGAGCGCGAGATCAGAAAGCGCCTGGATTACTGGGCCAAGCTGCGCAAAGAGCGGGGCCAATCGTGAGAGGTTCGCGCGGGCCGCGGCACCCCCGCCGGCATCGCCGGAAGTTTCCCTCTCCCCTTGCGGGAGAGGGTGGCGAGCGCGGCAAGCGCGCGCCGGGTGAGGGGTTTCGGCTACCTAAAGCGACCCCTCACCCTGAGGCGGCCGCGAAGCGGCCCTCGAAGGGCGACGGCCGAGATCGCCCGTCCTTCGAGGCCCGCCTGCGGCGGGCACCTCAGGGTGAGGGCGAAAAGAAACCCGTCGCGCCGCCGACAATGCCGACAACGGTCCAAAACGTTGCGGTCACCGACGACGAAGCCGGCATGCGCGTCGATCGGTTCCTGGAAGCTAAATTCCCGGGCCTGAGCTTCTCCCATATCCAGCGCGTGATCCGTAAGGGCGAACTGCGCGTCAACGGCAAGCGCACGCAGCCGAAGAACCGTCTCGAAGCCGGTCAGACCGTGCGCATTCCGCCGCTCCGGCTCGAGCCGCCGACGCCCCGCGCGAGCGGCAACGAAGCCGACGACAAGACCCGCGCGTTTCTCAAATCCATCACGCTCTACGAAGACGCCGATGTGCTCGTGTTCAACAAGCCGATGGGGCTCAGCGTGCAGGGCGGCTCCGGCACCACGCGCCACCTCGACGGCATGCTCGAGGTCTTGCGCGATGCGCACGGCCAGCGGCCGCGGCTCGTTCATCGGCTCGACAAGGACACCGCCGGCTGTCTTTTGGTCGCCAAGACCCGCTTTGCCGCCGCGGCGCTTTCGAAAACTTTCCGCTCGCGCTCGGCGCGCAAAATCTACTGGGCGCTGGTCGCCGGCGTGCCAAAGGTGCAGCAGGGCCGCATCTCGACTTTTCTCGCCAAGGAAGAGCGCGAGGAAGAATCGTTCATGCGCATCGCCCGCCACGGCGAAAAAGGCGCAAGCCACGCCGTGACCTATTACGCGGTGGTGGAAACGTCGGGGCCGCTGTTATCTTGGCTGTCGCTCAAGCCGGTCACCGGCCGCACCCATCAATTGCGCGCGCATATGGCGCACATCGGCCATCCGATCGTCGGCGATCCGAAATATTTTTCGCTGGAGAACTGGCAATTGCCGGGTGGCATGCAGAACAAATTGCATCTGCTCGCTCGCCGCATCGTGGTGCCTCATCCGCGCGGCGGGATCATCGACGCCACCGCGCCGTTGCCGCCGCACGTGCAGCAATCGTGGAACCTGCTCGGGCTGGACGCCGCGCGCTACGACCCGATCGTCGACGCGCCAGAGGAGTGATTCTGCAAGTCGCCCCTTTCCTCTTCACCTCTTCCCGGGGGGAGAGGTGAAATTTTGGCGATCGGCTGAGAGAGTTCAGCGTAAAGAAGCGTTGAACTTGTCCAGCACCGCCGAGCCGGGGCAGAGCTCTTTTTCGGAAAGCGTGTTGAGCGGTGCTTCCACCGTGTTGAGATTGCCGTGCAAATCCTCGGCCTCGGCGGCGACGTATAGCAGCCCGGTCACGATCTGCCCCTTGGCGGCATGAAGCTGCTGGAAGGTCATCGCCGCCAGCCGGTCGTGCACGTCATAGTCGGCATCGAGCTTGCGCAGCGCGAGCGTCGAGCCGTCGTGCTGCATCACGAGCTCGACGCTGCCCGGCTCGTAATCCACCTTGATCGGTGCGCGGCCGGAAATGAAATCGAGCCGGTTCACCGATTCGTTGTGCTCGCGCACGTAATCGAAGCTCTTGGTGGAGCCCGCGTGATTGTTGAAGGCAACGCAGGGCGAGATCACGTCGATGAAGGCGGCGCCCTTGTGCTCGATCGCCGCCTTGATCAGCGGAGTGAGCTGCTTTTTGTCACCGGAGAACGAGCGGGCGACGAACGTCGCGCCGAGCTGCAGCGCGATCGCCACCATGTCGATCGCGGTATCGGTATTGACCACGCCGCGCTTGGACTTCGAGCCGGGATCGGCGGTGGCCGAGAACTGCCCCTTGGTCAGGCCGTAAACGCCGTTGTTCTCGACGATATAGACCATATCGACGCCGCGGCGGATGGCGTGGGCGAACTGGCCGAAGCCGATCGAGGCGGAATCGCCGTCGCCGGACACGCCGAGATAAAACAGATCGCGGTTGGCGAGGTTGGCGCCGGTCAAGACCGACGGCATGCGGCCGTGCACCGAATTGAAGCCGTGCGAGTTGCCGAGGAAATAGGTCGGCGTCTTCGATGAGCAGCCGATGCCGGAGAGTTTCGCCACCCGGTGCGGCGCGATGGAGAGCTCGAAGCAGGCTTCGATGATCGAGGATGAAATCGAGTCGTGGCCGCAGCCGGCGCACAACGTCGACACCGCGCCCTCATAGTCGCGATGGGTGAAGCCGAGCTCGTTCTTCGGCAGATCGGGATGGTGGAATTTCGGCTTGGCGAGATAGGTCATGACACAACCTTTCCCTTGCGCAGCGGCGTCACTTTGAGCGCGTCGAGCCGGTCGGCGATGGCGCCGGCGATGAAGCGCGCGGTGATCGGCGTGCCGTCGTAGTGCAGCACCGGAACGAGCCGCACCGGATCGACGTTGCATTCGTTGACGATCAGCGAGCGCAACTGCGCATCGCGGTTCTGCTCGACGACGAAGATAAAATCGTGTTCGCCGATGAAGCTCGTCACGCTGGAATGGAACGGGAAGGCGCGCACCCGAAGCCGATCAAGCGCGTGGCCATCCGCTTCGAGAATTTCGATCGCCTCGTCCATGGCCGGCGACGTCGAGCCGAAATAGATCACGCCGTATTTCGTCGCTTTTTTGCAATCCGCCTGCAACGGCCGCGGCACCAGATCCTTGGCGGTCTCGAACTTGCGCAGGAGCCGCTGCATGTTGTCGGCGTAGGCCGGGCCTTCCTCGGTGTAGCGCGCATACCTGTCACGAGACGTGCCCCGGGTGAAGAACGAGCCCTTGGTCGGGTGCGTGCCCGGAAGCGTGCGGTAGGGAATGCCGTCGCCGTCGACGTCGAGATAGCGGCCGAAATCGGCGCCGGCTTCGAGTGCGGTCGCTGTCATGATCTTGCCGCGGTCGAACTTGCGGGCATCGTCCCAGGTCAGCGGCTTCGACAAGCGATGGTTCATGCCGATGTCGAGGTCGAGCATGACGAAGATCGGGGTCTGCAGGCGGTCGGCGAGATCGAAGGCGGTGGCGCCGAACTCGAACGCCTCGGCAGGATCCTCGGGGAACAGCAGCACGTGCTTGGTGTCGCCATGCGAGGCATAGGCGCAGGAGATAATGTCGGTCTGCTGGGTGCGCGTCGGCATCCCGGTCGATGGCCCGGCACGCTGCACGTCGAAGATCACCGCCGGGATTTCCGCGAAATACGCCAGCCCCAGGAACTCCTGCATCAGTGAGATGCCCGGCCCCGAGGTTGCGGTAAAGGCGCGGGCGCCGTTCCAGGAGGCGCCGATGACGATGCCGATCGAGG
>CAYWNY010000223.1:0-5613 GCA_964459765.1 uncultured Hyphomicrobiales bacterium | reverse complement strand
CGCGCAGAGCATTAGGGCCAGCGGCCACAACGGCCGCATCAACAGGCCGGACACGTGACCGCACCCGACCAATGCTGCAGAAACGTCAGAAAGTTCTTGCCAGGGCGCCGTCCACACGTGACCCAAAGCGCGCCTCGGTAGTGGGCTTCTTTAATTGAGGCAGACCGCCTGAGTGGTCAAAATCGCTCAGACTACCTTCTCGGGCTGAGACAGCGTGCAAGCGTGGGGGCTGATGGACGGAGGCCAACATGGATCGGTTCATCCGGCGCCAAAACGTTGAGCGCTACTGTAGACTTCTACAGCGTGTGACTGAGGAATCAGATCGACAGAAAGTAATTAATCTGCTTGCCGAAGAGCGGCAAAAACAAAAAGACGCGGGCGATCCAGTTTAATCAGCTTAGTCGAGAAACTAATTCGGCAATTATATGGACGGTCATGGTCATTTGCAGCCCGTATTTATTAAGGCCTCTTCGAACCTTTCGGCAGGCTTGTAGTGACATCTCGGCATCGCATCCAGAATTGATACCTCCCGGAATTGATGTGTATACCGACGCCGACAGGCATGCCGAGTACGACTACAGCCTCGCTATTAAAAACAAAGGACGTCCATCCAAACCGTGGCGATGGGAAATCTACGTGCGCGGAAAGAACAAGCCGGTGTTGCAATCTGAATTTTTTGAAACGATGTCCGCGGCTACCCGTTTGGGCAAGGCGGCGCTGGCAGAACTCCGGGCCACCCGGGCCGCTTGACGCCCGTAGGTGACCCGACAATTCCAAATGTAGAGGAATGTTCGCTCTCTGCAGAAGCGGACATCGAGCGGACATTCTTGATTCGTCGAAAATGACCCGAAGCGGAACAGCGGTCTGATTGTACTAATCGAGACCTTTTATTAACTTTGCATTGTTCGCCTTCTCGAAGAGCGCGGTAGTACGGATTATGTTGCCTCAAGCAGCGCGATCGTATGTTGTGCGATCATCAATTCTTCGTCGGTCGGCACGACATAGAGAGCGATTTTGCTGTGCGGCTGCGAGATAAGCGTTTTCGCGGCAATATTGGCGTCCACATCGAGGCTAGCACCGAGCCAAGCGAGCTTGTCCGCAACGCGTGCGCGGATCAGCGCCGAGTTTTCGCCGATGCCGGCGGTGAAGACGAAGGCGTCCAGTCCGCCCAGCGCGGCAGCGAGCATGCCGGCAAAAAGCGCGATGCGATAAACAAAATAATCGATCGCGAGCGCTGCGCCCTGAGCACCGCTCGCCTCCAACTCGCGCATGTCGTTGGAGACGCCGGAAAGGCCCAACAAGCCGCAGTCGTGGTAGAGGAAATTTTGCAGCGCTTCGGCCGTCATGCTTTTCTCGGTCAGCAAATACAGCAAGACGCCGGGATCGATCTGTCCCGACCGCGTGCCCATCGGCAGTCCGTCAAGCGCGGTGAAGCCCATCGTGCTTTCGATGCTTTTGCCGCCCAAGAGTGCGCACATCGACGCGCCACTCCCGAGATGCGCGACAATCACGCGGCCATTTGCAACCTTTCGTGCCAGGTCGGTGAGCCGTCCGGCGATGTACTCGTAGGAGAGGCCATGGAAGCCGTAGCGGCGGACACCTTCGGCGTAAAAGTGTTTCGGTATCGCGAAGTGATCGGCGACCGCGCTATGCGCGCGATGAAACGCGGTATCGAAGCAGGCGACCTGCGGCAAATCCGGCCGGCGCGCAAGCATCGTACGTATCGACGCCAGATTGTTGGGTTGGTGCAGCGGCGCGAGCGCAATGTAACGCTCGAGATGCGCGAGCACCTGCGCGTCGACCAGGATCGGTCGATCGTATTCGGGACCGCCGTGAACAACGCGGTGGCCGACCGCGACGAAATTGAAGGCCTGCGTCTCGCGCAGCCAATCGCCGGTGGCGACGATCGCCGCGGGAACGTCGCCGATCTCCCGCTGATTGTAAGCTTTATCGATCAGCGGCGCGCCGTCGCTGCCTTCGGCACGTAAATGCGGCCGGCTGCCGATGCCGTCAATCTGGCCCTTGATCAGCCGCTGCGGCGCGCGCGGCGCCGACACATCGAAGACTTGAAACTTGACACTGGAAGACCCGGCGTTGATGACCAGAACCGCATCCATAGCGCCTCATGTCGCCGGCGCGGCCGCAGCGCGGCGGCGTAAAGTACCGCGACCGACCTACTACAGGAGCGATAATGGGTCAAAATCAGCCCAAAATGGTACGACGCGAGATATATCTGAAAATAAGCAAATGCCTGAAAATACTGTAAAATCGCAAAAAACGGCCCAGTGGCGCTTTTCAGTCGCTCCGATGATGGAGTGGACCGACCGGCATTGCCGGTTTTTTCACCGCCTGCTCACTCGCCGTGCGCTGCTGTACACCGAAATGCTGACCACCGGTGCGGTGCTGCATGGCGATCGCGGGCGGCTGCTGCGCTTCGATCCGGCCGAGCATCCGCTGGCGCTGCAGCTTGGCGGCTGCGAGCCGCGAGCGCTTGCGCAATGCGCGCGCATCGGCGCGGATGCAGGGTTCGGCGAGATTAATTTGAACGTCGGCTGTCCGTCCGACCGGGTGCAAGACGGCCGCTTCGGCGCCTGCCTGATGCTGGAGCCGGCGCTGGTTGGTGACTGCGTCGCCGCGATGAAGGCCGCCGTGACTGTACCGGTCACCATAAAGTGCCGCATCGGCGTGGACGATCAGGACCCGGAACAGGCGCTGGAGCACATCGCGCTGGCGGTCGAGCGGGCCGGCGCCGACGCGCTCATCGTGCATGCCCGCAAAGCCTGGCTAAAAGGGCTGTCGCCCAAAGAGAACCGCGACGTGCCGCCGCTCGACTACCGACGGGTCTACCGGTTGAAGGCCGCGCATCCCCGCTTGACGGTCGTGCTCAACGGCGGCGTCGGCGATGTCGAGAGCGCGCTTGCGCACCTCGCTCATGTTGACGGCGTGATGATGGGGCGGGCGGCGTATCAGGAGCCCTGGCGGCTTCTCGCGGTGGATCCGCTGCTGTTCGGTGAGGCAGCTCCCTTTGCCTCGCCGAAAGATGCAGCGTTGGCACTGATCCCTCATATCGAGCGGGAGCTTGCGCGGGGCACGCGGCTTCACGCCATGACGCGCCATCTGCACGGCTTGTTCCGCGCCGTGCCCGGCGCGCGTGCTTACCGCCGCCGGCTTGCCGGCGCGCCGGCAAGCGACGCCGGTGCGGATTTGTTGCTGGCCGCACTGGGGTTGGTGCAGGATCGCGAACCGGCGGCCATCGCCGCCTAACGCGCATCCGGGAAGCAAAGTCTCAACGATGATTTTGGGTGTCGGCCTGAACGAAATCTTCTGGCTGGTGCTGGCGTTGCTTGTCGGCGGTGTCATCTCCGGAATCCTCGCTGGTTTGTTCGGCATCAGCGGCGGCTCGGTGATCGTCCCGGTGCTTTACGAGGGCTTTCGGATCTTTGGCGTGCCGGAAGATGTGCGCATGCAACTTTGCCTTGGCACGTCCATCGCCATTGTCGCGCCGACCACCGTCCGCTCCTACCTGACCCATCGGACCAAGGGCGTGGTGATCCCCGGCGTGATCCGGCAGTGGGCGATCCCCGCGGTCATCGGAGTTGCCTGCAGCGCAGTCATCGCCGCATTTGCGCCGGCCAAGGTGATGACGCTGGCATTCGTGGTGATCGCAACATTTATCGCGTTTAAATTCTTTTTCGCCGGTGATCGTTGGAACCTGGGCGGCGAGCTTCCCGGCAGGGCGGCGATGACGATCTACGGCTTTGCCATCGGTCTGTGCGGATCGCTCATGGGCGTTAGCGGCGGCGCGGTTTCAACCATCGTGCTGACGCTCTATAGCAAGCCGATCCATCATGCGGTCGCGACTTCGTCGGGCATTGCCGTGCCGATCTCGATCGCCGCTGCTATCGGTTTCATTCTCGCCGGATTGCCGCATCAGGCGGAACTGCCGCCGTTGTCGTTGGGCTTTGTTTCTTTGGTAGGCGTCGCCGTGGTGGCGCCCATGGCAAGTTTTATGGCGCCCTATGGCGCACACTTTGCCCATCGGTTGTCGCGGCGGACGATGGAACTCGCCTTCGGCTGCTTTCTTCAGCTGGTGGCGTTACGGTTTCTGATCGGCTTGTTTTACGGATAACCGTGCAGCAACAGCCGATCGCCGCGCACTTCCCAGCTTTGCAGCCGGTTGAGAAAGCTCATGCCGAGCAGGCTAGTTTTGAGCTGGCCGGGCTGCGCCACCAGCGCGTCGACCGAGCGCTCGACCAAGCCGCCAACGGCAACGCGATCGAGCTTTACCGGGGCCGCTCGCGTGCGCCCGTTGGCGGTATCGATATTGGCGGTATAGGACAGGATCTCGAGCGGCAGGCCTGCGGCTTTGGCGTCTTCGCGCGTCAGCACCACCGAGCTTGCACCAGTGTCGAGCACCATGGCGACGGGCGCTCCGTTGATCTGGGCGCTGACGTCGAAGTCGCCGTTCGCCGCGCGGGCGACTTCGACCGAGCGGCCGTGCCCGATAACATGGCCGGGAATGAGCTCGGCCAATACGCGGTCGGCGACGTTGCGCAACTCGAAGCGATACGAATAGCCAACGAGCAACACCAGCGCGATGGCAATCCACGCCAGCGTCGCGGTTAGGGCTTGCTTCGCCCGGCCGCGAAACATGACCAACGCGGCGCTGCCGACAAACACCAACAACGCGATCTTATAGGCAAGCGCGGCAAAAACGCCGGTCGGCAGCGGTCCGACCATACCCTCGCCGTGGCTTGCGACCAGGATTATGGCAGCGATCGCCAGGCCGCCCAGCAAGATCCACAAAAGGCCTTGGCGCACGGATGTCATCCCCTACCGCCCCGAAAACTGCATATAAGGAGTGCCGGTCGGCTGCGTTAAGTGCCGAATAACACGCGGCGCGCGCGGTCGGTGGACTCGTCGGATGAAGACGAGGACGAAAGCGATGACAAGGCGGATATTTCCGCCCGCGGCTGGGTCGGCGCCGACGCGCCGTCGGCAATCGGCGCCAGCGCCGACATCACCCGCTCCGGCGGAAAGGTGACGACCACTTCGGTGCCGATCCGCAGCTTCGACTTGAGCGTGAATGTGCCGCCGTGCAGATCGATGAGGTTCTTGGCGATGGGCAGCCCAAGCCCGGCGCCCTGTTCGGCCGATTTGATCGAATTGGAGCCCTGGCCGAACGAGGCCAGCACCACCGGAATCTCTTCTTCGGGAATGCCCGGGCCGGTATCCTTGACGCTCATATATTGCCCGCCGGAGGCGGTCCAGCCGACTTTGAGCCAAATCTCGCCGCCCTGCGGGGTGAATTTGATCGCGTTGGAGAGCAGGTTAAGGCAGATCTGCCGCACCGCCCGTTCGTCGGCCCACAGCCGCGGCATATCGGGCTCGAAGAGTTCGTGAATGGTGAGGCCGCGATTGCCGGCGCGCAGCTTCAGGAGATGGTGGCAATCCTCCACCACGCGGCCGAGCGACACCGCCTCCTCGTTGAGCTCGTAACGGCCGGCTTCGATGCGCGACAAATCGAGGATCTCGTTGATCAAGTTGAGCAGGTGCACGCCGGAACTGTGAATGTCGCCGGCATAATCTTTGTACATCGGCACCGCATGCCCA
>CAYWNY010000222.1:0-5731 GCA_964459765.1 uncultured Hyphomicrobiales bacterium | reverse complement strand
TGGTGCGGCGCGAATTGTCGATTGCGTAGCGCGCGCACAGATCGTCGAGCCGGTTAGAACCGCCGGGGTGTTTGCGGCGCGCGATCAAGAGCGTATCGACCAATCGTTCCCGCGACAGCAGTGATCGGCCGGCACGCTCGAGTTCGGCATTAAGGAAGCCGAAATCAAAATTGGCATTGTGGGCGACGAGCGGCGCTTCGCCGAGGAATGCGACGAGTTCGTCGGCAGCTTCGGCGAAGAAAAACTTGTCCCTGAGGAATTCCTCGCTCAGTCCATGCACGGCGAACGCCTCCGCCGGCATGCTGCGCTCGGGATTGAAATAACGGTGGAACGTCTGGCCTGACGGTATGCCGTTGATGAGCTCGATGCAGCCGATCTCGACCAATCGGTGGCCGTCGAGCGGGTCGAGGCCGGTTGTTTCGGTATCCAGGACGATTTCGCGCATTCGAATTCTCGCGCCGACGGCGGCTTCTGCCGCCTTACGAACCCTCACGAATCACTGGGCTTCGCCGCGCATCTTAGCGACCCGGTTCAGGATGTCGCGTACCTGCGCACGGGCATGATCGAAGGATTGGGAACTATCCACGACAAAGTCGGCGCGCTTGCGCTTTTCCGCGTCCGGCATTTGCTTGGCCAAAATGGCGGCGAATTTGTCTTCGGTCATGCCCGGCCGCTCGAAGGCGCGCTGCCGCTGCAGCGCGGGCAGCGCCGAAACCACGACCACCGCGTCGCAACCGCGCTCGCCGCCGGTTTCGAACAGCAGCGGCACATCGAGCAACACCACTGGCGCGCCGCGCGCGCGAGCTTCAGCCAGGAACTTGTCGCGCTGCTTGCCGACCAGCGGATGCACGATCGCTTCGAGCCGCGCCAGCGCGGCTTCGTCGCCGAGCACCAGTGCCGCAAGCTTGACGCGGTCGACCTTGCCGGCGGACGTGGTTCCAGGAAATGCACGCTCGATCAGCGGCACCGCTTCGCCTTCGTAGAGCGCGTGCACCGCAGCGTCGGAATCGTAGACCGGCACGCCTTGTTCGGCAAAAAAGGTCGCGGTGCGCGATTTGCCCATGCCGAGCGAGCCGGTCAGACAAAGAACAAAGGGCCGCTCCCCGCTCATGCCGAGAGCAATCCTTGCCGCCGAAGGAAATCGAGAGTTTGCAGGAGCGGCAAACCAAGGACCGTAAAGTAGTCGCCCTCGACGCGCTCAAAAAGTTGGATGCCGGGGCCTTCGATCTGGTAGGCGCCGACACTCGCGGCGGCGGCATCGCCCGCTTTATCGAGATAGGCCTCAAGAAACTCGTCGGAAAATGGCCGCATCGTCAGCCAAACCGTATCGACATGGTCGAACAGCACGGTTTCGTCCTTGACCAACGTGACCGCCGAATGGAGCTCATGGATCTGGCCGCGGAGCTTTCGAAGCTGCGCGCGAGCGGCCGCACGGTCGATCGGCTTGGAAAAGCGCTCGGAGTTAAGCGCCAAAGTCTGGTCGGCGCCCAAAACCAGCCGGCCGGGACGCAAGCGCGCGATGGAGGCGGCCTTCTGCCAGGCTAGGAAGCTGGCGACCTCCGCCGGCGATTCCGAGGCGACACTGACTTCCAACGCGCGCTCGTCAAGATCGGCCGGGTGCAGTTCGATCGGAATACCGGCCGCCTCGAGCAGCGCGCGGCGTGCGGCACTGCGCGAGGCCAACAGGAGCGGATCGGAAGCAAGCCACAACGGCATGAGCTTAAGACGCCATTTGGCGGCGGCGCTCATTGAGAAGGGCTACAATCGCCGCGGCAGTTTCTTCGATCGACCGGCGCGTCACGTCGATCACCGGCCAATCATGCTTGGCGCAAAGCCTTCGCGACGCGGAAATTTCCTCCGCAACCGACTGCTGATCGATATATTTGTCGTCGTCGCGGTGCGCTTTGAGCCCAAGCAGCCGGTTCTGCCGAATTTGCACAATGCGTTCGGGGCTGGCGAACAAGCCGACGATCAGCGGGTGTTTGAGTTGTTCAAGCCCGCTCCGCAATGGAATGCCCGGCACCAGCGGAATATTTGCAGTCTTGATGCCGCGGTTGGCGAGATAGATCGACGTCGGGGTCTTTGACGTGCGCGACACGCCGATCAGCAAAACGTCGGCGTCTTCGAGATCGTCGGCCAACTGACCGTCGTCATGCATCATCGTGTAATTGAGCGCATCGATGCGCCGGAAGTATTCGGCGTTGAGCGTGTGTTGAGCGCCGATTTTATGGGTCGACTCGGCGCCGAGATAGGCTTGAAAGAGGTGCAGCACGGGGCCGAGCACCGAGAGGCATGGCAGCCGCAGCTCACGGCATTTTTCTTCAAGCCTGGCGACCAAGGTCTCGTCCAGCAGCGTGTAGAGGACGATGCCCGGCGTTTCCTCGATGTCACGCAGCACGCGATCGAGCTGCTTTGCCGTTCGCACCAGCGGGTGCACGTGCTCGGCCAGCATGACCTTGACGTATTGCGCCGCCGCGGCGCGCGAAACGGTAATGAGCGTTTCCCCGGTGGAATCGGAGATTAGATGCAGGTGGAAAACACCGGCCGCGGACGTCATGAGCGAATTGAACAACCTGTCGACATCTTGGGAGAAGGCCACGGCTTAGAGCACCGTGCAAGGATAATAGCCCACAGCGCGGCGAATCCATCCACATCCCTCCGCCGCCGAAGTTGAAAGGCATACTCGCCACCGAGTAGCGGTGAAATGTGGACAGTGCCGGTGTTAAGCGTCGAAACCATCGAAAAACAAGCCATGGAGCAGTGCATTCCAACGCTCGTCGTTCACTAGAATAGCTCTGGGTATATGTGGGCTGACCGTGGATAGCGTGTGCGTTCAGATGTATGAGTCCAATCAACCGACCAAGCACTACAACAGATTCTCTTAGATTGATTTGATTAGGGTAGAGGGTGTGACGTCTTCGCACGTGAATAAACCGTTCCTTCGGGTGCTGGCCGGCGCACGAGAACCGATCGCGCCGATCTGGCTCATGCGGCAGGCGGGACGGTATCTTCCGGAGTATCGGGCGTTCCGGGCGAAGGCGGTGGGCTTTCTCGATCTCTGCTTTGATCCGCGGCGGGCGGCCGAGATCACCTTGCAGCCGATCCGACGTTTCGGATTTGATGCCGCGATCCTGTTTTCCGACATCCTTGTGGTGCCCTATGCGCTTGGGCAGCCCGTGAATTTTATCGAGGGCGAGGGACCGAAGCTCGACGCACTCGCCGATCCGGCCGCGTTGGCTCGATTGCCGCAAGAGATCGATCACAACCGGCTTGCGGCGGTCTACGAGACGGTTAGCCGGGTGAAGCAGGCGTTGCCGCCAGGAGTGGCATTACTGGGTTTCTGCGGCGCGCCCTGGACGGTGGCAACCTATATGATAGCCGGTGGCGGAACGGCCGATCAGCATCCGGCGCGGCTCTTTGCCTATCGATTTCCTGACAGCTTCTCGCGGTTGATCGACATACTGGTCGATGCATCGATCGCTTATCTGGTTCGGCAATTTGGCACCGGCGTTGAAGCCGTGCAGATTTTCGATACCTGGGCGGGAATTCTGCCCGCCGATGAATTTGCCAAATGGTGCGTCGCGCCGACCCGACGCGTTGTCGAGGGCGTGCGCAAAGAAATTCCCGACGCGAAGATTATTGGTTTTCCGCGCGGCGCCGGGACCAAGCTCGAGGCTTATCTCAACGGCGTGGCGACAGATGCCGTCGGATTGGACTGGTCCGTGGATCTCGCCTTTGCGCGCGACGTCGTTCAGCGGGTGCGGCCGGTGCAGGGCAATCTCGATCCGCTGGTGTTATTGGCCGGCGGGGCGGCGCTCGACCGGTCGATCGATGCGATCCTCCAAGCGCTTTCGGGCGGACCGTTTATCTTCAATCTCGGCCATGGTGTCTTGCCGGAGACGCCGATCGCGCATGTTGAGCAGTTGGTCGCGCGTGTCCGCGGCCTGTCACCTCGCGGATAGGCCAACAACAGCGCGGATGGAGAAGGCGGAGTGGATCTCTACAACTGGCTGAAGGCATTCCACATCATCGCCGTCATCGCCTGGATGGCCGGGATGCTCTATCTGCCGCGGCTGTTCGTTTATCACTGCGCCGCCGAAAAGGGCTCGGTTCAGTCGGAGACCTTCAAGGTGATGGAGCGTCGGCTCCTGCGCGGCATCATCAATCCGGCGATGATCGCGACCTGGGTGCTGGGCTTGTGGCTAGCGTGGCTTGGCCCTGATTCTCACGATGGCTGGTTCTCGTCGGGGTGGCTGCAGGCCAAGCTGGCACTGGTGGTGCTGCTCTCGGTCCTGCACGGCCTGTCGGCGCGCTGGAGGAAGGATTTCGCTGCCGACCGGAACCGGCATACAGCACGATTCTATAGGATTATCAATGAGATACCGACAGTGCTGATGATCGGTATTGTGCTCCTCGTCGTGCTCAAGCCGTTCTGAACGGAGCGCGTTAACGGTGCACATGTGCCCGGGTCATTCTTCGGACCCTTGCTTAGAAGCCATTCTTTTCCTATGTTTGCCGCATCCTCACGGAACGTAGGCGGATGCAACCGAGTTCCGGCTCCAGTCAACTGGAGCCGGTTGATGCATCGGGACCGGGGCCCCAAGCCCCCTAAGCCTTGCAAGACCTACGGCTCTCTCTCCTCCTGCCCGCGACGCTTTCACTTTCAATCTGTCGCCGGCTTTAAATTTCCACAGGACATTCTGTATGCGGGAAATGAGACTCCAAGAACTAAAAACCAAGACTCCGGCTGAGCTCGTATCGTTCGCCGAAGAACTTGAGGTTGAGAACGCTTCGACGATGCGCAAGCAAGAATTGATGTTCGGCATCCTCAAGCAATTGTCGGCGCGCGAAACCGATATCATCGGCGAAGGCGTGGTCGAGGTGCTGCCTGACGGCTTCGGCTTTTTGCGCTCGCCGGAAGCGAATTACCTGCCCGGCCCGGACGACATCTACGTATCGCCCTCGCAAATCCGCCGCTTCGGGCTGCGCACCGGCGACACCATCGACGGCCATATCCGCAGCCCCAAGGAAGGCGAGCGGTACTTTGCACTGCTCAAGGTCAACACGCTCAACTTCGAAGACCCGGAAAAAGCGCGCCACAAGGTCAACTTCGACAACCTGACGCCGCTCTACCCGGACGAGTGGCTGAAGATGGAATACGAGGATCCGACCAAAAAGGACCTCTCGGCGCGTGTCATCGACATCGTGGCGCCGGTCGGCAAGGGCCAGCGCGCACTGATCGTGTCGCCGCCGCGCACCGGCAAGACCGTGCTGTTGCAGAACATCGCCCACTCGATCACCCACAATCATCCGGAATGCTATCTGATCGTGTTGTTGATCGACGAGCGGCCGGAAGAAGTCACCGACATGCAACGCTCGGTCAAAGGCGAGGTCATCTCATCGACCTTCGATGAGCCGGCGGTGCGCCATGTTCAGGTCGCCGAGATGGTGATCGAGAAGGCCAAACGCCTAGTCGAGCACGGACGCGACGTCGTCATCCTGCTTGACTCGATCACGCGGCTCGGCCGCGCCTACAACACCGTGGTGCCGTCGTCCGGCAAAGTGCTCACGGGCGGTGTCGACGCCAACGCGCTACAGCGCCCGAAGCGCTTCTTCGGCGCGGCGCGCAACATCGAGGAAGGCGGATCGCTGACCATCATCGCCACCGCTTTGATCGACACCGGCAGCCGCATGGACGAAGTGATCTTCGAAGAGTTCAAGGGCACCGGCA
>CAYWNY010000221.1:0-5799 GCA_964459765.1 uncultured Hyphomicrobiales bacterium | reverse complement strand
CAGGTGCCGACCACGCTGCTGGCGCAGGTCGATTCCTCGGTCGGCGGCAAGACCGCGATCAACTCCGCGCACGGCAAGAACCTGATCGGCGCCTTTTACCAGCCGATCCTGGTCATCGCCGACACTGCCGTGCTCGACACCTTGCCGCCGCGCGAATTCCGTTCCGGCTACGCCGAGGTCGCCAAATACGGCCTGCTTGGCGATGCCGCCTTTTTTTCCTGGCTGGAAGCCAACTGGCGCGACGTGTTCGCCGGCGGCAAGTCTTCCGGAAGTTTTGCGCGCGAGCACGCCATCGCCGTGAGCTGCCGCGCCAAGGCCGCGATCGTGGCGCGCGACGAGCGCGAGAGCGGCGAGCGGGCGTTGCTCAATCTCGGTCACACTTTCGGCCATGCGCTCGAAGCCGCTTGCGGTTTTTCCGATTGGCTGCTGCACGGCGAGGCGATCGCCGCCGGAATGGCGCTGGCGTTTGGGTTTTCGGTGGAGCTCGGATTTCTGCCCGCCGCCGAATCGGAACGCGCCATTCGCCACCTCGCGACGGTCGGATTGCCGACCCGGATCAGGGACATCCAAGGCGATTTGCCGGACGTCGACCGGCTCATGGAACTCATCGCCCAAGACAAAAAAGTGAAGCGCGGAACGCTTACATTTGTCCTTGTCCGCGGCATCGGCGCGGCGTTCGTCGAGAACGGCGTCGATCCACGGCGGGTGCGCGCGTTCTTGAGCAAGAAGCTTGCGGAGCCATGACCACTTACGACTGGTTGATCATCGCGGCGGTCGCCGTCTGCCTCTTGATATCGGCGTTCTATTCCGCCAGCGAAACGGCGCTGACCGCTTCTTCGCGGGCTGCGATGTCGCGGCTCGAGAAACACGGCAACGCCGATGCGACGATCGTCAATCGGCTCCTCGCCACCCGTGAGCGGCTCCTTGGTGCGGTGCTGTTTGCCAACAATCTCACCAACATTGCCGCCGCGTCGATGACCACCGGCTTATTGCTCGCCTTCTTCGGCGAGGCCGGCGAAATCTACGCCACCATAGCGATGACGCTGATCATCTTCGTCGTCGCCGAAGTGCTGCCGAAGACGGCCGCTTTCAACATGCCCGATCGGATCGCGCTCCTGGTCGCCGAGCCGGTGGCGTGGACGGTGCGAGTGTTTTCGCCGTTTTTACGCGGTGTCGAATGGCTGGTGCGGGTGATCCTGCGCGGCTTCGGTGTGCCGGTCGGCAAAATTCAATCGATCCTGTCGCCGCAGGAGGAACTGCGCGGCGCCGTCGATCTGCTCCATCACGCCGGCGTCGTGGAAAAATCCGACCGCGACATGATGGGCGGCGTGCTCGATCTGCGCGAACTCGTCGTCTCCGATGTGATGATCCATCGCACCAAGATGGTGATGCTCGACGCCGACGAGCCGCCGCACGAGATCATCGACAAGGTGCTGGCCGCGGGCGTGACGCGCCTGCCGCTGTGGCGCGGCTCGCCTGACAACATCCTCGGCGTACTCCACGCCAGGGACCTGTTGCACGCGTTGCACGCCACCGCCGGCGATGCCGCCAAGATCGACATCGCGTCGCTGGCCAAGCCGGCCTGGTACGTACCCGACACCACGCCGCTCTACGAGCAACTGCGGGCATTTCGCACCCGCAAGGCCGCGATCGCCTTGGTGGTCGACGAATACGGCGAGATGGAAGGGCTGGTGACGCTCGAAGACATCGTCGAAGAGATCGTCGGCGACATCACCGACGAACACGACATCACGGTGCCGGGTGTGCGCATGCTTCCCGACGGCTCGGTCAACGTCGACGGCGCGGTGCCGATACGCGATCTGAACCGGGCGATGGATTGGCACATCCCCGACGATGAGGCGACGACCATCGCCGGCGTGGTCATCCACGAATCCCGCTCGATCCCCGAACCGGGACAGAGCTTCACCTTTCACGGTTATCGCTTCCAGGTTCTACGCAAGAACCGCAACCGCATCACCGCGTTGCGGGTGACGCCGCTCGTGCGCAAGCCGGCGCTGATCGCGGCGGCGAAGGCGAGCTAGCTGTTCTCTACGCACCTTCGCCCGGTGCGGCGGCATGGATCGCCAGCGCGTGCACGCCGCCGGCAAGCTCGCCCGCGAGCGCGCTATTGATCATGCGATGCCGTTCCAGCCGGCTCTTCCCGCGGAACGCCTCCGACACGATATAGAGTCGAAAGTGGGTTTCGCCGCCGGGGCGGTGCCCGGCGTGTCCTTCGTGGCGATGCGATTCATCTTCAACCCGCAGGCTCGAAGGCGCGAAGGCTTTGTGCAACTTTTCTGTGATCAGGTCGCGGGTTTGCATGGCTTGCTGGCTTAAGTGGAGGGGGTGCGCCGGTCAATGTCTCGGCCGCGCCCTTTTGCAGCCTGTCAAGTCTTGAAGGTTTAATCGACGCGTACGCATAATCAAATCGATGAGTAGCGACTCGCCATTGTTTGATAGGATTCGCGTCAAGCCCGACCAGGATCGGCGGCCGCGCAACGATCTGCCGGCCTGTCAATGGCCGCGCTGCGACGCGCACGCCACCCACCGGGCGCCGAAGGGCCGCCTGCGCGCCAACGAATACTGGCAGTTCTGTCTCGAGCATGTGCGCGAATACAACAATTCCTACAATTTCTTCGCCGGCATGAGCGATGACGCCGTCGCGAAATATCAAAAGGAAGACCTGACCGGCCACCGCCCGACCTGGAAAATGGGTTCGATCGGTGGGCAGCGCACGACCGCGCGGCGCCGCGGCGCCGGCGGCTCCGGCTGGGCGGCGGACGATCCGTTCGGCCTGTTTGGCGCCGGCGAGGCGACCGGGCGCGCGCGCCCCGGCAAGGAGGGCCGCAAAGTCCTCAACGCCCAGCGCCGCGCGCTCGACGTGCTCGGCCTTGAAGCCGACGCCAAGCGCTCCGATATCAAAGCCAGATTCAAGGTCCTGGTGAAGCGGCATCATCCCGACGCCAACGGCGGCGATCGCACGTCCGAGGATCGGCTGCGGGAGATTATTGCGGCCTATAATTACCTCAAGTCAGTCGGATTCTGCTGACTTTTTCGCCGCATGCAGGTGGCTTTGAGGTGGCTTTCGCCGCCTTGTCCGCTTCTGCTAAATTCGGTCCAACGGCGGCAACCGCAAGCGTTGGCGTCTCGGAGGTGCAATGACTCTCGCAACTGAAGCCGTATCCGGTTTGCCGGATATGAAGGTCTCGATCCGGCAGGTGTTCGGAATCGACAGCGACCTGGAAGTACCGGCGTATTCCGAGCCGGACGAGCATGTTCCGGATGTCGATCCCGACTATCGGTTCGATAAGCCGACGACGCTGGCCATTCTTGCCGGTTTCGCCAGGAACCGCCGCGTGATCGTCACCGGGTACCACGGCACCGGCAAATCGACCCATATCGAGCAGGTGGCGGCGCGGCTGAACTGGCCGTGCGTGCGCGTCAACCTCGACAGCCACATCAGCCGCGTCGACCTCATCGGCAAGGACGCGATCGTCATTCGCGAAGGTCTGCAGGTCACCGAATTCCGCGACGGCATCCTGCCGTGGGCGCTGCAGCATAATATCGCGATCTGCTTCGACGAGTACGACGCCGGCCGCCCGGACGTGATGTTCGTCATTCAGCGCGTTCTGGAATCGTCGGGGCGGTTGACGCTGCTCGACCAGAACAAGGTGATCAAGCCGCATCCGTCGTTCCGGCTATTTGCTACCGCCAACACGGTGGGCCTGGGCGATACTTCGGGCCTCTATCACGGCACCCAGCAGATCAACCAGGGCCAGATGGACCGCTGGTCGATCGTCACCACGCTTAACTATCTGCCGCACGACAACGAAGTCGACATCGTGCTTGCCAAAGCCAAGCATTATCGCGATGCCGAAGGCCGCGACATTGTCTCGAAGATGGTGCGGGTGGCCGACCTAACCCGCAACGCCTTCATGAACGGCGATATCTCGACCGTCATGAGCCCGCGTACGGTGATTACCTGGGCGGAGAATGCCGAGATCTTCAGCGATGTCGGCTTCGCGTTCCGGCTGACCTTCGTCAACAAATGCGACGAATTGGAGCGTCCGCTGGTAGCGGAATTCTATCAGCGCTGTTTCGGACAAGAGCTGCCGGAATCGGCGGTGAATGTGGCGCTGTCATAATCACCTCGCCCCGCGTGCGGGGAGAGGTCGGCGAGCGAAGCGAGCCGGGTGAGGGGCTTTGCGGTTGGCGCCAAACATCAACGCCCTCTCACCCCAACCCTCTCCCCGTAAATGGGGAGAGGGAGAAGAGCGATGACCTCGAACATCAAGCCCAAGACTCCGGCTAAGGAAGCGCCGACCGAGCCGTTTAAGCGCGCGGTCGGCGTCTGCCTGCGCGCCATCGCCGGCAAGAGCGACGTCGAGGTCGCCTACGCCGCCGAGCGACCAGGGCTTTCCGCCAACAAGGTGCGGTTGCCCGAGCCCGCGCGGCGCTTGAGCGAACGCGAGGCCGCGATCGTGCGCGGCCACGCCGATTCGATTGCACTGCGGCTTGCCTGTCATGACCCGGCCGTGCACCGCAAGCTCGTCCCCGGCGGACAGCAGGCGCGCGCCGTGTTCGACGCGGTCGAGCAGGCCCGCGTCGAGGCGATCGGCTCGCGCCGCATGGGCGGCGTGAAGAAGAATCTCAGCGCCATGCTCGACGACCGCTTCCATCGCGGCAAATACGACGAGATCACCGATCGCGCCGACGCACCGATCGAAGAGGCGCTTGCCATGTTGGTGCGCGAACGGCTCACCGGCGAAACGCCGCCGGCACCGGCGCGCAAGATGGTCGATCTGTGGCGGCCGCTGATCGAGGAGCGCGCCGGCCGCAATCTCGATCGGCTTGAGCGGGTGCTCGACGATCAGCGCCGCTTCGCAGACGCAGTGCACGACCTGCTCGACAGCCTCGATATGGGCGAGGACCGCAACAGCGATGCCGACGAGGAGGAAGGCGAGGACGGCGAGGAGCAGAGCCGCAACGATCAGACCGGCCAGGACGGCGACGCCGCCGAATCGGCCGACAGCGAGCGGCTCTCGCTCGAAGAGGCCGAGACCTCGACCGAGGATCTGCCGGAAAGCGCCGCCGAAGCGATCGACGCCTCGGCCGCCGACATGGCCGAAGACGCCGAGATGGGCGACTCGGAAACACCGGCGGAGCCGTGGCACCCACGCCACAACCGCATCGAGCCGCGCGGTCCCGACTACCGGCCGTTCACGACAAAATTCGACGAGACGGTCGGCGCAGAAAATCTCTGCGATCCGGAAGAGCTCGACCGCTTGCGCGGTTATCTCGACAAGCAATTGTCGCACCTTCAGGGCGTCGTGGCCCGCCTCGCCAACCGCCTGCAGCGGTTGCTCTTGGCGCAGCAGAACCGGGCTTGGGAATTCGATCTCGAAGAAGGGCTCTTGGACCCGGCGCGGCTGCCGCGTGTCATCGTCGATCCGCTGCATCCGTTGTCGTTCAAGCGCGAGAAGGACACCGACTTCCGCGATACGGTGGTGACACTGCTCCTCGACAATTCCGGTTCGATGCGCGGACGGCCGATCACGGTGGCGGCGACCTGCGCCGACATTCTGGCGCGCACGCTCGAGCGCTGCGGCGTCAAGGTCGAGATTTTAGGTTTCACCACCCGCGCCTGGAAAGGCGGGCAATCGCGCGAGAGCTGGCTCTCTCAAGGCAAACCGGCCAATCCAGGACGGCTGAACGATCTCCGTCACATCATCTACAAGTCAGCCGACGCGCCGTGGCGGCGCGCGCGCAAAAATCTCGGACTGATGATGCGCGAGGGGC
>CAYWNY010000220.1:0-5811 GCA_964459765.1 uncultured Hyphomicrobiales bacterium | reverse complement strand
TGGCGCGCCCGAAGAGATTCGAACTCCTGACCCCCAGATTCGTAGTCTGGTGCTCTATCCAGCTGAGCTACGGGCGCTTTGCGCGTCGCGGGTGCTTAAATTCACCGGCTGCCGAAGCCTATCCGCGCGGGTTCTAGCTATCGCCTTCACGGGCCATTGGCAAGCGCCGCGGCCCCCCGGGGAAGCGAAAACGGTGGCCACACCATATGCTATGAAGACAATGACTGCTTTTGGTAAATGCGGAGAAAGCCGGTGTGGCGACCAGCGCAGCGGATCAGATATGAGGCCACAGCCGGCCGCGTGCCGTCAGCGCAGGAGGCGGCGGCATCGCGGCTGTTTTCGCCGGTCGCTATCGGCCCGATCACGCTTGCGCAGCGGACCTGGGTGCCGGCCATGGTGCCGTGGCGTGCGACCGAAGAAGGCTATGTCACCGAGGAGGTCATCGATTGGTACGAGCGCTTCGCCCGCGGCATGCCGGGCGCCATTGTGCTCGAGGCCACCGGCATCCGCGATGTGCCGAGTGGGCCGCTGTTACGCATCGGGCACGACCGCTTCCTGCCCGGCTTGCGGCGCCTGGTCGATGCGGTGCGCCGCGCCAGCGAAGGCCGGACCCGCCTGTTCGTGCAGCTCATCGATTTTCTTGCCGTGCGCCGCCGCCCCGAGCCGAAGAAATTCTTCGAGCGCTTCCTTGCCGTCACCGACCGGCATCGCGCCGCTTTGCCTGGCCTGCCGGATGCCGAGATCCGCGGCCGCCTCGCCGCGATGAGCGAGGCCGACGTCAAACGCGTGCTGACGGACGAAGAATGGGAGGCGCTGCAACTCGGCTATCGCGAGCACGTCACTGACATGCATCTGCCGCATGTGCGCGACCTGCCGCAAATGCTCCCCGAGCTGTTCGCGCAAGCCGCACTGCGCGCCGAAGCGGCGGGCCTCGACGGCGTCGAATTGCACTACGCTCACGCCTACACCATGGCGTCGTTTCTCTCGCGCACCAATACGCGGTCGGACAGCTACGGCGGCTCGGTGGCAAACCGGGCGCGGCTGCCGCTCGAAGTCTTTGCCGAAGTACGCCGGCGCGTCGGCAAAAATTTTGCCGTCGGCGCGCGATTCCTCGCCGACGAATGTATCGACGGCGGCAGCGACGTCGACGACGCGTGCTATTTCGCGGTTGCCTTTGCCGGCGCCGGGATGGATTTCATTTCGCTGTCGCGCGGCGGCAAGTTCGATGATGCCAAGCAGCCCGCCATCGGCGCCGCGGCTTATCCCTACACTGGCCGCAGCGGCTATGAATGCATGCCGCAGTTTATCTCCGACGAATTCGGGCCGTTCGGGCGGAACGCCGCGCCGACCGGATCGATCCGCAAAGCGGTGCGCGAGGCCGGCTTTACCGCACCGATCGTCTGTACCGGCGGCATTCATAATTTCGAGATGGCGGAAGATTATCTGGCGCGCGGGGTCTGCGACATCGTCGGCGCCGCGCGCCAGTCGCTGGCCGATCCGGACTGGTTCCGCAAGGTCCAGCTTGGTCGCGGCGGCGACGTGCGCGTCTGCGAGTACACCAATTACTGCGAGGGCCTCGATCAGAAGCACAAGTCGGTGACCTGTCAGCTCTGGGACAAGCTGCCGTCGGCCGCAGGCGAGCGCCGTACCCCCGACGGCAAACGCCGGCTGACGGCGCCGGCATGGCGGCCGGACTAGTCTTCCGCCTTAGCCGCGACCCCGTTACGCTCACCCACAACAAAATTACACTGGAGGAAGTGCCGATGACGGCATCGAGCAGAGCCGACCAATTGCGCGAATCGTGCAACCCGCTGTTCAACGATCGCAAGCTCAAGCTCGGCACTTTTTGCAGCAATTTGTCCGGCGGCGCCACGATGTCGACCATCGACGGCACCTTGCAGGCCAAGTGGGATCAATCGCTGGCGCTGGCGCGCATGGCCGACGCGATGGAGTTCGAAGCCATCGTGCCGGTCGGCCGCTGGAAGGGTTTCGGCGGCTCGACCAATTTCAACGGCGAAGGTTTCGAATGCTTCACTTTCGCCGCCGCCATGGGCGCGCTCACCGGCAATCCGGCGGTGTTCGCCACCTGCCACGTGCCGACCATGCATCCGGTGATGGCCGCCAAACAGGGCGCCACGATCGACCATGTCAGCGGCGGCCGTTTCACCTTGAACATCGTCACCGGCTGGTACCGGCCGGAGATCGAAATGTTCGGCGTGCCGCTTATGGAGCACGACACCCGCTACGACATGGCGAGCGAGTGGATCGACATCATCAAGCGGCTGTGGAGCAGCGAGGAAGAGTTCGACCACGACGGAAAATTTTACAACATCAAACGCGCGATCATGGCGCCGCGGCCGGTGCAGAAGCCGTATCCGGCGATCATGAGCGCGGGCGTATCGCCGAAGGGTCGGCAATTCGCCGCCCGTCACGCCGACGTCAATTTCATCAATCTCGACGCGCACGATTTCGACAGCGTGCGCGCCCGCGTCGATGCCTCGCGCAAGACGGCGTGGGACGAATGCCAGCGCGAAATTCAGATCTGGACCAACGCTTACATCTTCCAGGCTGACACCGAAGCCGAAGCGCGCAAATTCTACCAGCATTGCGTATTTGAGAACGGCGATTGGGAGGGTGTCGACAATCTTGTCAACGTCATGGGGCTGAACTCGTTGTCGATCCCGGTGCCGGCGCTGCAGAACTTGAAGGAGCATTTCATCGCCGGCTGGGCCGGCTACGGGATCGTCGGAACCAAGGAGCAGGTCGTCGATAGTCTTGCGCTCCTTGAACGCGCCGGCTTCGACGGCATCGTCTTGACCTGGCCGCGTTATATCGACGGCATGCGGCAGTTCCAGACCGAGACGCTGCCGCTGGTGAAACAGGCCGGACTGCGGTAGCTCGGCCGCCTTCGACGCCGTGAAATGTCCCGGTTGCCGTTCAGCGTCGGGTAAGGATCAGCCGTTAACGTGGTCTTTGGACCATGTCTCCGGTATCCCGATGACGACGCTTGACCTGACCGCCAGCTCTGCGCAGACGCAGCCGGTAGCGCGGCTCGATCAGTGGACGCGCATGCTATGCGTGCTGTTTTTCTTCTCCGGCTTTCCGGCATTGATCTATCAGCTCACCTGGCAGCGGGCGCTGTTTCGCATTTTCGGCATCAACGTCGAGTCGGTGACGATCGTGGTTGCCGCTTTCATGCTCGGTCTCGGGCTCGGCAGCCTCGCCGGCGGCTATGTGTCGAGGCGGCGCGCTGTGCCGTTATTGCCGCTCCTCGCCGGCATCGAATTGGCGACCGGCGCCTTCGGTCTCGTGTCGCTTCGGGTTTTCGATCGGGTCGGCGAATTCACAACCGGGCTGTCGCTGCCGGCGATGGCAGCAGTTTGCCTGGGTCTGGTGATTGTGCCGACCTTGTTGATGGGCGCGACGCTGCCGGTGCTGGTCGGCCATCTGGTGCGCCGTCCGCCGTGGGCCGGCACATTCGGAAACCATGTCGGCAGCGCGCTCGGGCTCCTCTATTACGTCAACACGCTCGGCGCCGGCGCGGCTTGTCTGGCCTGTGCAGCGTTTCTGTTTCCCTATGCCGGCATGCTGGGCGCGGTCCATGTCGCGGTTGCGCTCAATGTCGCGGTTGCCGTCGGCGCGCTGATCATGCATTGGCGCGGTCGCGGCAAAGGTGTTGCGGCTATGCCAAACATTGCGGCCGCGCCGGCCGCGCGGGCGCCGTTATTGAAGCTCCCGCTGGTGCTGACGCTCGCCGCCGCCGGCGGGTTTGTTTCACTGTCATACGAAATCTTTTTCTTCCGCGTCGTGTCTTATACGACCGGCTCGAGCGCAACGGCTTTTGCGGTGACGCTGGCCGCCTTTCTCATCGGGCTTGCCTCGGGATCGCGCCGAGCCGGCGAGGATTGTGCGGCCTTGCCGCCAGAACAGGTGATGCGGCGAGCGGTTGCCGCTTTGCTGAAAGCGAGCGCGTTCGGCTGTGTCTTTCTGCCGCTCCTCGACCATGTCGCTTCGCTGGGCAATATCGTCAGCGGTCTGGCCTTTGTGCTGATTTATCTCGTCGCCCGCTTCTGGGGGACGTTGTTGCCTTATCTCGCCGAATTCGGCGTCACCGCCGACAATCGCGCCGGCATGCGCACAGCGCTTCTTTATCTCGCCAACATCCTCGGCGCGGCTGCGGGCTCGATCGTCACCGGCTTTGTGCTGGCGGATCGGCTGGGTTTGCTCGCGCTCGGCGCCGCGCTGGCGGTTGCGAGCTTCGCCTGCACCGCGCTGTTCGCAAACGCGCTGCCGTTGCCGCGTGCCGACAAGGCGCGGCGGATCGGGCTTGCTCTCGGTCTTGCCGCGCTCGCCGCGATCGTCATCCCGCCCGCGTCGGCCGACCTTCTTGGTGCGCTGCAATGGAAGGGGGCGGCGGAAGCGCAGCCGCTCGCCAAGGTCGTGGAGAACCGCAGCGGCATCATCGCAGTCACTGCCGACGGCACCGTGTTCGGCAATGGCATGTATGACGGGCGCTTCAATACCGATCTCAAGCGCGACGCCAACGGCATCGTGCGGCCCTATGCGCTCAGCCTGTTCCATCCGGCCCCGCGCCGGGTGTTGATGATCGGGTTGTCGTCGGGCTCATGGGCGCAGGTGATCGCCAACAATCCCGACGTCGTCTCGCTGACCATCGTCGAGATTAATCCGGGGTATCTCGCTTTGATCGGCGGCGAACCGGAAGTGGCCTCGCTGTTGACCAACCCGAAGGTCACACTCATCACCGACGACGGCCGCCGCTGGCTCAACGCCAATCGGAACGGGCAGTTCGACGCCATCGTCTCGAACACCACCTGGCATTTCCGCGCCAATATCACCAATCTTTTGTCGGTCGAGTTTCTCGACCTCGTCAAGGGCCACCTCAATCCCGGCGGCGTCTTGTTCTACAACACGACCGATTCGGCGCGCGTGCAGCGCACCGGTTGCCTCGCCTTTGCGGACGGTGCGCGCTTTCTCAATCACATGGTGGTTTCAGACACGCCGATCCGTTTCGATTTTGCGCGTTGGCGCAAAGTGCTCGAAGCCTATCGGATCGATGGCCGGCCGGTGTTCGATCCTGCCCGCGGCGAAGACCGCGCCGAACTCGACCGGCTGCAATCGTGGGAGACAAGCTTCGCCAGCGGCGATGCTTCACGTCCGATCGAGCCCTGTCGCGACATCATCGCCCGCACCGCCGGCGAGCGGCCGATAACCGACGACAATATGGGCAGCGAGTGGCGCTACGCGCTCGGCCTCGAATAAAGACGGCTCGTGTTGCGTTTACGCTTGGGCGCGGGCGCCGCGGCGGGCGCTCAGTTCCACGGCGCGATCGGGAATGGTCAACCGCAGCGTGGCGCCAATCGTACCTTCGACCAAACGGATTTCGCCGCCATGGGCGCGCACCAGTTCGGCGGCGATGGCAAGCCCAAGGCCGGTGCCGCCGGGGCGCGTGGAGCCCTGAAACGCCTCGAACAAATGGGCCTGCGCCTTTTCCGAAAAGCCCGGCCCGGTGTCGGAAACTTCGATGACGACGACGGCGCCCTCGCGCCGACCGGTGATGCGGATCTGATCGCGCCCTGGATCGCGCGCCGCGCGACTTTCCAGCGCCTGCAGCGCGTTCCGCGCCAGGTTCAACAAAATGCGGAACAGCTGATCGTAGTCGGCTTCGACGATTAGCCCGCGCTCCACTGCGCTGATCCAGCGGATCGGCCCGTCGGCCGGAAGGGCGAGCGTCTCGTGCACCTCCTCGACCAAAGGCTCGAGCAGGATCGGTTTACGGTCCGGCGGCGGCTC
>CAYWNY010000219.1:0-5836 GCA_964459765.1 uncultured Hyphomicrobiales bacterium | reverse complement strand
CGATGGAAAAGCGCAACGTGATGAAGACCGGCGTGCTGTGGCACGAAGTGGTCGACGAGGTGCACGCGCGCGAATATAAGGACGTCACGCTCGAACATATGCTGGCGGATGCCGGCGGCATGCAGCTGGTGCGCTGGCCGAAACAATTCGACGTCATCGTCACCGACAATCTGTTCGGCGACATATTGTCGGATATTGCGGCGATGCTGACCGGCTCGCTCGGCATGCTGCCGTCGGCGTCGCTCGGCGAGGTCGACGCCAAGACCAAGCGCCGCAAGGCGCTCTACGAGCCGGTGCACGGCTCGGCGCCGGATATTGCCGGCAAGGGCATCGCCAATCCGATCGCGATGTTCGCCTCCTTCGGCATGGCGCTGCGTTATTCCTTCAACATGAACAAGGAAGCCGATTTGCTCGATGCGGCGATCGCGGCGGCGCTGGCCAAGGGCTTGCGCACCGCGGACATCACATCCGACGGCAGCAACGTGGTGAGCACCTCGGAAATGGGCGAGGCGATCCTCGGCGAATTCGCCCGCGTTGCGGCCTGAGCGTTCGCTCGGGCGTGCCGGATCAGTGCGTGATCAGTACGGCGCCTGAGTGTTCGGGTTATAGCCCGGCAGCCAATACGGCCGCGCCAGCGCATAGCCGCCAACCCCGTTCAAATCCGGGCCTGCAAACCAATAGGGCCGGCCGGGGTCGCCGCCGGGCGGAAAGGCATAATCGTTACTGCCGGGGTAACCCAGCGGTACTTCGGTGCCGGGGTCCAGATAAGAGCGCCGCTGCACGGTGATGACGGTCGTGGTGCCGTCCGGATTATGGATGATCGTGCGCGTCGGCTGGATCACGGTGCCTGCTGCCGTCCGTTGCACCGGCGGCTGCTGGTTTTTCTTGGGGGGCGGCGTCTGCGCGGCGGCCGAGACGGTCAAAAACGCCGTGAAGGCGGCAAATAACGCAATAACTCGCATAGTACCTCGCTTTCGCCGGCCTGCAGTGTAACTCGGTTCGCCGCTTCATTCTAGCGCTTCGGCAACAGCTTGATGTGACGGTTAGCGCTTTCATAGGTCACGCAAAAGCGACCGCTCCATTGTGTTTGGCACGTATCTCGATTAGAAGCCGCTGCGCTTTAGTACGCGCCAGCCAGCGATAAGTCGGTCTGAACGGAGATGTGACGATGGGATTTAGCGTCGCCGTAGTCGGCGCCACCGGTAACGTGGGCCGGGAAATGCTCGCCATTCTCGCCGAGCGGGAGTTTCCCGCCGACGAAGTAGTCGCGCTCGCCTCGCGCAAAAGCATGGGCGTGGAAGTCTCGTTCGGCGACAGAACGCTTAAAGTCAAGGCGCTCGAGCACTTCGACTTTTCCGGCATCGATATCTGCCTGATGTCGGCGGGCTCCGCCGTCTCCAAAGAATGGTCGCCGAAGATCGCGGCCGCCGGCGCAGTGGTGATCGATAACTCGTCGTGCTGGCGCTACGATTCTGACGTGCCGCTCGTCGTTCCGGAGGTCAATGCCGACGCTCTCGACGGTTTCCGTAAGCGCGGCATCATCGCCAATCCCAACTGCTCGACCGCACAGCTTGTCGTCGCGCTCAAGCCGCTGCACGACTTCGCCAAGATCACGCGCGTCGTGGTGGCAACCTATCAATCGGTGTCCGGCGCCGGCAAGGACGCCATGGACGAATTGTTCTCGCAGACCAAGTCGGTGTTCCAGCTCAATGAAGTCGAGGCGAAGAAGTTCCCCAAGCGCATCGCCTTCAATCTCATCCCGCAGATCGACACGTTCATGGAGGACGGCTACACGCGCGAGGAGTGGAAGATGGTGGTCGAGACCAAGAAGATTCTCGACCCGAAGATCAAGCTCACCGCGACCTGCGTGCGCGTGCCGGTCTTCGTCAGCCACTCGGAAGTGGTCAACGTCGAGTTTGAAAATCCGATCACGGTCGAGGAAGCGCGCGAAATTCTGCGCAAGGCGCCGGGTTGTATCGTCATCGATAAGCACGAGCCGGGCGGCTATGTCACGCCCTACGAAGCCGCCGGCGAGGACGCAACCTTCATCAGCCGCATTCGCGAGGATGCGACGGTCGAGAACGGGCTGTCGATGTGGATCGTGTCCGACAATTTGCGCAAGGGCGCGGCGCTGAATACCATTCAGATCGCCGAGAGCCTGATCAAGCGCAAGCTGATCGCGGCGAAAAAGAAGGCGGCCTAGCCGTCGCGTTTCGCGGTCGCCGCCGGCCTAAACGCGCCGGATGCTTCGTCGCGCACCGACAGCTCGCCGGTCGCCACACCGAAATAGGCGCCGTGGATGGCGACCTCGCCGCGCGCGATAAGCCGTTCGACATTCGGGAAGGTTTTGAGATTCTCCAGGCTGTTGGCAATGTTGGCCTGTTCGAGACGCGTCAAATAATCTGGCCATGACAGCTTTTCTTGTGGTCCGGCCTTCTCCGCTGCCGGCGCCATCAGCCGCATCCAATTGCCGATAAAGTCGCCGGGCGAGAGCGGCTCGGCCTTTTCGGCGAAGGCTTTCACGCCACCGCAATGAGCGTGGCCGAGCACGACGATATGTTTGACCTTCAGCGCGGCGAGGCCGAACTCAAGCGCGGCGGAAACACCGTGCGCACGTCCGTCGGGAGCGTAAGGCGGCACGATGTTGGCCACATTGCGCACCACGAATAATTCGCCCGGCCGCGCGTCGAAGATGACCTCCGGCGACACGCGCGAATCCGAGCAGCCGATGACCATGACCTCCGGCGCCTGGCCGGCTTCCGCGAGCGCGCGATAGCGATCCTGCTCGAGGCGAAGGCGGCCGTGTGAGAAGTCGCGGTAACCTTCGAGCAGGCGTTGCGGGAATGACATCGGCTACGGGGGTTTGGCGAGCTTCGACAATAACCTTCGACCTTCGGCTGCGGACCTAGCCGCGGCAAGCCCGCAACCAATTGGTCCGCGCGGCTCGCTCAGCCTCTACCGCGGCCGGATTGGCGCCCAGGCACCAGTCAAAATGGAGCCGATAATCATTCGTCCACCGTGGGCCGGCGCCGCGATTACACGCAGGAATCGACCGTGCGGCTTCGACTTGTCTGACGGCCGCGGTGGCATAGTCGCGGCAGAAGTCCGGCGGTGCAGCCTGCGCGGCTGGTGCAAAAGCCATCGCAATGGTGAGTACAGCTGCGCACGTGGATACCTTGAGCATTTTTTTCTCCTCGCTTCGGGGGATCCACCCCGCGCGCATCATGACCATTGGCACGCCGCCTGCAAGGCCGCTACGTTAGTACGTGCCCGTCCTAACGGTTGCATGACGCGACCGCCTCGAGGGAAATGCTCTCATGACCATCCGTCCCCGGCGCAGCGTGCTTTACATGCCCGGCTCGAACGCCCGGGCACTCGAGAAGGCGCGCGAACTGCCGTGCGACGCCGTCATCTTCGATCTCGAAGATGCCGTGGCGCCCGACGCCAAGGCGAAAGCGCGCGAGCTGATCGTGGCGGCGCTGCAGAAGGGCGGCTTCGGCCGCCGTGAAGTGTTGGTGCGGATCAACGGGCTCGATACGGGGTGGTGGCAAGACGATCTGGCGGTCGCCGCCGCCGGACCGGACGCGGTCTTGGTCCCCAAGGTGTCGACGCCCGAACAATTGCGGGAGGTGGCGAAACACCTGGTCGGCGTCAAGGCGGAAACGCGGGTACGCCTCTGGGCGATGATGGAGACGCCACTTGCCATGCTCAATGCCCGCGATATTGCCGCAGCCGCGCTTGATCCGGAAACGCGCCTTTCGGGCTTTGTCATGGGCACCAACGATCTCGCCAAGGACACACGCGCGCGCATTCTGCCGGGCCGGGCGCCGATGCTGCCCTGGCTGATGAATTGCGTTGCCGCGGCGCGCGCCTACGGCCTCGACATTCTCGACGGCGTCTATAACGATATCGCCGATGCCGAAGGCTTTGCCGCCGAATGCGTGCAGGCGCGCGACCTCGGCTTCGACGGCAAGACGCTCATCCACCCGCAGCAGATCGCGCCGTGCAATGCCGCTTTTTCACCGAGCGAGGACGAGGTGACGTGGTCGCGCAAAATCATCGCCGCTTTTGACCTGCCCGAGAACAAGGGCAAGGGCGTCATCCAGGTCGACGGCCGCATGGTCGAGATCCTGCACGCAGAGATGGCGCGACGGACGGTGGCGATCGCGGATACGATCGAGGCAGCGAGCTAAAACTCGCTGCCTCAATAAAGGTGCAAAGTTGTGCCCTGTTAGCCCGATTGTGAGGCGGCAGCTATGCGGCATGTGTTCGTATGGGGCTTGGAACTCATCAGGCTGCTCGGAGGACGGCGGCTTCACCCCGTCGTCGCTCAATGCCCGATGTGCGGGCAGATGGTTCGGCTCCATGTCGATCAAGCCGGCCGTAGGCACGCGCTAGCGCATGCACGATCGCTCTACGAGGGCTCGCGTCTCGGCGTCCATTATGCCGTCAAGGCCAAATGCGCGGGCTCCGGCAGCGTAAAGGTTTTCCACCCGCGTCCGAACGAAAGCCAGCGGTTTAGGTTGCCCGATCCGTTACGCGAGGAATGATGGAGCCGGCTTAGGTTTTGAGCCGGTAGCCGGTCTTGAAGACCCACCACACGATCGTTAAGCAGACGGCGAGAAAGAACAAGATCGCCGTCACGCTGATGCCGACATGCACGTCGGCGAGATCGAAGAAGCTCCAGCGGAAGCCGGAAATCAGATAGAAGATCGGATTGAACAGCGTCGCCGTGCGCCAGAACGGCGGCAGCACGTTGGTCGAATAGAATGTACCGCCCAAAAACGTCAGCGGCGTGATGATCAACAGCGGCGCGGCCTGCAGTTTGTCGACGCCGTCGGCCCAGACGCCGAGGAGAAATCCGAGCAGGCAAAAGCTGACGGATGTGAGCACCAGAAACGTCAGCATCCACAGTGGGTGCACGATGTGGATCGGCACGAACAGCGCCGAGGTGCCGAGGATGACCAGTCCCAGCACGATCGATTTGACGGCGGCGGCGCCGACATAGCCGAGCAGGATTTCCATCGTCGACACCGGGGCCGAGAGAATTTCGTAAATCGTGCCGGTGAAGCGCGGGAAATAGATGCCGATCGCGGCATTGCTCACGCTTTGCGTGAGCAATGTCAGCATCATCAGACCCGGCACAATGAAGGCGCCGTAGCTCGCGCCCTCGATGGTCGAGATGCGCGAGCCGATGGCGGCGCCGAAGACGATGAAATACAGCGAGGTCGAAATCACCGGCGAGACGACGCTTTGCAGCCAGGTGCGCCGGGTACGCGCTATTTCCTGCCTGAAGATCGCGGCGACGGCGTAAAGGTTCATTGGCCGTTCCGTACCAGGTTGACGAAGATATCTTCCAGCGACGTCTGGGTGGTCGCCAAATCCTTAAAGTGCAGCCCGGCCGAGCGCAGCGCGTCAAGCACATCGGTGATGCCAGTCTGCTCACCCTGGGTGTCGTAGGTGTAGACCAGTTTGCCGCCGCCGTCGGCGAGCGTCAGGCTATATTTGCTCAACTGCGGCGGCAGTGCGACGATCGGATTGCGCAGTTCAAGCGTCATCTGCTTCTTGCCGAGCTTGCGCATCAGTTCGGCCTTGTCCTCGACCAGGATAAGCTCGCCTTTGTTGATGACGCCGACCCGGTCGGCCATCTGCTCGGCTTCCTCGATGTAGTGCGTCGTGAGAATGACGGTAACGCCGGTTGCGCGCAGCGCCCGCACCAGCTCCCACATGTCTTTGCGCAATTCGACGTCGACGCCGGCGGTCGGCTCGTCGAGGAACAGGATGCGCGGCTCGTGCGCGAGCGCCTTGGCGATCATGACGCGGCGTTTCATGCCGC
>CAYWNY010000218.1:0-5868 GCA_964459765.1 uncultured Hyphomicrobiales bacterium | reverse complement strand
CCGCCCGCGGCTACGATCGCGACTTTGCCGAAAATTGCTTCGGCCAGATCGAAGGCTTCGGCGAATACGGCTTTCCGGAAAGCCATGCGGCGAGTTTTGGGCTTTTGGTCTACGCCTCGTCGTGGATCAAATGCCACTATCCGGATGTATTCTGCGCCGCGATCCTCAACAGCCAACCGATGGGATTTTATCAGCCGGCGCAGCTGGTGCGCGATGCACGCGCCCACGACGTCGAAATCCGCGCCGCCGACGTCAACCACAGCGACTGGGATTGCACGCTGGAGCCGAGCGACGATGGTCGGCACGCCGTACGCCTCGGCTTCCGTCTGGTGCATGGCTTGCGCGAAGATGAATTGCAGAAGCTGATGGCCGCCCGCGGCAACGGTTTTTCCTCGATCGAGCGGCTGGCGGCGGTTGCCAGCGTTTCGCGCTTTACCATCGAGCGGCTGGCGGAGGCGGATGCTTTTCGTTCATTGGGCCTCGACCGCCGCGCCGAGCTGTGGGCGGCGCGGCGGCTCGACATGATCGGCGCACAACCGCCACGCCGGCCGGATTCCGCGGCGGCGGAACAGCCGCTGCCGCTCCTCGCGCCGCATTTGAGCGACGAGCTTTTCCCGGAGCCCGCCGTTGCGCTGCCGGCCATGTATCTCTCCGAGCATGTCGTCGAGGATTACGTCGCCACCGGCTTATCGCTGAAGGAACATCCGATCCGCTTCTTCCGCGAACGCCTCACCGCGCTCGGCGCCGTGCCCAACGCGCAACTGCGCGACGAAAGCGTCCGTCAGGATACATATGTCACCGTCGCCGGTCTGGTTCTGGTGCGGCAACGGCCCGGCACGGCCAAGGGCGTGATCTTCATGACGCTCGAAGACGAAACCGACATCGCAAACATCATTGTCTGGCCGAAAGCTTTTGAGAAAAACCGCCGCGTGGTGATGACGGCGCGCTTTCTCGCCATCCGCGGCCGCCTGCAGCGGGCGGGTCTGGTCATCCATGTAGTGGCGGACACTTTTATCGACCTGTCCGCCCAACTACCCTGGCTGCGCGAAGGCGGCGACCTGTTCTCGCCGAAATTTTCCGGCGGTCCGCATCCGGCAGAAACACCGCTCCCGCTTAAAAGCCGCGATTTTCATTAAAACCGACCTGTCATCCGCGCTTGTCCACACTGCTATCGCGACGTCATTCAGATATGATCGCCTTTACTTCAACGGCCGCTGCTCATCCTGATGGATGACAAGTCAGGGAGAAACACATGAGAATGAGAACAGCATTCGTGATCGCCGCCGGCTGCGCCTTCGCCTGTTTCCCTTTCACCACGCACCAGGCTAACGCAGTGACGACCGATGATGTCAAATGGATCAATCAATGCGTCACCGACAACAAGGGCGATGCGTCCGACGACGTGGTGCTCAAATACTGCACCTGCATGAACAACAAAATGAGCGACAACGAGACTCAGTCGATCACGCAATGGGAAAAGACCCACGTCGCCGAACGCAAGGCGTGTGACAAGGAGGCCGGCTGGAAGTAGTTCAGGATTCGGTCGAAGACCCCTGCCCCGCGCACTTCGCTAACACGCGCCCAAGCCGCTCGGAAAAGAGCTTCGCATCCGCAGGACGGTCGCCTTCGAGTACGCGCGCCTCGTCGAACAACAAATACGCCGCGTCTTCTTTGAGCGCCTTCTCGTTCTCGCCGAGCGCGGCGAGCGCCACCACCAGCCGGTGGCGCGGATTGACTTCCAGGATCGGCTTCGAGGCGATGTGCAGCCGCCCGGCGCCGGCCAGGAGCTTCTCAAGCGCGCGATCGGGTCCGGCCTCGGCGGCAACCAGACAGACCGCACTGTCCGTGAGCCGGTCCGATGCCTGCACGTCGCTCACCGCGTCGCCGAGCACGCCTTTCACGAAGCCGAGAAAGTCCTTCACCGAATCCTGCTGCGCCGCCGGCGCTTCCGGCGTCTCGGGCAACGGAATGAGCGCCAGATCGGCGGCGCCCTGCGTCACCGATTTAAACGGCTTGCCGTCGAAGCCCTGGCCCGACATGACCCAGAACGTGTCGACCGGATCGGGCAAAAGCAGCACCTCAATGCCGCGGGCGCGGAATCCTTCGAGATGCGGCGACGCCTTCAGGCGCTCGATATCGTCGCCGGCCAGATAATAGATCGCGGTCTGATTGGTCTTGAGCGCAGCGACGTAATCTTTCAGACTCCGCCAGGCGTCACCGGCGCTCGTGGTCTTAAAACGCGCCAGCGCCAGCAAGGCGTCGCGCCGCTCAAAGTCCTCGTAGAGGCCTTCCTTCAGCACCGCGCCGAAGACATCCCAGATCTTCGCGTAAACCTCCGGCTCCTTGTCAGCGAGCCGCTCCAGTTCCGTCAACACGCGGCTTGTGGCGCCTTTTCTGATGGCGGCGAGCAGCGGGCTTTCCTGGATTTTCTCCCGCGAGACATTGAGCGGCAGATCGGCGCTATCGACCAGTCCGCGCACGAAGCGCAAGTACCGCGGCAAAATCTCCGCGTCATCGGTGATGAACACCCGCTTGACGTAGAGCTTGATGCGGCCTTTGCGGTCGGGATCGAACAGATCGAACGGTCGCGAGCCGGGAATGAAGAACAGCGAGGTGTAATCGTGCCGTCCCTCGGCGTGAAAATGGATGGTCGCCGCCGGCTCATCGAATTGGCCGGCGATGCTGCGGTAGAAGTCGACATAATCGGCCGGCTTGATTTCCGATTTCGGCTTCGCCCACAACGCCGCACCGTCGGAAACTTCGGCAGGCTCCACACCGGGCTTCTCCACAATCGCGATCCGCACCGGAACGTGCCCGGACTGCGCCTTGATGAGCCGCTCGACCGTGAAGCGTTCGGTGTATTGTTTGGCGTCTTCGAGCAGATGCAGCACCACGCGCGTGCCGCGGCGCGGTGCTTCGACGGCCGTGGGATCGACCGGGGCGACTGTGAAATTGCCCTTGCCGTCCGACGACCACACGAACGCGGTATCCGCTCCGGCGCGCCGTGAAATCACTTCGACGCGCTCCGCCACCATGAAGGCCGAGTAAAAGCCGACGCCGAAGCGGCCGATCAGCGCCGTTTCCTCGGCGCTTTGCGCCGCTTCGACGCGGTCGAGAAACGCCTTGGTGCCGGAGCGGGCAATGGTGCCGAGCGCTTCGACCAATTCCTGGCGGCCCATGCCGATGCCGTTGTCTTCGATTGTGAGCTGCCGCTTGTCGGCGTCTAGCGACACCGTGATGCGCGGTTTGGGATCGTCGCCGAGCAACGCCGGCGCGGCGATCGCCTCGTAGCGCAGCCGCTCGCAGGCGTCCGCCGCGTTCGAAATCAGTTCGCGCAGAAAGATGGATTTCTCGGAATAAACCGAGTGCACCATCAGCTGCAAAAGCTTGGCGACGTCGGCCTCAAAGGGGCGGCTTTCCGATACGCTTTCGTCGGTCACAATCATGGTTCGGTCCCGGTAACATCTAACCGGCACCGAGATGGCGCGAAGCAGGCGCCATTTCAAGACCTTGGCCGCCGATACTAGTGGAGCGGATTTGACATTCGCTACCCACTTGGCCGCAAACTCGTCAAGCGAATGCCGAAATCCACAGCTCCGCTAGGACTCATACTTGCTAGTCCTCTGATTCTAACATTCGCATAAGAGCCAGCCGAACCGGGATGCGAATGTTAGAATTCGGACCACTAGGCGGCGGCGAGAAAGTCCGAGGTGTGGACATGCTCTGGCCGAACACCGAGCGCGAGGATCCGTGCAGGCAGCCGCTGCAGCAACGGCAACCGGTCCAGCAGCCGTAAAGGCAATAGCGGGCGCGGCGGCTCTCGGCCGGCAAGCGCCGGTCTGATGACCCGATTTTGTATCATCAGTTGAAACGCTTGCGTGACGCGGACCGGGAACATGCGCCGGGTCTGGATGGCGCGCAGATCGTCGTCGGTCATGGTACGGGCCTTCAGCGGCGCGGCCAGCCGGTTGGCGGCGGCGACCGCATCCTGGATCGCCAGATTGACGCCGACCCCGCCAACCGGCGACATGGCGTGCGCCGCGTCCCCGATACAAATGAGCCCCGGCCGCCACCATTGGCGCAGGCGGTCGACCGTTACCGTCAACAGCTTCACGTCGTCGAAGCTCTTCAATTCGCCGACGCGGTCAGCAAGAAACGGCGACAGCGTCACGACGACGCGGCGGAATGCATCGAGCCCGGCGGCGTGCACGCGCTCGATGCCGCCCTTCGGAATGACAAAGGCGCATTGCCAGTAATCGCCGCGGTTGAGCATGATCATCATCCGGCCGGCTTCGATGTGGCCGAATGTTTCGCCCTCGTCGGTGTCGCGGCGCGAGATCCGAAACCACAGCACGTCCATCGGCGCACCGTACTGGTCGCCTTGCAAACCGGCCTTGTCGCGTATGGTAGAGTGACGGCCATCGCAGCCGACGACCAGGTCGGCGCGGATGGCGAGTTCGCCGTCCGATGTCATGGCCCGTAGACCCACGACCCGACCGCTTTCCTCGATCAAATCGGTGGCTTCGGCCCGCATCCGCAGACTGAATGTCGGGTAAAGCTTGGCCCGCTCGGCGAGGAAATTGAGGAAGTCCCATTGCGGCATCAGCGCAATGTATTTGCAGTGGGTCGGCAGGCGTCTCAGATCGACCGCATGGAAGTGCTGGTCGCCGAACTGCAAACCGAAACGCTCGACCTTGCCGTGCGGCAGCCGCAAAAATGCGTCGAGCAGGCCGACCTCGTACATCAATTCCAGCGTCGATGGGTGAATGGTGTCGCCGCGAAAGTCGCGGAAGAAATCGGCGTGCTTCTCCAGCACCACGACATCTACTCCAGCGCGCGCCAGGAGAAAGCCTAGCATCATGCCGGCGGGTCCGCCGCCGGCGATAACGCATTTGGTCTTGATAGCGGAGGCCGGCATGGCAAATTCCTTGCTGCGCCGGCCTTAAGAGACAATCAGGCCGGCTGTGCTGCCTGGGGCGAAACGCCAAGCTTCTTCTGCAGGCTCGTCGAGGAGGTGGTGTATTGGAACACCAGTCGCTTCTCCGGGTAAACGTAGTGGTACGCCTTTTGTGCCATCAGCGCCCCCTCGTGGAAGCCCGAGAGGATGAGTTTGAGCTTGCCTGGATACCAATTGATGTCGCCAATCGCGAAAATGCCAGGGACCGAGGTCTCGAACGCCGCGGTTTCCACCGGGATCAATTCGTTGTTTTTCAATTCAAAGCCCCAATTGGCGACCGGTCCGAGCTTCATAGTCAGGCCGAAGAACGGCAACAGAGCGTCACAAGCGATCTCGAAGAGCGAGCCCTCGTTGGTCTTGACCACGGCCTTGTGAAGCTGTCCGCCCTCGCCCTGCAACGCGGTTACCTGTCCGAGAACGAAGTCGATTTTGCCCTCGCCGGCGAGCGCCATCATTTTGTTGACGCTGTCGGGTGCGGCGCGGAATTCGCTGCGCCGATGCAGAAGCGTGAGATGTTTGGCGATCGGAGCGAGGTTGAGCGTCCAGTCGAGCGCGCTGTCGCCGCCGCCGACAATGAGAACGCGTTTGTCGCGAAACGCCTCCATTTTGCGCACCGAATAGAACAGCGACTTGCCCTCATAAGGCTCGACGCCGGGGATCGGCGGACGCTTGGGCTGGAACGAGCCGCCGCCGGCGGCGATGACGACGATCTTGCTCTCGAAAACATTTCCCTGATCGGTGGTCACGCGGAACAGCGGGTCGCCGATCTTCTCGACCTTCTCCACCATCTCGTTGAGATGAAATTGCGGATTGAACGGTTTGATCTGCTCCATCAGCGCGTCGACCAGACCTTGGGCGCTGGTGAAGGGAATGCCGGGAATGTCGTAGATCGGCTTTTCCGGATAAAGCTC
>CAYWNY010000217.1:0-5895 GCA_964459765.1 uncultured Hyphomicrobiales bacterium | reverse complement strand
CAATATGAGCCTCGGCGTCAATCTGCTCGCCGCTTTGGTCAAGCGCGTGGCGCAGGCGCTCGACGAGAATTACGACGTCGAGATTCTCGAAATGCATCACAACAAGAAAATCGACGCGCCGTCCGGCACCGCGCTGATGCTCGGCCGCGCCGCCGCCGCCGGCCGCGGCATCAATCTCAACGCCCACTCGGTGCGCGGTCGCGACGGGCTCACCGGCGCGCGTCGCGCCGTCGATATCGGCTTTGCGTCGCTGCGCGGCGGCAGCGTAGTCGGCGACCACACGGTGATTTTCGCCGGGCCCGCCGAGCGCATCGAGCTCACCCACCGCGCCGAGGACCGCATGATCTTCGCCCGCGGCGCGCTGCATGCGGCTTTGTGGGCGCGCGGGCAGAAGCCCGGGCTCTATTCGATGGCGGATGTTTTGGGACTGGCGGATATCTGATGACCGACCGGCTTCTTGTGCTCGTGCGTCACGGCCAGAGCGAATGGAACTTACAAAATCGGTTCACCGGCTGGCGCGACGTCGGCCTGACGGAAAAAGGCGTCGCTGAAGCGCGCGCCGCCGGACGCAAGCTCAAGGCGCAAGGGCTCCAATTCGACGTCGCTTTCACGTCGGCGCTGATCCGCGCCCAGCACACGCTCGACCTCGTGCTCGAGGAGATGGGGCAGAAGAATATTCCCGTCATCAAAGATCAAGCGCTCAACGAGCGCGACTACGGCGACCTCTCCGGACTGAACAAAGACGAGGCGCGGAAAAAATGGGGCGAAGACCAGGTGCATATCTGGCGGCGCTCGTATGACGTCGCCCCGCCCGGCGGCGAGAGCCTCAAAGACACCGCCGCGCGCGTGCTGCCTTATTACATCGGCGAAATCCTGCCGCGGGTGCTGCGCGGCGAGCACGTCATCGTCGCCGCCCACGGCAACTCGCTGCGCGCGCTGGTGATGGTCTTGGAGCGCCTGTCGGCCAAAGAAATCGTCGCCCGCGAGATCGCCACCGGCGTGCCGCTGGTCTACCGGCTCAACGCGGATTCCACGGTGGCCGAAGCCCAGGTGCTGGCGGCGTGAATTACCACTCCCCGCGCGCGGGGAGAGGGAGAATGTTACCCCGCCCCGACCTGCCCGGCTTCCCAGCCGAGCATGGCGCGCTTGCGGGTCAGGCCCCAATGATAACCGGTGATGTCGCCGGACTTGCCGACAACGCGATGGCACGGCACCACGAACGAGATCGGATTCTTGCCGACCGCGGCGCCGACCGCGCGCGCGGCCGCCGGCGTGCAGAGCTTGCCGGCGATGCCGGAATAGGTCGCGAGCCGGCCCATCGGAATGTGCAACAGCGCGTCCCAGACCCGCACTTCCCAGTCGGTGCCGATCAGCACGACGCGCAGCGGCTGGTCCGGCCGCCACTGGCTGGAATCGAAAATGCGCCGCGCGATCGGCGCCGTGCGCGCCTCGTCGGCGATATAGGTTGCCTTCGGCCATCGGCTCTTCATGTCGGTCAGCGCCGCCGCTTCCTCGCCGGCATCGGCGAAAGCCAGCCCGGCTAGCCCGCGGTCGGTCGCCATCACGAGCGCAATGCCGAACGGGCAAGAGTGGAAGCCGAACTTCACGGTCAGCCCTTCAGCGCCGGACTTCCATTCGCCCGGCGACATCGATTCGTGCGTGACGAACAAATCGTGCAGCCGGCCGGGACCGGAGAGGCCGACTTCGTAAGTGGCGTCGAGCACGCTGGCGGAGTCGCGCAGCAGTGCCCGCGCGCCGTCGAGCGTCAGCGCCTGCAAAAACGCCTTGGGCGTGATCCCGGCCCAGCGGCGGAACAAATGATGCAGTTCGGTCGGCGTGACGCCGGCGGCCTCCGCAATGGTGTCGATTTCCGGCTGCTCGCGCCAATGGCCGCGGATGTGGCCGATGGCGCGGCGGACCACGTCATAGTCGGCGGCGGCCGCGTTGAACGCGGTAAGATCGGGCATTCGGTCGGGGGACAGCATGGGTACCTCCATCATCTGCTCCCGATATGGGCCGCGGTTGTGCCGGTAACCACCCGATTTCTGACGATCTCAGGCCTACTTTAACTCAGCCCCTTGTCGGTCCGCGCTTGGCTTCGCCGAGCGCCGTCGACAGCGCCCGCGCGAAGCTCGCCTTCTCGTCGGGGCTCAAACACCCGGCGATTTGCAGCCGCCGGCCGCGCGAGATTAGAAACAACCCCTGGATGCCGAACTCGTCGTGCGTCTGGCGGTCGAGCTGGACCCACAGCGGATTGAGCGTCCATTGCCGCACCTGACCGCGGTGGGAAACCTTACGCACGGTGAGTTCGGACGCCGTCACCGACACCTCTTCGTACGCCCGCGCGGCGCGGTAATTGATGCGGAACGCCCAGTAGACCAGGATCACGTCGAGGCCGAGGAAGCCGAATACCGGCCAGGCGCCGATGAGGAGAAACATTACGCCGGAAACGAAGCTCAAGCCGCCGATGGCGAGCATGAGGATGACGAAGCCGGTCGAGCCCAGCGAGCGATGCGGCGTGATCGTCGCCGCAAACAGGGTCGGTTCGGCGGGCTCGTGATTGTCGTCCGGCATGGCGATCACTATACGGGAACGATGGCGAAAAAGACCATTCAACAAAGCCGCAACGCGGCCCGCAAAGGCAACGCGGCGCGGCCCAAAGGACTGCCCAAGGGGCTGCCAAAGGGACCGGCGGCGCAAGGCAAAGCCGACCGCAAGGCCTTGCACGGCGCAACGCCGCCCTGGACCAAAGCCGAGATCGAGGAGGCGTTCCGCCGCTTCGCCGCCGCCAATCCGCATCCGCACACCGAGCTGCATTCGATCAATACCTACACTTTGCTCATCGCCGTCGTGCTTTCGGCGCAGGCGACCGACGCCGGCGTCAACAAGGCGACGCCGGCCTTGTTCAAGCTCGCCGACACGCCGGCGAAAATGGTCAAGCTCGGCGAGCCGCGCGTGCGCGATCTGATCAAGACTATCGGGCTTTACCGCACCAAGGCGAAGAACGTGGTCGCGCTCTCGCGCATCCTGGTCGAGCAATATGGCGGTGTGGTCCCGCACGACCGCGACGCGCTGGAATCGCTGCCGGGCGTCGGACGGAAAACCGCCAACGTCGTGCTCAATGTTGCGTTCGGCGAGCCGACCATTGCGGTCGACACCCACATCTTCCGCGTCGCCAACCGCACCGGCCTCGCTCCCGGCAAGACCCCGCTCGACGTGGAAAAGAAATTACTGGAGGTGGTGCCGCAACGTTATCTGCACAACGCGCATCACTGGCTCATCCTGCACGGCCGCCATACTTGCGTCGCAAGGAAGCCGAAGTGCGAGGCGTGCATCATCGCCGACTTGTGCAAATGGCCGGGGAAGACGACCAACGTGCCGTTCCATCCTCACGGTATCTCGTAAACTTCGACGGCGCTGGCCACGCCCTTGAGCATGGCGCTTTTTGGCTGCGGGGTAATTTTGGCGGCGGCAAGGAGCGCCGCCGATTGCGGATAATCGACGACCGATTTGGTCGCGAAGATCGCGTCCGACATCGCCAGCCCCTGCACGCGCGCGGCGATATTCACGGTCTGGCCAAAGTAATCCAGCCGGTCGTTGAGCATCACCGCGATGCACGGCCCCTCATGGAGGCCGATTTTCAGGATCAGGTCTTCGCGCCGGGTCTCGGCGCCGACGCTGCCGATGCCGGCGCGCATGCGCAACGCCGCGGCGAGCGCGCGGTCGGGCGTCGAAAACGTCGCCATCACCGCGTCGCCGATGGTCTTGACCACGGCGCCCCCTTCCGCCGCGACGATCTGCGTGAGCAGCACAAAATGCGCGCGCACGAGCTCATAGGCGACCAGATCGCCGACGCGGGCGTAAAGCTCGGTCGAGCCTTTCAGGTCGGTGAACAGGAACGTGAGGCTGACGATTTTCAGCCCCTGATCGACATCGAGAGTGTCGGTGCGAAAAAGGTCGCGGAAGGTCTGGTTGGTGAAGATGCGCTTGGCGGTCAGGTGCGGCCGGCGCTGGGCGACGAGTTGGTCATACGCCTTGGTCTCGAGCCAGGCGACCGGCAGGGCGCGCGCCGCGGTGCGGTTTTCGATCGTCAACTGCACCTTGCCGGATTTCAGCTGGGTAGTTTCGGTCGGCGCGCGCGTGCCTTTCATTGCCACCGCGACCTCTTGAACGTCGCTGGTGGGCTCCGGGGCGACTTTGAGATAATGCCCGAAATGCGATACCGGATCGAACAACAGCACCCAGCCTTCGGGCGCGTCGAACGTCGCGGTCGCTTGGTCGCCCGGGCCGAGCGCCTTGGCATAGACGGTGAATTCTTTGATCAGCCGCTGCAGGTCTGCGTCGGACAAATCGACGGCGGTGCTCCAGTATACCTGCCGGTAATAGTCCCAGAACGGCAGCTTGTCCGGATGGTGCGCCGCGATCTCGCGCACGCGCGGGCTCACGGTGAACACGATCTCGACCACGTCGTCGAGGGTGGCTTCGAACGAGCGGCTGCACAGCGCGCAATCGTAGGGCTCGCGATGCACGTCCTTGAGCGTGTGCGAGATATGCAGCACGCCGCGGCACGTGGGGCAGAGCACGTCCCACGACAATTCGAAAATGCCGAGCCTGGCCGTGTGCAGGAACGCGGCGATCGCGGCCTCTTCGTCGAGCCCGTGCGCGGCGGCAAAGGCGAGCACATTGATGCGGGCGAGCTCGCTGTCGGCGCCCGACGTGACGAGCCGCTCGATGGCGGCCGCCGCTTTGGCGTCGGCCACATCGCGCAGCGCCGGGAATTGGGCTTCGCTGTCGGTCACGCGCGGAAGTGTAAGCGAAATCCTCCCCCACGGCAGTGGGGGAGGGGGACCATGCGAAGCATGGTGGAGGGGGCGTCGGAATCGGGGCTGGCCTTATTACTTGGCGCCCCTTCCACCGCGCTGCTGCGCAGCGCCGTCCCCCTTCCCCCTTCGCGGGGCAGGATAGTGGCTCAAAACAGAAAATATCGTTGCGCCATCGGCAGGACTTCCGCCGGCGCGCAGGTCAGAAGCTCGCCGTCGGCGCGCACTTCGTAAGTCTCGGCGTCAACTTCGATCTGCGGCGTCGCGTCGTTGTGGATCATGCTCTTCTTCGAGATCTTGCCGCGGGTATTTTGCACGGCGACCAGTTCTTTCTCGATGCCGAGCTTCTTGCCGAGTCCGGCGGCGACTGCCGCCTTGGAGGTGAAGACGACCGAAGTCGCCGTGCGCGCGCGACCTAGCGCGCCGAACATTGGCCGGTAATGCACCGGTTGCGGGGTCGGGATCGAGGCGTTTGGGTCGCCCATCTGCGCGGCAACGATCATGCCGCCCTTGACGATGCAATCGGGCTTGACGCCGAAGAACGCCGGCGACCAGACGACGAGATCGGCAAGCTTGCCCTTCTCGATCGAGCCGATCAGCTTCGACACGCCGTGCGCAATCGCCGGGTTGATGGTGTATTTGGCGATGTAGCGCTTGACGCGGAAATTATCGTTGTTGCGGCCGTCCTGCGGCAACGCCCCGCGCTGCTTTTTCATTTTGTCGGCGGTCTGCCAGGTGCGGATGATGACTTCACCGAGCCGCCCCATGGCTTGACTGTCCGACGACATCATCGACAGCGCACCGATGTCGTGGAGAATATCTTCCGCCGCGATGGTTTCCTTGCGGATGCGGCTTTCGGCAAAGGCGAGGTCTTCGGCGATCGAAGGATCCAGGTGGTGGCACACCATCAGCATGTCGAGATGCTCGTCGATGGTGTTGCGGGTGTAGGGCCGGGTCGGATTGGTCGACGACGGCAGGACGTTTTTGAGGCTCGCGACCTTGATGATGTCGGGCGCATGCCCGCCGCCGGCGCCTTCGGTGTGGAAGGCGTGGATGGTGCGGCCCTTGAACGCCT
>CAYWNY010000216.1:0-5907 GCA_964459765.1 uncultured Hyphomicrobiales bacterium | reverse complement strand
TCGAAACCGAAATTTAAGCCGCCGCCAGGCGCCGTCGATGCGCATTGTCATGTCTTCGGCCCGGAACGGAAATTTCCCTACGCGGCGGAACGCAAATACACGCCTTGCGATGCGCCGAAGGAAAGGCTGTTCGCGCTGCGCGATTTCCTGGGCTTCGACAAAAACGTCATTGTGCAGGCGTCGTGCCACTCCAAGGATAATCGGGCGATGGTTGACGCGCTAGAGGCATCCCGTGGCCGCGCCAAGGGCGTCGCCTTTGTCGGCGATGAGGTCACCGACCGCGAATTACAATCGATGAACAAGGCCGGGGTGCGCGGTGTGCGCTTTAATTTCGTCAAACGGCTGGTGGACTTCACGCCGCGCGACGTGCTCGAGCGTATCGCCAAACGCGTAGAGAAACTCGGCTGGCATGTTGTGGTCTATTTCGAGATGCAGGACCTGCCCGAGCTGGAGGATTTTTTCACGGCGCTCCCGACCGTTGTGGTGGTCGATCACATGGGCACGCCGAATGTGAAGAAGGGCGTCGACGATCCGGAGAATTTGCGCTTCCACCGGCTCATGGACCGGCACCGCAATTTTTGGGTCAAAGCAACTTGCCCGGAGCGGATGACGATTGCCGGGTCGCCCTATGACGACGTCGTGCCGTTCGGGCGCGCGCTGGTCGAGCGGTTTCCGGACCGGGTGATCTGGGGCACCGATTGGCCTCATCCCAACATGAAGAAGGAAGCGCCGGACGACGGCGTGCTCGTCGATTACGTCCCTAAAATCGCGCCGACGGCCGAGCTGCAGCGGCGGCTTCTGGTCGATAATCCCCTGCGACTTTATTGGAATTAGAACGTTTCCGGCTTGGCGGAACGACTTACGTTGCCAAGCCCGGTTGCGCTATATATGTCGGACAAAACGGAGACGCTTGGATGGCTCGCCCAGGGCAGGCTTACGACGACATTCCCGGAACATTCGTGTTCGATGCCGAGCGCTCGCGTGAAGGCTATGGCATCAACATGTTCTGCATGTCGTTGATGAAGGATGAGAACCGCAAGGCTTTTAAGGCCAACGAGGCGGAATATCTGAAGAAATTCCCGCTGACCCCGAAACAGACCGAAGCCATCCTCAAGCGCGACTACAACCGGCTGCTTGAACTTGGCGGCAACATCTACTTCACCGCCAAGCTTGGCGCGACCGACGGGCATTCGTTTCAGCATCTCGCCGCGGTGATGACCGGCAACACCCAGGAAGATTATGCCAAAATGATGCTCGGCGGCGGCCGTTCGGTCGAAGGCAATCGCTCGCGCTCGGGCAAAGGTGAGCCGTCGAAACTTCTGGCCGCGGCGGCACCGAAAAAAGTTTCGGTCGCCAAAGCCGGGGCGAAACTTAGGGCGAAACCGAAGGCGAAAGCCAAAGCAAAACCCAAATCCAAATCAGCAAGGCGGAAATAGCCGTGGCCAGAATCGTTGCAGGTATCGGTTCGTCGCATGTGCCCGCCATCGGCGCGGCCATCGACAACCACAAAACTGAAGAACCGTATTGGAAACGCGTCTTCTCGGGCTTCGAGAAGTCGCAGGCCTGGATACGCGAGCTCAAGCCCGACGTCGCCATCATCGTTTACAACGATCACGCGTCGGCGTTCTCGGTCGATTTGATCCCGACTTTTGCGCTTGGCTGCGCGGCCGAGTTTCCGCCCGCCGACGAGGGCTGGGGACCGCGCCCGGTGCCGGTGGTCAAGGGTTATCCGCCGCTCGCGTCGCACATCGCACAGTCGGTGATCCTCGACGAATTCGATTTGACCATCTGCAACAAGATGGAAGTCGACCACGGCATGACGGTGCCGATGAACCTCGTGTTCGGCGACGTGGGCAAGGACGGCCGCTGGCCGTGTCCGGTGATCCCGCTTGCAGTCAACGTGGTGATGTATCCGCCACCGACCGGTCACCGCTGCTTCATGCTGGGGCGCGCTATCCGCAAGGCGGTCGAGTCCTATCCGGAAGACTTGAAGGTCGTAATCTTCGGCACCGGCGGCTTGTCGCACCAGATTTCCGGCCCGCGCGCCGGCCTGATCAATTCGAAGTGGGACAAGGCCTTCCTCGACAACCTGTCGGTCAACCCGCAGAAGCTCGCCAAGATCCCGCACATCGACTACATGCGCGAAGCCGGCGCCGAAGGCATCGAAATGGTGATGTGGCTGATTATGCGCGGCGCGCTCGATGACAAGGTCGACGAAGTCTATCGTTTCTACACGGTGCCGGCGTCGAATACTGCCGTGGGACACATCATTCTCGCCAACCGCGAACGGGGTACCAGGGCGTCGGGCAAGCACAAACCGGCGGCAGCCAAGCACAAGCGCGCCGCGGCGCGCGTGAAAATCGAGCGGAAACGCGGCTAATTCGTCGCGTGATGGCCGCGCTTGTCCCGGTCATCGACGTTTCAAGGGCCGTCCCCTTTCTTCGGGCGGATCGATTGAACCGGCGGTTTGCGAGTAGAGGAAATCAATGAAGATCTGTGTTGCTGGACAGGGGGCCTTCGGTCAGAAGCACCTCGATGCGCTCAAGCGCATTCCAGACGTCGAGGTTACGTCGCTGGTCGGCGGCAATCAGGATGCGACCGCGCAAGTGGCCAAGAAATATGGCATTCCTCATTACACCGGCGATTTGTCGGAAGGCATCAAGCGGGCCGACGCGGTCATCCTGACCACGCCGACCAAGATGCATTTCCGCCAAGGCGAGCAGGTGATGCGCGCCGGCAAGCATGTGCTCATTGAAATCCCCGTCACCGACAGCGTCGGAGACGCCGAGGCGCTGGTGAAAATCGCCACAGAAACCGGCGTCGTCGCCATGGGCGGCCATGTGCGGCGCTTCAATCCCAGCCATCAATGGGTGCACAACCGCATCAAGCAAGGTGAACTGAAGATTCAGCAGATGGACGTGCAGACCTACTTCTTTCGCCGCAAGAACATGAATGCTGCCGGCCAACCGCGCAGCTGGACCGACCATCTGCTCTGGCACCACGCGGCGCACACCGTCGACCTGTTCCAATATCAGGCCAGCGAGACGATTTCCGATTGCTACGCCGTGCAGGGGCCGATCCATCCCGCGCTCGGCATCACCATGGACATGGGCATCGTCGCGAAGGTGCCGTCCGGATCGATCTTGACGCTGTCGCTGTCATTCAACAACGACGGCCCGATCGGTTCGTTTTTCCGCTACATCTGCGACTACGGCACCTACAAGGCTTATTACGACGATCTCGTTGACGGCAAGGACAACAAGATCGACTTGTCGAAGGTCGCGGTATCGATGGACGGCATCGAACTCGAGGACCGTGAATTCGTTGCCGCGATCAAGGAAAAACGCCAGCCGAATGGAAGCCTCGCGGAGCTCCTGCCCTGCATGCGCGTCCTCGGCAAGCTCGAAAGCATCGTCGACCCGCAGCGCAAGGCGCACGCCTAGACGGGCGGGGAGGTCCGCCTGAGAGGTCCTTCACCGCATGACCGACACCCCCGAAAATTCCGCTAACAACGCCGATCGAGCCGATCCAATTCCCACCGCGCGCGGCGGGCATAAAGTCATCAACCTGGCCTTGCAGGGCGGTGGCAGCCACGGCGCTTTTACCTGGGGTGTGCTCGACCGCCTGCTCGAGGATGAGCGGATCGACTTCGAAGGCATCAGCGGCACCAGCGCCGGCGCGGTCAATGCCGTGGTCTTGGTCGATGGTCTGGCCGCCGGCGGCCGCGTGCAGGCCAGAAAAGCCCTGCGGCATTACTGGGAAAAAGTTTCGGCCTTGGCGTCGCTTGGGGTGTTTCGACCGTCACCGTTCGACAAGGCCAATCCTAATTTCGGCCTCGAACATTCGCCGGGCTATCTGCTTATGGAGTCGATGACCTATTACGCGTCGCCGTATCAGTTGAATCCGTTCAACCTTAATCCGCTGAAGGATCTGCTGGTGGAGACGATCGACTTCGAGCGCCTTCGCCGCCAAACCGCGGTCAAGCTGTTTATCGATGCCACCGACGTGCAGACCGCCAAGGTGAAGGTGTTCGATGGACGCGAATTGCGTGCCGAGCACGTACTGGCATCGACCTGCCTGCCGCTGATGATGCAAGCCGTCGAGATCGACGGCGAGTATTACTGGGACGGCAGTTTCTCGGGCAATCCGGCGATCTTTCCGTTGCTGTTCAATTGTGACGCGCCCGACATCCTCATGGTTCATATCACCCCGGCCGCGCGGCCGGGCGTGCCGACCACCTCGCCGTCGATCATGAACCGCATGCAGGAAATCAGCTTTAACACCTCACTGATCAGGGAAATGCGCACACTCGCCTACCTCGGTGAACAGATCGCCGACGGCAAGATGACGGGTGTGACGCGGCGGCTGGTCCATTTGATCGAAGCCGAGGATTTGATCAGAAAGCTGTCTTGGTCGAGCCGGTTGAACGGCGACTTGAGCTTTCTGACTTACCTTTACGACTTAGGCTATCGCCGCGCCGATCAATGGCTCACGGAAAGCTTCGACTGCATCGGCGTGCGGTCGACCGTCAATCTGCGGGAAAAGTACTTTTAAGAGCACTTTTAATTGGCGCGGAGAGCGCCTAGGTAACGTCTTTGGCGGGCGTGATAGCGCCTAGCTAAACAGAAGTCAGGGCAGGAACTCGCTTAACCAGGGCATTACCCCCGGGCCTGGTGGCATCCGCATGCCGCCGCAGGGCCGAGTTTGGCGGATATACGGTTATGGGCATTGTCCGTTTTGCTCTGAGGCTGCCGCATACCTTCTACGTCCTCGCGGTGCTGGTCCTGTTCCTCGGCGTAACTGCCATCCTGTCGATGCCCACCGACATCTTTCCCGAGATCGACATTCCGGTCGTCACCATCATCTGGCAGTACACCGGACTAAGCACTCCGGAGATGGAACAACGGGTCACGACGTACAGCCAGTACGCGCTGTCATCGAGCGTCAACGGCATCCGGGACATCGAGGCGCAGACGCTCAACGGCATTTCGGTCCAGAAGATCTATTTTCAACCCGACGTGAACCTCGATCTGGCGATCGCCCAGATCGTGTCGGCAACCAACTTCATTCGCGTCTTGATGCCACCGGGGATCCAAGCGCCCGTGGTCGTTCAGTACAACGCGTCGAGCGTTCCGGTGCTGCAGATCGGGCTCGCGTCCGACACCCTCAACGAGCAGCAGCTTTATGACTACGGCATTTACCGTTTGCGCCAGCAACTCGCGCCCATTCATGGCGTCACGTTTCCTACGCCGGCCGGCGGCAAATACCGTCAGATCATGGTCGATATCGACCCGCTGAAGCTGCAAGCCAAAGGGCTGACGCCGAACGACGTCGTCAATGCCGTCAACGCCCAGAACCTGACGCTGCCGTCCGGCCAGGCGAAGATTGGCGACACGCAGTTCACTGTTCGCACCAACGCGGTCCCCACCACCATTGCCGATCTCAACAACATCCCGGTGAAATTCGTCAACGGCGCCACGGTGTTCCTGAAAGATGTCGGGCAAGTCCACGATGGCTACGCCGTGCAGCAGAACATCGTCCGCACCGACGGTCGTCGCTCCGTACTGTTGAGCGTCATCAAGAATGGCAACGCGTCGACGCTGTCCGTCGTCAATGCAGTGAAGGAAACACTCAAGGTGTCGCGTGCGTCGGCGCCTCCTGGCATGCAGATCACGGAGCTGTTCGATCAATCGGTGTTCGTCAAACAATCGATTATCGGGCTGCTGCGCGAAGGCGCCATTGCCGCGGGTCTGACGGCGCTGATGATCCTGCTGTTTCTCGGATCGTGGCGGTCGACGCTGGTCGTGATGATTTCGATCCCACTGTCGATCCTGTCCTCGCTGATCGTGCTTTACTTCCTCGGCGACACCATCAACACCATGACGCTCGGCGGGCTGGCGCTGGCGA
>CAYWNY010000215.1:2030-5975 GCA_964459765.1 uncultured Hyphomicrobiales bacterium | reverse complement strand
CCCTGCCTTCCTGCGGCTGACGCCGCGGCGGAGCCTTCTGCGCCGGCTCATCCCCTTCCTCGACCTCGGGAATGACAGCGACCACGTTCATCGGCAGCGGGTTGTCCTGCTGCACGCAGACCTGACCGGGCTTGCCGTAGCCGCCCTGCACGGCGACGCGGACGTCGCCAGTGTAGAGCGGAACGAGCGACGAGCCGAACGCCGGCTTGACCAGATCGGGAACCGCCTGCAAGCCGCTCCACTGCGGCGCGAGTTGCATCGGCGACAACGTCGAGCCATTCGGCTGATTCGAGCCGACCTTGATCCCGCGGGAATTCTCGACCCGGATCGTCGCCTTGGCGATCTTCTTGCGCTGGCCCTGCACCGTCGGCGCGCCGGCGTCGAGATTGATGGTCTGGAACTGCGGCTGAAAGGCGAGCCCGGCCGTGACGGCGGTCGAGGGCTGCGGCAAAGCAATTTGGCCGTTCGCCGGAACCAGCGTCGAGGGAATGACCACGCCGTCGGCGAGACCGGTCACATAAGCGCCGACCAAATGGAACAGGCCGGTCACGACGCTGATCGGGGCCGTCTTGGTCCACGCGCCCGCCTGCGCCGGCTGCATCGCGCCGCCGGAATTGGGCTGTACGCCCGACAGGAACGGATTGACGATCGTCCCGGTGACGACCTCGGGGTTGGTGTAGCCGGTGATCGTCGCCTTGCCGCCGAAGGCGCGAATGACCGAACCGACGTCGCCGGCGCTGAATGCCGCCGCGCTGGCGGTGAACGTCGCCGCCGTCGTCAGTTGCAGGACCGCGCTCGCGCCCGAGCCGCCGCCGGGGTCCTGGATCACAAGCTGCGGCGCGGTATAGCCGGCGCCGGGCGTCAGGGCGACGTTGACGATGACGCCACTGGCGATCGTCAGCGTCGGCGCCGAGCCCGCTCCCGGCCCCGCGCCCATCGCGTCGACGACCGTCGCCGTGGTCAGGTTGGAATAGCCCTGGCCGCCAACCAGCGAGCCGGGAACGACGCCGGCGATCGAGCCGACGCCGTTCGGCGAGGAAATCTGCAAGCTCGCCTGCGGCTGCGGCTGAGCGAGCGACAGGCCGGCGTCGACGCACCACGTCGACTCGACGCCCTCGTTCCACAGGCGATTGTCCATCCGCTCGATCATGTAGGCGGATTTGCCGCCGATGGTGCGGTTGGTCGACAGATAGAGCGCATCGACCGGCGGCTCGATGACCGAGCAGCAGGTGCAATAGAGGCCGTTGGTGTCGTGGCGTCCCCAGCCGTTGATGCCTTCTTCCTTGAAGTAGGCCATCGACAGCAGCGCGCCGTCGGAACGGATCGACCACAGCAGCTTGTACGGTTCCTCGCACCACGCATGATCGAGAATGCCGTAGCCGAGGAACAGGTGTTCGGAATTCACCGTCAGGTCGGTGCCGGTGTAGATGTTGGTGAAGAACTGATAGGTCAGGTCGCGATATTTCGAGCCCTTCGCCTGCACGTAGATGATGTCGAAATTGATCTTGATCGGCATGACCGTGGGCGACACGCCGTTGTACGCCTGCGGCTGCGCCTGCTGGCCCGACGGCGTGATCGGCTGCGGATTGAGGCTCGATCCGCCCTGCCCCGTCACCTGCCACGCCGACTGTCCCGTCAGCACGACGAGGCCGCCCGGCATGGGGATCATCCACTGAATGCCGTTGACAAGCTGCGACCACGGCGAGCCGGTGATGGCGTCGCTGTCGATCGTCGGAATGCGATAGTCGAAATTGGTGAACGAGCCCGGCTGGCTCATCCAATAGGTGTCGGGATTGTTGAGCGAATAGGCGTAGACGCGGCGCTGCTGTTCGTAGGCGACGACGCCGGGATACGTGCCGCTCTCGGGACCGATTTGCAGCGAACAGGTCGCGCCGGAGCCGTCGCCGCTGACGATTGCGGTGTCGCCCGGCGCGAATCCCTGGCCTGGATCGACGACCAGATAGGCGACGATCTGGCCGTTCTGGATGACCGGCTCGATCGACGCGCCCGATCCCGTCGCCGAGTTCGTGGCGACCGTGGCCGTGGTGTAGCCGCCCCCCGGCGCGACCGGCGCGCAATTGATGATCTCCCCGCGCGCGAACGGATTGCCGTGGATCGGCGGCACCTGGGCGAAGTCGGGCGTGACGTTGTCGTCGGTGAAGGTCGGCCCGAAGGAGCTGCCGATGTAGCCGAAGGTCGCGCCGGCGCCGGGCGGCGACAGCGCCTGCGTCTTCGGTCCCGAGACCGGCGTCGCCTTGTAGTAATTGTACTCCTGCGCGTTCGACGGCAGGCCAGAGATGGCGATGGTGACGACGCCCTGCGTATAGGACACGTCGACCGCATCGACCAGCGTGCCGATCGGCGAGGCGATGCTTTCGCTGCCGTCGGCGCCGTTCACCGCGGTAGCGCAATAGGCGTAGGACGCCCACGCGACCGATCCCGAAGGCTGATTGGTCGCCGAGACGGCGCACGCGCCCGGCGGCGAGATCGTCGGCGACATTTGCAGCGGCGAAACCTGCCACTGCGTATCGCTCAACCGCCCGAGGTCGATGGTCTGGTACTCGGTCCCGGTGAGTTGGTTGACGCAGCACATCGACATGACGTCGGCGCTCTGCGTCACCTTGATCCACGGCAGGTCTTCCTCGGCCCATGGCGTCGTCAGGGTGTAATAGCGCGCCGCCTCGCCGCCGCCGGTGTAGGCCGAGAACCCGGTCGAATTGATTGGCGCGCCAAAGACGTCGTTGAGCGAATAGACGTTGCCCGCCGCCGCGCCGATGACGACGGTGCGGCCGTTCAACTGCGTCATCCCCTGCACCTGCGACAGATACAGCCAATCGCCCTGGGCGAAGGCGGAGCCGCTGGCGCTGGTCATGTTGAAAGTCGCGCCGAGGCCGTAGCCGGTCGTGCTGGCTTGCGCTACCGGATTGGCGGGGAAGGCGGAATAGGAGCCGGCGTTGGCGATCGACAGCGACAGCGGGGCGAAGACCACCAGATTGAATTGCGCGCCCGAGCCGTTGCCGGACGTCGCCGCCTGGGTCATCAGGCCGCTGGCCGGGTTCTTGCTGTAGACGCCGGCGTTGGCGATCGTCACCGTCGCCGGCGCCATGGTGATCGTCAGCTTGGCGTTCGCCAGGCCCGCGCCCGTCACCGGTTCGGCGGCGAGATTGGTCGGGTTGACGGTGTAGGAGCCGGCGATCAGGATCGAATTCACGGCAATGATCGCGCCGCCGGAGATCGTCACCAGCGCCTGGAACGGGGTTCCGGTCCCGGTGGTTCCGGTGACGGTCGCAACGCCGTTGGTTCCCCCCGAGCCGCCTGCGTCGACCGAGGCCGAGCTGACGCCGGTGGTGGCGACCAGAAGCTGCGCCGCAGTGGTGAAGGTTCCGCCGGCCAGCGTGATCGTGTCGCCCGGCACATAGCCCCAGCCGTAGCCGAGCAGCGATTGCAGGCTGTAGAGGCTCGTCGTCTGCACCAGCAGTTGCGTCGGCTGGCTGGCGACGCCGCCGGCGAGCGTGATTCCATCGCCCGGCGCGTAGGATGACGTGATCGTCGAGCCGGCGTTGAACGCGGCGGCGCTCGCCGAATAGCCGGGAATGGTGATCTGGCACTGAGCCGCTTTGGTCGCGGCCGTGATCGAGAACGGCGTTTCGCCGACGAACGCGCCCTGATAGATCGGCCGCATGTAGAAATTGCCGATCTCCAGCGCCAGCCCCTGCGAGATGCTGTACTCGAACGAGATCAGGCGCGGCGGATAGGCGCGGCTGGTCTGCTTCGAGTAGCCGACGAACGACGTGCCGGCCCGCGAGTCCGCGCCGCCGGTGACGCGCACGAACATATTGCGGAGCGTCGAAGCGGCGACTTTCAGGCGAATCAGATCGACATGGCCGTAGAGGGCCGGCGAGACTTCGCCGCTGACGAAGGCGGTGTCGATTACGGGCGTCGCCA
>CAYWNY010000215.1:0-1930 GCA_964459765.1 uncultured Hyphomicrobiales bacterium | reverse complement strand
CCATGGCGCCCACAGCATCCCGAGACCTCCGTCTTCTTCACCACCCCAAGGCCAAGCGCCTCCACTTCGGCGCGCTGCAATCCAGTCAGGCAGGTGATCTGTAGAGGACCATTGTTCGTTACCGTCGTTTATCCTCGCCTGTTGAATCTTCGACTTGGTGATGGCGATCTGGTCGTTGCGCAACTGGCGCGCCAGCGGCAGGTTCTTCTGATGCACCTTGAGCGCGATGGCCTGCGCCACATAGGCGATCATGGCGGCGCGGAAGGAATCGTCCCACTCGCTCGGATAGAGGACGAGCGACGTATAGACGAGATTCGCCTGCGGCGTGTTGGTGAGGATGACGCTGCGACCAGCGGGCGACTCGCCGCGAATTTCCCACCACAACTGACCGGCCTGGGGCGGATAGTTGACGTCGCGGGCGATCAGGAAGCGCGTCGGCCGCAATCGCTGGCCGAGCTGCGTGGTAATCGCGAGCGCGGACGAGATCGGAACGCTGGCGTTGATCGAGATGTTGCCCGGCGGCGATTGGTTGGCGACGACGGGCGACGCGGGCACGAAGCGCGCGGCGACGCAATCGTTGGGATAGGCGTATTCATAGACCCACGGCGGAATGACCGTCGTCCCGACGCCGGCAGTCTGGCCGGTGGCGTCGGCGAGCAGGTCCATCGGCAATTGCTTGCGGGCGAATTGCCACGGCGCGGCGCGCAGCAGGCCGGTCAGGCACTCGCGATAGGCCCGCAGCACCGGCTGGGCGTTCGGCGTGCCATCCTCGATGTCTGACAGCGTCAGGTCGGCGCCGATGGCGTCCAGAGCGAGGTTGGCGATGTCGGTCGGCAGATTCAAAGCTCACCCCCTGACGGAAAGTCCGGTCTGCGCCGACGATGGTTCCTCGGCGACGGCGAGTTTGAACATATCGGCGGATGCGGCGAAGCGCCCGAGGCGGCGCGCCATCGCAGCGGCAAGCGCCTCGACGAAATTGGCCTCCCACGTCGTCGGATCGGTGACGCGGCCGGCGTAGGTCACCACGGCGTTGGCGACATTGCAGCAGATCACCTTTTGCGCCGGCGTGAGGCTGTTGTCGTTGTCGATGCCGAAAATGTAGTGCTGCGGATCGAAGTTCGGCACAACCAGCGGCGGCGGTCGCACCGACCAGACACGCAGGCAGTCGGCGGGATAGGCGTACTCGAAGAACCACGGCAGCGGCGGATAGGCGGGATTCCACGCGACGCCGACATAGCCGTTGAGCGGCGCCTGCTTGAGCAGCGCCGGCGCAGTCTGCCGTTTGGAGAATTCCCACGTCTCGTCGCGCAGCATGTTGTCGCGCGTCTGGCCATAGAATTCGAGCGCGGCGTTGGATTCTTCCGACCCCTCATAAAGATTGCCGATCGTGCGCGTATGACCAAGCCGCGACAGGGCGAGATTGATGACGTCGGCCGGCGAACTTATGGAGACGGTCATAGCTCGCCTCTGCGATCAGCCAGGGCGTCGAAGGAGCCGAACGCCTCGAGATAGCCCTGGGCGACGTCGGGCTTGCCGGCGCCGGCCATGGCGAACTCGGCGGCGAGCAGCCGCACCACGGCGGCGCGGAATGAGGCGTCCCACAGCGATTCGGGCGGCGCGCCGTTGCCGACGACCTCGGCGTTGGGAACGTCGCTCCAAATAACTTTGGTCTTGGCCGTGTTGACGACGCTGACGCCGACCGTCCCATGCGTCGGCAGGGGATCGTTGGGATCGCTGAGCGGGAAGGCCGGCGTCAACTGCCACACCTGGATCAGCGACGCCGGATAGAGATACTCGTAGGCGAAACCGAGCGGCGCGGCGTTGCCGCTGAGCGCCAGCGCGACGACGGTGCGGACAAAATCGTAATTGTGCGCACGCATCGCCGCCTGCACCGCCGGACCATAGGTGGTCATGGCGATGTTGCCGTTGG
>CAYWNY010000214.1:0-5981 GCA_964459765.1 uncultured Hyphomicrobiales bacterium | reverse complement strand
GGGAATCCCGTCACCACTATTATCAGCCACAATCTGCCAAAGTAGTGCTAGGCCGAGTATCCATAAATTGGCGAGCCCAACCGCAGAAAGCTGACCAAGAGGCGATGCTCACCGCGCTCAACCTTACACTTGAGAAGCTGGCAAGACGGTCGCTGGCGGTTGCGATCGTCGTCGGCGGTGTTTCGCTGGTGCTCACCGGCGCCAGTGCCGACGCGCAGGACTTAATCAAGATCGGATTGTCGGCACCGGTGACCGGGCCGTTCGCCGAGAACGGCAAGCAAATGATCGCCGCCGCGAAGCTGTTCATGGAGCGGAACGGCACGACGGTCGCTGGCCGCCCTATCCAACTCATCGTCCGTGACGACGGCGGCGTTCCGGATCAGGCCAAGCGCATCGCACAGGAACTCGTCGTCAATGACAAGGTCGCGGTATTGTTCGGCTACAATCCGACCCCGACCGCGCTCGCGGTCGCGCCGATCGCTACCGAGGCCAAAGTTCCGGAGATCGTCGTTGGCGCGGTGGCTTCCGTTATCACCGCGCGTTCGCCTTACATCGTCCGGACCATGTACGCGCAAGCGCAAGTCACCGTCCCGATGGCTCAATGGGCGGCAAAGAACGGCATCAAACGCGTCGTCACCCTGGTATCCGATTATTCCCCCGGTCTCGATGCCGAGAAGGCCTTCATTGAAGAATTCACGGCCGATGGTGGACAGATTGTGGAGTCGGTGCGCGTGCCTTTGCAAAACCCGGATTATGCCCCTTACCTTCAGCGCGCCCGCGACGCCAAGCCAGACGCGCTATTCGTTTGGGTGCGGGCGGCCTCGCGGCGGCGCTAATGCGGCAATATGCGGAGCGCGGTCTGAATAAGTCCGGCATCAAGCTGATCGGCGTCGGCGATATCACCGACGACGCCGTGCTGAACGAGGCCGGCGATGCCATGCTCGGTGTCATCACATCGATGCAATATTCCGCCGCGCATTCCTCGCCGGTAAACAAGGCTTTCGTCGAAGGCTTCAAGATTGCCGGCAACGGCATCCGGCCGGATCATGTGGGAGTGGCCGTTTACGATGCCTTCCACCTGATTTACGCGGCGATAGAGAAAACCGGCGGCAGCACCAATGGCGACGCCCTGATCGCCGCCATGAAAGGCATGGCCTGGGAAAGCCCGCGCGGGCCGGTCTCGATCGATCCGGAAACCCGCGAGATGGTGCAGGACGTCTATATCCGCCGGGTCGAAAGGGTCGATGGCCAGCTTTACAATGTCGAGTTCGAGAAGTTCGCGGCCGTTAAGGCCCCGGCCTTGCGGGAACCAACGAGATAGAACGTTGCCACTATTCGCGTTTGCTTTCGAAAAACAAGGCATGCCCACGTGGAAAGACTTTCAGTAGCGATCATCGGCGCCGGCATGGGCGGACTTGCGACGGCGGCAGCACTGCAACGGGTCGGCGTCGACGTCACCGTCTACGAGCAGGCTAAGGCCTTCGCTCGCGTCGGGGCCGGTATCCAAATCGGCTGCAATGCGATGAAAGTCCTGCGCGGCTTCGGACTTGAGCCGAATTTGCGCGCGGCCGCGTTCTACCCCCGGTCCTGGAACAACAGAGACTTCGATACCGGCGAGATTCGCTTCGACATGATCTTCGGCGAAACCGCCGAGGAGCGTTATGGCGCGCCTTACCTGTTGGCGCACCGCGGCGACCTCCACGCCGCCTTGGCGAGCATCGTACCGGCGAGCGTGCTGCGGCTCGATCATCGGCTCGTTTCGCTCAAACGGCTCTCGGATGGGACTGTCAGGCTTGAGTTCGCCAACAGCGCAACGGCTGACGCCGATGCCGTGGTCGGCGCCGACGGCGTCCACTCGATCGTGCGGGACACGCTGTTCGGCACCGACGAGCCGGCGTTCACCGGCCGGGTTGCCTACCGCACCGTGTTTCTGGCAACGCTGCTCAACGGATATCGGATCGACGATTGCACCAAATGGTGGGGACCGGATCGCCACATCGTCATCTATTACGTCAAGCCCGATCGCAGCGAAGTCTATTTTGTGACCAGTCAACCCGAACCGGGCTTCGCGCTTGAATCCTGGTCCGCCACCGGCGACGTCAATGTTTTGCGCGACGCCTTCGTCGGTTTCCATCCGCAAGTCCAGCACGTGCTCGCATCATGTCCTGCCGTTCACAAACGACCGCTGGTCGATCACGATCCGCTGCCCCGCTGGGTGGACGGCAACGTCACGCTGTTGGGCGACGCCTGTCATCCCATGACGCCGTACATGGCGCAGGGCGCGGCGATGGCGTTTGAGGACGCCGCCGTCCTGTCACGCTGCCTCGACGGCGTCGATCAGTCGGGAGTGGCGGACGCCTTTCGCCGTTTCGAAGCGACGCGCAAGCCCCGCACCTCGCAGGTCCAGCTCGGCTCGCGAACCAACACTTGGCTTCGCGACCAGACCAATCCGGACTGGGTCTACGCCTACGATGCCTGGACCGCTCCATTGGCGGACTGACGCCGATCGCAAACGCACCGGCGGCAGACGCCCTCGCAGGCACCGCTACTTTTCGAGGAAGTCCTCACACTTCTGGATCTGATCGTTCGGCCCCCAAGGCATGATCGGCACCGTCGACGTCGAATTCTTCGGCGAGCCTTCGATCAGCTTGTCGGAGTAGACCATATAGACCAGCACGTTGCGCTTGGTGTCGCAGCCGCGCACGATCTGCATCTTTTTGAAGAATAATGACCGGCGTTGGCGAAACATGTCGCCGCCCTGCTCGAATTTCGACTTGAAGCGGATCGGCGCGATCTGCCGACAGGCGAGCGAAATATCCGAGACCTGTTCGGCAATTCCGATCCAGCCTTTGACGCCGCCGCGCTCCGGTGCGGTGAAATGGCAGGCGACGCCCTCGACGTCAGGATCGTCGACGCCATAGGTCGCAAGCTTGTCGTTCGGGGTCAGAAGCTTGAACGTCGTCGAGCGTTTGAATATCAAGTCCGGCTCGTCGGCGGCGCCTGCCGGAACGGCGGCGACGACACCAAGCAGGAACAACAACAGCAGCCACGCGGTTTTGGGCATGTCTCCCCTCGTGAGCAGGGCGGGATCGGCGGGCAGGCTAGCACGGGAGCGGGTTCCGAGGCATAAACATCGAATGGACCCATCCGAACGTATCGAGCAGATGATCGCCGAGCTCACGGACTGGCGCGGCAAAACCTTCGCCAGCATCCGCAAGGCCATCCTTGGAACCGACCCGGAGATCATCGAGGAATGGAAGTGGATGGGAAGTCCATTGTGGTCTCTTGACGGAATGATCGCGGTCGCCAATGCCCACAAAGGAAAGGTGAAGCTCACCTTCGCCTACGGCGCGAGTCTCCCGGATCCCGACAAGCTGTTCAACGCCGGGTCCGAGGGCAATGCACGCCGCGCGATCGATTTTTTCGAGGGCGACAAGGTCAATGAGCGCGCGCTAAAAAGTCTTGTCCGCGCCGCCATCGAACACAATCAAGCAAAAAAAAGAAAAAAGCGCCGACGGACAAGCGTGCGAAGCGGCCCAACGCAAAAAAGAAGTGAAGCCGGGCGAGTGCGCTAATGCCCGGCCATGTGGCGGCCGATTTCGGTGAGATCGGCTTCACTGGCGCGCGTCTCGTAAACGATTTCGCCGTGGAACATCACAACCAAGCGGTCGGCAAGCTCCAGAAGCTCGTCGAGGTCCTCGCTGACCAGGAGCACCGCCGCGCCGCGGTTGCGCGCCGCCATGATCTCGGCGTGGATCTGCGCCACGGCCGCAAAATCGAGACCGAAACAGGGATTGGCCGCGACCAGGATATCGACCTCGCCGCCGAGCTCGCGCGCCAATACCGTGCGCTGCACATTGCCGCCGGATAGTTCGCCGATGGCGGTGTCGTCGGAGCGGGTCTTGATCTTGTAGCGCGCGATCTTTTGCAGAGCGTTCTTGTGGAACTGCGCCCGGTTGAGCCACCAGCCGCCGGTGGCGAAGGGCGCACGATCGAATTCGCGAAACGCGAGATTGTCGGCGACGCTCATGCGCGCCACGCACGCGTTCTTCAGCGGCTCTTCGGGCAGCACCGAGAGATGGTCCTCGCGCATTTCCTGCCGGCGGGCGTGATAAAGCTCGCCCTGCAGATAGACTTGGCCGCTCTCGGCCTCGCGCTGGCCGGCCAGCACCTCGATGAGCTGGCGCTGGCCGTTGCCGGAAACGCCGGCGACGCCGACGATTTCGCCGCCGCGGATCGACAGCGAGACGTTGCGCACGGCCGGCTGGCCGCCGTCGTCGAGCGCATTGAGCTTGTCGATGTTGAGGCGCGGCGCGCCGAACTCGCCGGTGCGCGGCGGCTGCACCGTCAGCTCCTCGGCACCGATCATGGTGCGCGCCATGGCGTCGGGGCTCAAATCCTTCACCAGCCCGCGGCCGGCGAGTTTGCCGCGCCGCAGGATGGTCACCTCATCGGCGAACGCCATCACCTCGCGGAATTTGTGGGTGATCATGAGAATGGTCAGCGCGCCTTCCGCCACCATGCCGCGCAGCATGCCGAGCACCTCATCGGCCTCGCCCGGCGTCAGCACCGAGGTCGGTTCGTCGAGGATGAGAAAGCGCCGCTTGAGGTAGAGCTGCTTGAGGATTTCACATTTCTGCCGCTCGCCGGCGGAAATGCCCGAGACCTTGGCGTTCAACGGCACCCGAAACGGCATGCGCGAGAGGAACTCCTCCAGCGTCTTGCGCTCGCGCGTCCAATCCACCACGGCCGGTACGTCATCGCGCGCGAGGACGAAATTCTCCGCCACCGTCATCGCCGGCACCAACGTGAAATGCTGGTAGACCATGCCGAGACCGAGCGCGTGCGCGGCGCGTGGATTGCCGATCACTTCCTGGCGCTCGTCGACGATGAGTTCGCCGCCGTCGGCCTGGTAATAGCCCATGATGCATTTGACCAGCGTCGATTTTCCCGCGCCGTTCTCGCCAAGCAGCGCATGGAAGGTGCCGGGGCGCACTTTGAGCGAAACATCGTCGAGCGCGGTGAACTCGCCGAAGCGCTTGGTCATCTCGATGGCTTCGACGCCGAAGGTCTTTTTGCCCGCGGTATGCGACGGCAGTCCGCCGGGCGGGATCAGCGTTGCAAATTCGCTCACGCAATCGCCTCGATGAACTTCGCCGAATCCGACACCGCGCCGAACACCCCACCCTGCATCTTGATCATCTTGAGCGCGTGGTCGTGATTACTCTTGTCGGTGGCGCCGCAGCAATCCTCCAACAGCAGGCATTCGAAGCCGCGATCGTTGGCCTCACGCATCGTGGTGTGCACGCACACGTCGGTCGTGATGCCGGTGAGCACGATGTTGTCGATGCCGCGCAGCCGCAGCAAAAGTTCAAGGTCGGTAGCGCAGAACGAGCCCTTGCCTGGCTTGTCGATGATCGGCTCGCCTTCCTTCGGCGCGAGCTCGGCGATGATGTCCCAGCCCGGCTCGCCGCGCACCAGAATGCGGCCGCAAGGCCCCGGGTCACCGATGCCGGCGCCGATTTGCCGCGAGCGCCAGCGTTTGTTGGCCGGCAAGTCGGCGAGGTCGGGACGGTGACCTTCGCGGGTGTGGAAGATGTGGAAGCCCTTGGCGCGCATGGCAGCGAGCGTGCGCTTGATCGGCTCGATCGGCGCCCGAGTCAGCGACAAATCGTAGCCCATCTTGTCGACGTAGCCGCCGACGCCGCAGAAGTCGGTCTGCATGTCGATGATGATCAGCCCGGTGTTTTCCGGCCGCAGGTCGCCGTTGTACGGCCACAGATAGGGATCGGCGGCGACATAACGCTCGGCGGTATTGCTTTCCTTAAGTGCAGCTTGGGCCATAGCTCACCTCGTCATGGCTTATCTCGTGATCGACAGTTCCGCCGGCGCGCCGATCAAGGTGCGCTTGGGCGAACAGGTCGCGATCATGATCAACAATGTCAGAATGTAGGGCGCGGCATTGAACAGATGATAGCCGT
>CAYWNY010000213.1:0-5990 GCA_964459765.1 uncultured Hyphomicrobiales bacterium | reverse complement strand
ATGCAGCTCTCAAAACCTTCGGTGATCTTCTTGCCCGGCAGATTGCGGCCGATGAAGACGATGCGGCTTTCGCGCTTCTCATCCTTGTTCCATGGCCGCTGGTGATCGCCGTCGAGGATCATATGCACGCCTTGGAAGACAAAGCGCTGCTCGTCGTTCTTGAAGGCGAGGATACCCTTCGAGCGCAGGATACTCGGGCCTTCCTTCTGCACCAGATCCTGCACCCAGGGAAAGAACTTGTCCGGGTCGAGCGGCTTGTCGGTTTTCAGCGAAATCGATTGCATGTCTTCGTCGTGATAGTGCTTCAGCCCGCCATGCGAATGGGCTTGGCCGTGATCGTGGTGATGATCGTGACCATGCTCGTGGTCATGCTCGTGATCATGGCCATGCTCATGATCGTGGTCATCGTGCTCCTCGCTTTCGAGGAAGGCCGGTTCGATCTCCAGAATGCGGTCGAGATCGAAAGCGTTGCGGCCTAGGACTTCGTTCAAGGCGATTTGCGCGTGCTCGGTCTTATGCAGCCGGGCGTAGGGATTGATGCCGCGGATGCGGGCTTCGACTTCGCGCAGCTCCGCGGGCGACACCAGATCGGTCTTGTTGATCAGGATGACGTCGGCGAAAGCGATCTGGTTCTTGGCTTCGGGCGCATCCTTGAGCCGCTCCTTCAGCCACTTGGCGTCGGCCACTGTGACCACGGCGTCGAGCCTTGTCTTGCGGCCGACATTCTCGTCGACGAAGAAGGTCTGCGCCACCGGCGCCGGGTCGGCGAGCCCGGTGGTTTCGACGATCACGGCGTCGAACTTGCCCTTCCTTCGCATCAGCCCGTCGAGAATGCGCACCAGGTCGCCGCGCACCGTGCAGCAGATGCAGCCGTTGTTCATTTCGAACACTTCCTCGTCGGCGCCGACGACGAGGTCGTTGTCGATGCCGATCTCGCCGAATTCGTTGACGATGACGGCGTACTTCTTACCGTGCGGCTCGGACAGAATGCGGTTGAGCAACGTGGTTTTGCCGGCGCCGAGATAGCCGGTCAGTACCGTGACCGGCACTTTTTCTGCTGAAACCTGTTCGGACATGAGGGCCCTCCTGGGTCGCTATATAAGCGGTTCTGCGCCGCCCTAAAACGCCTCACTTCTGCGCTCCGTGGCCGATCGCGGCGCGGCGGCCGCGTCCGAAAATGACATCCGACGAGAAATGTTATAATGTTACATTTCCAAGACGATATCCTTTGATTTTGCTGGTGAAATTCGCGTGACCGCTGCAAAGACGCTCGCTGCCTTGCTGGTTGCCTCGCTGCTCCTGCCGGCCGTTGCGCGCGCCGGCGAGGCAAAGATTGCGGTCGTCGCCGCCGAAAATTTCTACGGCGACGTGGCGCAACAGATCGGCGGCGACCGGGTTTCCGTCATCAGCATTCTCAGCAGTCCCGACCAGGACCCGCATCTCTTTGAAATCTCGCCGGGTATCATCCGCGAGGTCGCCGCGGCGCAGGTCGCCGTCTACAACGGCGCCGATTACGATCCGTGGATCGACGGCCTGCTCAAGGTCGCGCCACGCGCCGGGCGCAGCGTGATCGTCGCGGCTGACCTCATGCACAAAAAGTCCGGCGACAATCCACACCTTTGGTACGATCCGGCGACGATGCCGGCGGTGGCGGGCGCGCTTGCCGCTGCGTTCGCCGCTGCCGATCCCGGCCACCGGGACGACTATGCGGCGCGGCTGAAGACTTTCCTCGCTTCGCTCGGCCCGATGAACGAGAAGATCGCCGTCATTGCCGGCAAATATGCCGGCGCCCCGGTCACCGCCACCGAGCCGGTCTTCGACTACATGGCGCAAGCGCTGCAACTGAAGATGCGCAACGAGCGCTTCCAGCTCGCCGTCATGAACGACACCGAGCCGAGCGCGCGCGACATCGCCGCGTTCGAGCAGGATTTGCGGACGCATCAGGTGCGTGCCGTCTTCTACAACAAGCAGGCGTCGAACAACCTGGTGCAGCATCTTCTCGAGATCGCACGGGCCGCCAACATCACGGTCGTCGGCATCACTGAAACAGCGCCGCCTGGCATCTCGTATCAGGATTGGATGCTCAACGAACTCGATGCGACTGGCCGCGCGCTCGCCGGGCCTTCGTCATGAACGCCATCGAGCTCGAGCATGTCACGCTCGCGGTCGGCGGCCGCGACGTTTTGGTGGATACGAGCTTCGCCATCAGGCGTGGCGAGTTCATCGGCGTGCTTGGCCCGAACGGTGCCGGCAAGACTACGCTGATGCGCGCCATCCTCGGCTTGCTGCCGCCGCGCGCCGGAAGCTTAAGCGTGTTCGGCCGCGCGCCGCGGCGCGGCGAGCCCGATATCGGCTATCTGCCACAGGTGCGCACGGTGGTGCCGAATTTGCGGGTGCGCGGGTTCGACTTCATCGCCAGCTCCGTCCATGGCGAGCGCTTCGGCCTGCCGCTGTTGTCGCGCGCCGACCGCGCCATGATCGCGAAGACCTTGGCCGCTGTCGGCGCCGGCGATCTCGCGACGCGGCCGCTGTCAGATATATCGGGCGGCGAACGGCAACGGCTGCTGCTGGCGCAGGCTCTGCTCGGCGAGCCAAAGTTGCTGCTGCTCGACGAGCCGTTGATCAGCCTCGACTATCGCTATCAGGAAGCGGTGATCGATCTGGTGCGCCGCTTCGCCCGCGAACGCAATGCTACCGTGCTGTTCAGCGCGCACGAGCTTAATCAGCTCATCGGTACGCTCGACCGCGTGCTCTATCTCGGCAACGGCCATGCCGCGCTCGGGACGGTGGCGGAAGTGGCGACGGCGCCGGTGCTGTCGCAACTCTACGGCACCGACATCCAGGTGGTGCAGGCCGACGGGCACATTTTCGTGCATTCGCGCGGCCGCGACGTCGAGCGCGCCGACCATGCGCATGATGACGGTCACGGGCACCACGACCATCACCACCATGCTTGAATACGAATTTATGCGGAACGCATTCGCGGCTGCCGGCATTGCCGCCGTCGTCTCCGGATTGGTCGGCTATTTCCTGGTGCTGCGCGGCCAGACCTTCGCCGGCCACGCTCTCTCCCATATCGGCTTTGCCGGAGCGACTGGCGCGATGTTGATTGGCTTGGCGCCGTTGTGGGGGCTTGTCGGATTCACGGTCGCGGCCGGCGTCGGCATCGGCCTTCTCGGCGAGCGCATCAGCGGGCGCGATGTCGCGATCGGCGTCGTGCTGGCATTGGCCTTGGGCCTTGGACTTTTGTTTCTGCACTACTACACCGCGTTCGCGACGCAAGCGACCGCGCTGTTGTTCGGCAACGTGCTCGCCGTCGATCGTTCGACGATCGCCACGCTTGTGGGCCTGGGTGCGGTGACGCTTGCCGGGCTCGCCGCGATCATGCGCCCGCTGATTTTCGCTACCCTGCAGCCGGAACTCGCCGAAGCCAAAGGCGTGCGGCTTCGCTTCATCGGCATGGCGTTCCTGGCGATCGTTGCGCTCGCGGTGTCGGAAAGTGCGCAGATCGTCGGCATCTTGTTGGTGTTCGCCTTGATGGTCGGACCGCCGGCGACGGCGCAGCAGCTGGTGACCGGTTTATGGGCTGGCATGTTGTTGGCGGCGATCATTGCGCTGGCCGAAGCCTGGTTCGGCATCGCGGTCGCCTACTACACCGACTGGCCGGTAAGCTTCTGCATCGCCTCTCTGAGTGCGCTCGCCTATTTCCTGACCTACCTCCGCTTCATCCGCTGATCCGCGGTCATTCCGCCCGTAATCCCGCACCGCCGTCGCGCCGCGGCAAAGCGCGCCGCAAAAGGCGGATGACACATCGGGGAAGAAAGAGGACAATAGTTGAGCAATAACCGGCGCACTCCGCCGCCGCGCGCCGTCCGTGGGAGGTCCATCTATGAAGCGCTTTGCCGTCTTGCTCGCCGCTGTCGCCTTGCTTGCGCTCGGGCGCCCGGTATTTGCGGACGAACCGATCGTCATCAAGTTCAGCCACGTGGTGGCGCCGGACGCGCCGAAGGGCAAGGCGGCGCTGCTGTTTAAGGTTTTGGCCGAGAAATACACCGGCGGCCGGGTGAAGGTGGAGGTCTATCCGAACTCCTCGCTTTACAAGGATAAGGAGGAGCTCGAGGCCCTGCAACTCGGCACGGTGCAGATGCTGGCGCCCTCAATCGCCAAATTCAGTCCGCTTGGCGTCAAGGAATTCGATATTTTCGACCTGCCGTTCCTGATGCGCGACGACGAGCATGCGCACCAGATGATGACGAGCCCGATGATGGCGGAGCTCAACAAGAAACTCGAGGCCAAGGGTATATTGTCGCTCGCCTACTGGGATAACGGTTCGCATTGCTACACGGCGAACCGGGCGTTGATCTGGCCCGAGGATTTCCGCGGCTTAAAGATGCGCATCCAGGGCGGCAAGGTACAGGACGCCGTGGCGCGCGAGCTCGGCGCCATCCCGCAGATCATCGCGTTTGGCGAACTCTATCAGGCGCTGCAGACCGGCGTGGTCGACGGCGAAGACAATGTGCCGACCAACATCCTGACGCAGAAATTCTACGAAGTGCAGCGACATATGACGCTTTCCTATCACAGCCGGCTCACCTACGGGCTGATCACCAACAAGACGTTCTGGAACTCGTTGCCGGGAGGCGTTCGCGAACAGCTCGACCGCGCGGTGACGGAGTCCAGCACCTTCTTCAACGAGACCGCGGCTAAGGACAACGTGGACGCGATCGCCAGGATCAAGGCTTCCGGAAAGACCGACGTCCATGAGCTGACCGAGGCTGAGCGCAAGGCGTGGATCGCCAAGCTGATGCCGGTGCACACCGAGATGCAGAGCCGTTTCGGCAAGGACTTCATCGAGCGCATCTACAAAGCCTCGGGCTTCACCCCGCCGCAATCTTGACGGCTGTTTTCGAGGCCGGCGAGGGCATCGCGTGCGCGCACTGCGGTTTCTCGGCCGGCTCCTTGATCGGCTGGAAGAATGGCTCATTGCCGCGCTGATCGCCGCAGCAACCGTCATCACCTTCGTTGCCGTAGTCCATCGCTACGGCGCCAGCAATTCGGCGGGGCTCGCTCGCTTCGCCGGCGCACACGGTTGGCCACTGCTGCAGTACGGCGCCGATCAGGTCTACACGACGCTCGCGGCCATCAATCTGTCCTGGGCGCAGGAACTTGCGACCTACATGTTCGTATGGATGGCCAAATTCGGCGCCGCGCTCGGGGTGCGCACCGGCATCCATGTCGGCGTTGACGTTCTCGTCAACCGCCTCAATCCAGCGGCGCGCAAACCGGTCATCGTGTTCGCGCTGCTTTGCGGCGCATTGTTCACCGGCGTGATCGGCACGCTCGGGGCCATTTATGTGTACGAGCTCGATCCGGATCAGGTATCGCCCGAACTCGAATGGCCGAGCTGGATGATTTATCTGTGCATCCCGCTCGGCTCCTATCTGATGTGCTTTCGCTTCCTGCAGGTGATGTGGCGATATCTGCTCACCGGCGTCGTGCCGCATCAGGCCCATGGCATCGCCTACGAAACGCCGAACGCCGAGGCCATGGCGGAGCCGGCCGCGGAGACGGCGCGATGATCGCCTTTTCGCACGCCGGCAAATCGGCGCCGTCGCGGCCGCTCGGCGACGCCGTCACCGCCGCCTTGATCGTGCTCATCCCGGTCGCGCTGGCGCTGATCTGTCTCGCCGCGCGGCTGCATGTGCTCGAGTTGTCGCACACCGTGCGCGCCGAACTTTTGTTCGCGTTGCTGCTGGCCTTGATGGCGACCGGGATGCCGATCTCGATCGCGCTCGGGCTCTCGGTGCTGACTTATCTGTTCATCCTCTCAGATGTCGATCCGAAGATGGTGGGGCTGAAGCTCTTCACCAGCATCGACCGCTTCGAGATCATGGCGATTCCGTTTTTCATCTTGGCCGGCAATTTTCTCACCACTGGCGGCGTCGCCCGCCGCATGATCGATTTCGCCACCGCGCTGATCGGCCATTGGT
>CAYWNY010000212.1:0-6089 GCA_964459765.1 uncultured Hyphomicrobiales bacterium | reverse complement strand
ATTTGGGAATCCCGTCACCACTATTATCAGCCACAATCTGCCAAAGTAGTGCTAGTCTGGCGCGTCGCGTTGGTCGCCGCAAGACAGCGGCGATCGGGGCGGTTACGACCGCGCCATGCGTCGCTCTGCGGCCTCGGCCAGTTCCTGCCGCAGCCGCTCGACCGGCTCGCTCCAGTCCTGCAAAGCCGCCTGGCGAAAGATCCGCATCGTCGGATACCAGACGCAGTCGGTGCGATCGAGCAGCCAGCGCCAATCCGGCGAGAACGGCAGAAGCAGCGCGACCACCTTGCCCACGGCGCCGGCCAGATGCGCCACGGACGTGTCGACGGCAACAACGAGGTCGAGCAGCGCCAAACCGGCAGCGGTGTCTGCGAAGTCGGCGAGTTCTCGGCCCAATGAAAGGACGCCGTAATCTTGCAGGATTTCTGCCTGCGCCGGGTCAACGTCTTTCTGCACGCTCACGAAGTCGATGCCGCTCAAGGCCAAGAGCGAGGCGAACGAGGCAAGCGGAATGGAACGATTGTGATCGTTCAAATGCTCGCGACTGCCCGTCCAGCAGAGTCCGACCCGCAAACGGCCAGTCTGCGGCAGCCTCGCACGCCATTTCGACAAGAGCATTTGATCCGGACGCAGATACGGAACGGACGCCGGAATGGTGGCTAATTGGGTGCCGAACGCCAAGGGCAGGCTCATCAGCGGGCAGTGAAAATCGAAGAACGGCAAGGCGGCGCCGCGCTCGATCACCTGTGACACTCCTTCCACGCTACGCAAAAGCGCGGCGAGTTCCGGCGGGCATTCGAGAATTACTCTCGCTCCACGGCGCGCGACCAGCGGCGCATAGCGGACGAATTGAATGGTGTCGCCGAAACCTTGTTCGGCGTGCAGCAAAATCGTTTTGCCTTCGATCGACTGCTTGCCGAGCCACAGCGGAGCGGTGAAATTTCGTCGCCGGCCGGCCCAGTCGGCCTTGCGCCAGCGCCATTCATGTCCAGGCCAACCTGCGGCGAAGTCGCCGTGGCGAAGATGCACCAGCGCGGCGTTGTAGTGTGCTTCCGCTCGGCACGGCTCAACGTTTGCGGCGGCGGCGAAGGAGGCGAGAGCTTCCGGAAATCGGTTTAAGGCACTCAATGCCGCTCCCTTGTTGATGTGCAACACGGCGAACTCCGGGGCGGAGGCGACGGCCCTATCGTAGTAAGTGAAGGCGTCATGAGGACGCCCCAATCGCATACAAAGTCCACCGGACTCGTTGAGCGCTTCAGGATCGGCGGGCCGATGCGCGATGATTTCTTGGCAGGCGGCGAGCGCTTCCTCAAACCGCTGCATCCGTGCGAGCGTCGCGGCGCGCTCGCGCAGATGCGCAAGATCGACGCCGGCCGTTTCATCTCGCCGTGGCGGGGATTGCGACATTATTCGGGGGCTTTTCTCGGACGGCTGGCAACTTCGTGGAGCTCGTCGCGCAACCGGGCAAGTGGCGTCTCCCAGTCGCCGACCGAGGGCTGACGAAACAAGCGGGCGGTCGGATACCAGGGGCTATCGGTACGCTCGAGCAGCCAACGCCAGTCGGGCGAGAACGGTATCAAGAGAGCAACCGCCTTCCCCATCGCGCCGGCGAGGTGCGCCACCGACGTGTCAACCGTAACGAGCAGATCGAGCATCGCGACGACGGCACTGGTGTCGGCGAAATCAGCGAAGGACTGTCCGAGCTCCAGAACGCCGTGTTCGGCGAGAAATGCCGCCTGCTCCGCGCTGACGTCCTTTTGCACGCTGACGAAATCGAGGCCCGAAACGGACAGGAAGGATGCAAAGCGTTCGAGCGCTATGGATCGGTTGTGATTGTTTAGATGGTCCTTGCTGCCGGCCCAGCAGATCCCGACCCGCAGGCGGCCACTGTCCGGCAGCCGCGATCGCCATTTGTCGAGGCGCGCCTGGTGCGGCGCCACATAGGGAATATTCGCCGGAATCGTCCTCAGATCGGTTTCGAAAGCCAACGGCAGGCTCAGCAGTGGACAATGCAAATCGAAGGCCGGCAATGGATCGCCGTCAGCTAGGACGGCTGAGATGCCGGGAACGGTCGCAGCCAAAGCGACCAGCGGGCGCTGAACGCCGAGAATGACCCGCGCCCCAAGCTTCGCGACCAAAGGTGCAAAGCGCATGAACTGGATCGTGTCGCCCAAGCCTTGCTCGGCGAGAAGGAAGATGGTTTTGCCGTGCAGATCCTTCTCGCCACGCCACATCGGATGCGAGAAATTTGGTCGTTGATCTGCGACTTCCTTCTTTTTCCAGCGGTATTCGTATTGTTTCCAACCTGCGTGGAAATCGCTAAGGCACAGCCGCGCAATCGCGGCGTTAAAATGGGCCTCAGCATTTTCCGGCTCGAGCGCAAGCGCGTTGGCATAGCTCTCCAGCGCTTGCTCCATCCGAGTCAGCGCAACGAGCGTATTCGCGCGATTGATGTGGGCACCGACGAGTTCCGGATCTATGGCGATCGCCCGTTCGTGCATACGCAACGCTTCGTCCAAGCGATCAAGCAGCGTTAGGGCGACGCCGCGGGCAGTGACTGCCACCGCATGATCCGATTCGATGACCAGCGCTTTTTCGTAACTCGCGAGCGCGTCGGCGGGACGTTTGAGCTTGATCAGAGTATTTCCTCGATTGATCAAGGCGCCTACGTTAGCGGGATCGACCGCGAGCACCCGGTCGAAACTCGCCAATGCTTCGTCGAAGCGGTCAAGCTCGAGCAGCGCCGTGCCCCGATTGGTTTCGATGTCGAGCCGCTCTGGTGCGATCGCGAGCGCTGTATCGTAGCTGTGCAATGCCTCACCACAGCGTTTGAGCTTTCCCAGCACGACGCCGCGGGTATTGAGCGCATCGGGATGATCTAGCGCGCGCATAAGCACGGCAGCGCAAGCCGCAAGCGCTTCTTCGAAGCGGCCGAGGTCGGCCAATGCGGTGGCGCGGTTATGCAGCGCTCCGAGATGCTCAGGGTCGATCGCGAGCGCCTGGTCGTAGCAGGCGAGCGCTTCCGCTGACTTCCCGAGCGCTGCGAAGGCGAGACCCATGTTGTTGAATGCTTCCACTCGCCGCGGATTAAGCAAGAGCGCATCGGCGAAGCTCGCCCGAGCATCCTCGAAGCGTCCGAGCGCGATCAGCGCGTTACCCCGATTGTAACGCGCGTCGGCATGTTCTGGATCAGCTGCCAATGCGCGATCACAGCTTTCCAGAGCTTCGTCAACGCGCGCAAGCTCCATCAGCAGCACGCTTCGGTTATTGAGCGCGTCGGCATTGTCGGGCTCTATCGCCAACGCCGCGTTGTATGCCGCGAGCGCCTCGTCCTGCCGACGCAGCCCTGCAAGGGCATTGCCACACCGGGTAAGAGCGTTGACGTGCCACGGCTGTACAGACAGCACTTTCCGATAATCGGCGAGCGCCTCCTCAAAACGATCAAGCGAGGAAAGGATGTTGCCGTGGTTGTAAAGCGCATCGACGTGGCGCGGGTCAAACGCGAGCACGCGCTCATAGCTCGTCAACGCTTCGTCGAGACGGCGGAGGCCTTTTAGGGCCTTGCCGCGATTGTAAAGCGCGGCGACATCCTCGCCGCGCAGCGCCAGCACCTTATCGAAGCTCTCCAACGCTTCCTCATGGCGCCTGAGCGCCTCAAGAATGACACCATGATTCACCAGCGCAGGGGCGCAGGCGGGCTGCCTCTTGAGCGCCGCGGCAACCAGGTTCAGCGCTTCGACTGACCTACCTTGCTGGTGACGAAGCACCCCGCTTAAGTGCAGCGCATCGAAGTCGCGCGGGTCGGCGGCGAGAACCGAGCCGTAAACCTCATCGGCTTCCTTCAGACGGCCCTGCTGATGCAGGGCGAGCGCCCATTGGATGGAACGCGCCCTCTCGGCGCGTCGTGCGGCCGCCTTATTTTTCATGCTTGCGCCTAGCCCCTGAGCCGTTAGACGGCTGCCTATGACCGCGCCGATCACCTCGGCCAGCGTCGGTCAAGATGGTTAATCAAGTGTAACCAAACCCGATTCGCACACACCGCAAATTAACCGCGTCACATTAGGAATGGCCTCGAGTGTGAGTCTGGCAGGCGGCACATGGGCATTGGAACTATCGGCAGCACACAATCGTTTTGGCAGCAGGACCAGAACTACTGGAACCAACAACAGAGCGAGGACAGCTCGCTGTCAGCCACCAATTCGGTCATCTCCGCGATGAGCTCGGCGGAGACCAGCTTGGGCAAGGGCCTGGCCAGCATCGCCAACTCAACGGCGTTGAAGCGGGTAAATACCGAACTGACGTCGGACATCCAAAACATCTTGTCCGGCAATTCGAGCGCCCCGACAACGACGTCCCCATCTTCGTCGTCATCCGATTCCGCTGCGACGCCGGCAACTGCGACCGGTACTGCTTCGTTGTCGGTCGACACCTCGCTTGCCAGCCTCGGCATCCTCGCAGGCGGCTCCATCACCATCAGCGCCGGCGGCAACACCACGGCCTATGCCTCGACCGGCAGCGATACGGTCGGTGATCTCTTGACCGCCATCAACTTCCAACTTCCGACGAACGCGGCCGTCAAGGCGTCGCTCAACAGCTTTGGTCAGCTCGTCGTGACCGCGCGCGATGATACCGACACGGTCACCATCGGCGGCGTCTACGCCTCCAATATCGGTTTCGCCGTCGGCAACCAAACATTCAAGCCGACCCAAGGTTCAGGTTCCTCGACAGCGTCGGCAAGCCCAACGACGAGCTCGAGCACAACGACATCCTCAACAAGCTCGTCCGGCACATCTTCCAAAAGCACGGCGGCGGTCAGCACGGTCGCGCAAGAAACCGCCAGCAGCGCGGCGTCGCTGTTGTCCGATTCCGGCGTTGCTGGTAGCGTCGTCGATATGCTGGCCTGATATCGAGGTTAGGCGTCGGCGGCAACAAATTGCGACGACAAGTCGCCGCAGAAAGTCGTCGGACCGACGTGACTGAGCTTGCTGTCGCGATCCGCCCAAATCTCGCCACCCATATCGGTCCATCGCTTGCAGAAGGCGAAGTCCTCGCTCAGATAGGTGCCATCGTCGCCGATCAAACATTCGAACAGGGCGAAGCGGTTATCGCTGGCCGTCGCAGCGTCGAGTGAATGGTCGCGTTTAAATTGCAGTTCTGGATACTGCGCGCACATGCATTTCAGAGCTGCCCGCCGGACCATAAGAAATCCCGAGCCCGCGTAGCGGACCTTGAAGAAACCGACCTTTTCGACCACCGCCTGCGGGTCGTCGACCTCGAAAACATAATGCATAGCCGCGGCCGCCGGATTTGGCCGTGCCGCCGCCACGGTCCTCTTTATTTTGTCCCAGTCGACCCGTTTGATCGGGTAAACCGCCGCGCACATGTCCGCACCGCATTGGATGAGGCGAAATACTTGCTCGGGCTCGAATCCGATATCTGCGTCAATAAACAAAAGATGCGTCGCATTCGCATCATCGAGGAATTGCGAAATCAAGCTCGCCCTTGCGCGCGTGATGAGCGCGTCACCATCCTTGAAGATTACCTTGAGGTTGAAGCCATCGTAATGGCGCAGCCGGCTCTGTAGCTTGAACAGTGACGTGGCATAGAGAGCGGAAACTTGCCCCCCGAAGCAGGGAGTAGCAACGACAAGATTGACCTGATTGAGCGCGGTCGTTGCGGACACAGGCGGGATTTGTTCGTCCGACTTTGCATTCATGATTAGCCAATAGCAAATAGGAACAGTTAATGACGGATTAAACGGTGGCCAAAAAAACCGTTTAACGGCGCGAAACGCCTGTGACACAGGCGTGGCCCAATATTGTACGAACGCGGCAAACGGTTGCATAATGCGAGGCTAATCGCGCCCGCTCTACGTAGATTTACGCGTCTTTAAACGAAATGAGGCAATCCTCCGATAGCCGATCGGCTCGATCGGAAGACGCACTCGCGGGTACGGCAGGTACTGCAAGTGCACGCCAGTACGGCCTGTAACCAGAAGGGTAAGTACCATGTCTGATATTACCTTGACTTCGGCCATTCGGCAGAACTTGCTGTCATTGCAGCAAACATCCGCCGATTTGAGCACCACC
>CAYWNY010000211.1:0-6141 GCA_964459765.1 uncultured Hyphomicrobiales bacterium | reverse complement strand
TTTCGTCACGGGAACCTAAATCCCGCGCGTCTACCAATTCCGCCACGCCCGCGACAGGAGGGCGGCCCGGCGGCGCGGCTTATATCATGCGAAATCCACCGGACACTAGAAAAATAGCCGCGGCTTGCCGCTAAAGCCACGTCAAAGCCACGTCGCGACCAAGGTCACGTCAATAGCCGCCGGTACACGCCCGGCAGGGCTTCCGGCAAGTCCTCCGAGATAAGCCCCGGCCCAAACGCATGCGCGGCTTCGCCGTGCAGCCAAACCCCAGCGGCAGCCGCCTCGAAAGCCGGCATGGCTTGCGCCAAGAGCCCGGTGATCATTCCGGTGAGCACGTCGCCGGCGCCGGCGGTGGCCAGGTAGGCCGGCGCATTGGAGGCGATGGCCGCTCGGCCGTCTGCGGCTGCGACCACCGTGTCGGAGCCCTTGAGCACGACGATGGTGCCTGTGATTTGTGCCGCCAGACGCGCTCTTTCGAGCTTCGACCCCACTTTCGTTTGCTCGTTCAAGTTACCGAAATAACGTAAGAATTCACCTTCGTGGGGTGTCAGGATCGTTGCCTCACTATGCCGGCGCTGAAGCGCCTGCGCCAATACCGCGGGGTGCTCGGCAAAGCTCGTGATGGCGTCGGCGTCGAGCACGACGGCGCGCGGGCCGTCAAGCGCCGCCAGGACGCGTTGCCGGGTCCCCTCGCCGACCCCGACCCCTGGCCCGATGGCAAGGGCATTGAGCCTACGATCGGCGAGGAACGCGGTGAGTTCCGCCGCGCCGTCCACCGGCCGCACCATTACCGCGAGATTGGTCGCCGCGTTGACCGCCAACGCTTCGCCCGGGCTCGCAATCGTGACCAAGCCCGCCCCCGCCCGCAGCGCGCCACGCGCGGCAAGTCGCGCCGCTCCGGTCGACCACGAGGGACCGGAGGCGACAACCGCGTGTCCCCGGTCGTATTTGTGCCCGTCCTCCCGCGGCGTCGGAAAATGCGCGCGCCAAAGGGCGGGAACATTCTCAAACGTCTGCGGCCGGATTTGTGCCAGCACCGACTCCGGAATGCCGATATCGGCGACGGTCACCTGACCGCAAAACAGCCGCCCCGGCAGCAAAACATGGGCGGCCTTTTTGCGGAAAAACGTAACGGTCCGGGCAGCCTTGACTGCCGCCCCCATCACCGCGCCGGACGTGCCGTTGATGCCGCTGGGCAGATCGACGGCGATGACCGGCGAGCCTTGCGCGTTCATAGCCTCGATCATGGCGCGCGGCAGCCCCTCAACCGGCCGGTCGAGCCCGGCGCCGAATAAAGCGTCGACGATCAAGCCCGCGCCCGCGAGTGCGTCGGCGCTAGCCGCGCTAACCGGCCCGCGCCACCGCTCCGCTGCCACGACGGCGTCGCCTTTGAGCTGCGCTAACGCGCCAACCAGCAGGACCTCGACTCGATAGCCACGCTCGACGAGCCGCCGCGCGGCGACAAATCCATCGCCGCCATTGTTGCCGGGGCCGGTAACGACGACGATCCGGCTCCCGGCGGGAAATTGCGCCGCGACCAGGTCGGAAACGGCCGTCCCCGCCCGCTCCATCAAATCAATGCCGGGCATGCCGCTTGCAATGGTCTGCCGGTCAGCCCGCGCCATTTCGGCGTTGCTCAGAAGCTCAATCATGATGCGGCAAGATAGCGATTAAGGCATAGGCGGAATATGCGCCGCTTGTGACGTCCCCTACTTGGCGCGATAATGGGCAATCTGCACAATTCGGCAGCGGGGGCCTTAGTGCGAGTTCTGTCATTGGTTACAGATTGCACGGTAGCAAACTGATCTCCTTGTATTTTTCGCGGCTTAACGCCCTTGGCACGGGACCTGCTAACGTTAGGCACGGTTCCGAGGCGGCCGTGCCGCCGCTACCGGAGCCGGGAGACGGAACGCGATGAAGAAAATCGAGGCCATCATCAAGCCGTTCAAACTCGATGAAGTGAAGGAGGCACTTCAGGAGGTTGGGCTGCAGGGTATCACGGTTACGGAAGCCAAAGGGTTCGGGCGTCAGAAGGGCCACACCGAGCTCTACCGCGGCGCTGAATACGTGGTCGATTTTCTCCCCAAAGTGAAGATTGAGATTGTCCTCAGCGACGAGATGGTCGAAAAGGCCATTGATGCCATTCGTCGCGCCGCCCAAACTGGTCGGATCGGCGATGGGAAAATTTTTGTTTCCACCATCGAAGAAGCCATCCGGATCAGGACGGGGGAATCCGGAAACGACGCCATCTAAATAGAAATCCGGTCTGGTCTGTTTGTTTGCGCGTCGGCCGCAAGCGGCACTGGATGCCCGTCAAGAGGCAACCACCAACAGTACGAAAGGGAAACGCCCGCCATGACGACGCCGAAGAATGTCATGAAAATGATAAAGGATAACGACGTGAAATACGTCGATTTCCGCTTCACCGATCCGCGCGGCAAATGGCAGCACGTTACGTTCGACGTTTCCATGATCGAAGAAGAGACTTTTGCCGAGGGTCAGATGTTCGATGGTTCGTCGATCGCCGGGTGGAAGGCGATCAATGAATCCGACACGTGCCTGATGCCCGATCCGACTTCGGCCTGCATCGATCCGTTCTTTGCCGAAACTACGTTGTCGCTGATCTGCGACGTGCTCGAGCCGACGACCGGCGAACCGTATAACCGCGATCCGCGTGGCATCGCCAAGCGCGCCGAGGCGATGGTCAAATCCACGGGCATCGGCGATACGGTGTTCTTCGGCCCCGAGGCCGAGTTTTTCGTGTTTGACGACGTCAAATATCGTGCCGACCCTTACAACACCGGCTTCAAGCTCGACTCGGTCGAGCTCCCGACGAATTCCGATACCGATTACGAAGGCGGAAATCTCGGCCACCACATCGGCACCAAGAAAGGCTACTTCCCGGTGCCGCCGCAGGATTCGGCACAAGACATGCGCTCGGAAATGCTTGCCGCCATGGCGCGCATGGGCTGCGTGGTCGAGAAGCATCACCACGAGGTCGCGTCGGCACAGCACGAGTTGGGCTTGAAGTTCGCGCCGCTCACGGTGATGGCCGACCGGTTGATCATTTACAAGTATTGCATCGCGCAGGTTGCGCAGGTCTACGGCAAGACCGCGACCTTCATGCCCAAGCCGGTCTATGGCGACAACGGTTCCGGCATGCATTGCCATCAATCGATCTGGAAGGGCGGCAAGCCGGTTTTCGCCGGCAACAAATACTCCGATCTCTCGGAAACCTGCCTGCAATACATCGCCGGCATCATCAAACACGCTAAGGCAATCAACGCCTTCTCAAACCCGACGACCAATTCGTATAAGCGCCTGGTGCCGGGTTTCGAGGCGCCGGTACTGCTCGCTTATTCGGCGCGTAACCGTTCGGCGTCGTGCCGCATCCCCTACACCACCAACCCGAAGGCCAAGCGCGTCGAAGTGCGCTTCCCCGATCCGCTGGCCAATCCCTATCTGGCGTTCGCGGCGATGCTGATGGCGGGCCTCGATGGCATCAAGAACAAGCTCGATCCGGGCGAAGCCGTCGACAAGGATCTGTACGATCTGCCGCCGAAGGAACTGAAGAAGATTCCGACGGTCTGCGGATCGCTGCGCCAGGCGCTTGAGGAACTCAACAAGGACCGTACCTTCCTCAAGGCCGGCGGCGTCTTCGATGACGATTTCATAGATTCCTATATCGACCTGAAGATGGCGGAGGTCATTCGCTTCGAGCACACGCCGCATCCGGTCGAGTTCGAGATGTATTATTCGGCTTGATGAGCGCCTTCCGGGTGGAGCCGCTCACAGGGTGTTTGTCCCGTGATCATCCTCCCGCATCGCGTGCTGTAAAGTTTTGGTGGCGCATGATCTTTTCGGAAAGCCGGCTTCCACTTTTCCGGATCATACACTAAGCGATGCAACTTTGCGGGGCGGCGTCATGCACGGCGTCGCTTTCTTGGTGCGTCCGGATTGTCGCATTCGCTGCAGGTTCCGGCGCGACCGGCACGGCCCTTGCGAACTCGATCCGGTTGCGACCGTTTTCCTTGGCCCGATAGAGCGCTTCGTCGGCTCGCGCGATCAGCGACTCGATGGCAGCGGTCGGCGCGCCGCTGGCGATGCCGATACTGACGGTCACGGCAATACGTTTTCCATCACAACAGACGCTCGCAGCCTCCAGCGACGTCCGCACGCGTTCGGCGGCGATGGCGGCCTCAGCCGCGGTCGCGGGCAGCACGGCGACGAATTCCTCACCGCCGAGACGGCCGGCAACGTCGTTCGCCCGCAAGGTTTCGCGCACCACCTTGGCGAATAATTGCAGGACAGCATCGCCGGCCGCGTGTCCGTAGCGATCATTTACCGATTTGAAGCGATCGAGATCGAAGGCAAGCAGGGTAATCGCCACCATCTTTTTGCCGCCGCGCTCGCGAAGCATCGCCACGGCTTCGTTAAAGCCGCGGCGATTCAATAGACCGGTCAGCGGATCGCTCGAAGCGGCCGCCTTGTACGCACGAACCGAGTGATCCTTGGCCAGGATCAGCACCATGAACGCCGTGCCGACCAAGTAGAGCAGGATCTCGATGGCAAAGACCACGATCCAGCCGCGCGCCAGTTTGTCATCGCCGGGCGACAATGCGGCGAGCGCTACCGGGAAGATAAAAATGCCGCCGTGCAACATCGGCACAAAAGCCGCAGGCCAACGCCGTATCAGCGATTTGCGACGCTCCTGCCGCAGTTCGCTCGCGGTGAGAAAGGTGTATGCGGCGATAATCAGCGCGCTCACGACGATCCGCGAGGCGGCCGAAGCGGCAAAAGCCGGCGAGAAGGAAGCGCCGAGCCAAAACGCCGCGCCATACAGCATGGCGCTCCAATACACGGCGCGCCCGTGGAAGATGCGCGCCGCGCTCCAAATCATGCCAACGGCGACGAACAACAACGCGGTTGCGATATTCGAGAGGACGGCCGGCGCGCAGCTGTCGCCGAACCGCCACAGCAGGCCCGAGGCTCCGCCAATGAGATAGGCACTGCCCCACCAGCCAAGCGCGGCCATGCGCTCCTGCTGCCAGGCGAACAGCAGAAACAGGCCGAGCAACAGCGTAACGCAGATAGCAATGACGAACAGCGTCCCGACATCCAGCGATGCCAGAGCCGTCGCGATATTCATCGGCATGGACGAAAAGCTCCCGTCGGTGCTTTCGCGTCGCCTACCATAAAGTACGTATGCTCGCCGAAGCTTCCCGCTGCAGGCTTTGCCAAGTGTAAGTGCGCTGGCGCTAGTTTTGGCAAAGGTTTTGGGGAAAAGAGATGCAAATGCCGATCAATTACCATCGCTTAATCGTGGCCGCATTGCCGGTCATCGTGTCGCCGGGCGCTGCAGTCGCGCAAACCGTGGCAATCTGGCCCGACACCTTCCTGGCACGGGTCGAGGCGACCGCGATTGTCGAAACCCTCAACGCCACGCTTTTGGCTGCGCGCAGCGCGACCTTCACACTCGATGCGTGGTGCGCAGACCACAAGCTCGGCAGCGAAACGAAAATCCGCGCACGACTCGTCCGCGACGTCGACAAGCCGGTGACCGCCGAGCAGCGGCAGCACCTCCAAGTCAGCGATGACGAGCCGGTCAAGTTCCGCCATTTGGAACTCGCCTGCGGCAATCGCGTCCTGTCAGAAGCCGACAACTGGTACGTGCCGTCGCGGCTCACCGCGGAGATGAACCGGCTCCTGGAGACGACTGACACGCCGTTCGGGCGCGCGGTCGCCGACTTAAAGCCGTCTCGGCAGACATTCGCCGTCGAAATCTTGTGGAAGCCGCTCCCCGACGGTTGGGAAGGGCGCTCGCCGGGCGCCGATCATCCGGAGCGGGCGCTCGATATTCCGCACAGGTTGTTTGCGCATCGCGCGCTGTTGTTCACGCCCGAGCGCAAGCCGATCTCTGAGGTCGAGGAGACCTATACCGGCGACAATCTGCCATTCACGCCGCCGCGCTAGCGCAGCGACTTCTCAGTTCTTACGAGTTTATCTTATGAGTTTAACTGCACAACTTTCCCCGGCTTCAAAACCCGGGCATTCAACGCCTCTAGGAGCTGCTCTCTACTTACGGGCTGAGAGCCGATCCGGGAAGTTCTTGAATCTGATGAATCGGATGTGATTCATTGT
>CAYWNY010000210.1:0-6177 GCA_964459765.1 uncultured Hyphomicrobiales bacterium | reverse complement strand
CAGACCATCATCCCGCTCGGCGCCGGCAACGGCGCGCTGCGGCTGACCACGGCGCGCTACTTCACGCCGTCTGGCCGCTCGATCCAAGCTAAAGGCATCACGCCCGATATTGAGGTCCTGCAGGATGTGCCTGAGGACCTCAAAGCGCGGACCGACACCAAGGGTGAAGCGTCGCTCCGGGGCCACCTCAAAGCTGAAGGCAACGAAGAGTCCGGTTCGCAATCCTATGTGCCGCCGGACGAGAAGGATGACCACGCACTGAAGGAGGCGCTTGACCTCCTGCGCGGCACCATTACGGACGCGGCCTTCCCGCCCAATCCGAAAGCCGCCGTTCCGAACTAAACGGCGCTGGCGCAAAGCAAACGGGGCGGCCTTGAGCCGCCCCGTTTTTGTTTAACGCCCGCGGCCGATAGCGGAACTCCGGGGGCGATGCGCCCCCGTGATAGACTCGCGCCAATGATTCGCCGCGCCGGCGCACGTCGGGGATCGTCCAAAGAAATGGCTCGCAGAATTGGCCAAGGAACGGCGTCATGACGGCCGATGACCTGAGCGCGCCGCTCGGCCAAGGGCCGCCCAGGCGGCGCCGCAAATTCCCTGTCTCGGTGCCGCAGGTCGTTGTGGGGGCCCTGGCGATTTTCCTTGGCACATTCGCGATTTGGGGAGCCGTGGTCGACAATCCGATGGGCGGCGAGCCGATGGTGGCCGTGCCCGTTGATCTTCACGCGGGGATAGCGCCGAAGAAGTCCGAAGCCGCCAGTTCGTCGGAGCTGGCAGGCGCGGCGCAAGGCCCAAACCGCCGCGATGCGTCAATTGACACGCCGATGCCGTCGGCCGGGCCGCTCAATGCGGCCGCAAAAGGCGCTGGCGCGAATACCAAAACGGTCACCATCATCGACGGCAACACCGGGGCCCGCCAGGAGGTGACGATACCGGCGTCGCCCAGCGGGGCGGGCGGGGCGGAAAATTCCGCACCGGAGCAAAAATTCGTCGAGCTGACGTCGCGCGGCCAGATCCCGAAAATCGCCGCCGACGGCACCAGGCCGGCTGAAGCTTTTGCCCGGCCGGTCAAGCCCATTCCTGGCAAGCCCGATGCGCCGCGGATAGCGCTTATTGTCGGCGGCCTGGGCATCAGCGCGAGCGCCACGGCTGACGCTATCGCCAGACTTCCGGGCGCGGTGTCGCTCGCCTTTATGCCTTACAGCACCGACGTCGACCGCTTGGTCGCCCGCGCCCGGGGCGAAGGTCACGAAGTGCTGCTGCAGGCGCCGATGGAGCCGTTCGGATATCCCGACAACGATTCCGGCCCACAAACGCTGCTCACTTCGCTCACGCCGGAGCAGAACATCGAGCGACTCTATTGGCAGATGAGCCGGTTCCAGGGCTATGTCGGCATCGTCGGCGCCATGGGGGCGCGTTTCACCGCTTCGGAACAATCATTTGCGCCGATCTTGAGTGAAATCGCCAAGCACGGGCTGATCTATGTTGACGACGGTTCCAATCCGCGCAGCATTGCCGGCCGTGTTGCCGGCGCCAATAATCTGCCGTTTGCCAAGGCGGACATCATCATTGACGTGGTGGCGACTCCCGCCGAGGTCGATCATGCGCTGGGCCGCCTCGAGATGACGGCGCGCGAGCGCGGCGTTGCCGTCGGCATGGCGTCTTTGCTGCCGGTATCGGTCGAGCACATCGCCAAATGGGCGAAGGCCGCGGAGGGCCGCGGCTTCCTGTTGGTGCCGATCACCGCGATCGCGATCAAATCCAAGCAGAGCTAAAGCGCGATCCGGAAAACCGAAAGCCGGTTTTCCGAACAGATCATGCGCTGGGCGGTTAGCTTAGATGCGGTCCAGGTCCACCCGCCGCTTCCAGCACGGCGGCCCGCCATTCCCGCTTGATCGGCAGGATCGGCGGCATCGGCGCGACGTCCGGTAGCGCGGTCGGCGGCGCCACGGCCTGGATTTTCTCGGTCTTCGAACCCCGGCGCATAAAGAGGTTGTAGATCAGCCATTGCGCTTGGTTGCGCCCGCCAGTCAGCGGAAAACGCCCGGCGATCGACGGCACGGAATAGAAATTGTCGTAGGCCCGTGCCTGACCACGGCGCAGTTCGTCACCCGACATCTGCGCCGGACGGTACACCACCTGGGCCTGGTCGTACCGGGTCCAGTCGAAAGAGACGATGCGGTTGGCCTTCTTCATCTCGTACCAGGTCAACGTGCCCGGGTAGGGTGTCAGCACCGAATAGGCGACGGCGTCATAGTCGGCATCGCGGTTGAACCGCGCGGTCTCGTTGAACACCGACAGATCGTCGCCGTCGAAGCCGAACATGAACAGGCCGAACACCATGATGCCGTAGGAGTGCACTTTCTCCACCAGCTTGGCGAAAGTGTCGGGCTGGTTGACGTGTTTGTGCACGCTTTTAAGCGTCGAGCGCGAAATCGATTCGAAACCGATGCTGAGCAGGGTGCAGCCGCTTTCGGCCGCGAGCTCAAGCATGCGGTCGTCCTGCGCAAGCTTTGACGTGACGCCGGCTTGCCACTTCAATCCACGGCCTTTGAGCGCGCGCATCACTTCCTTCGGCCGCTCCGGCGTGCCGAAGAAATCGGCGTCATTGATGGAGATTGTGCGCGAGCCGCAATTCTCCATCTCGCGGATCACCTCGTCGGTCGGCCGATAGCGGAACTTGAGGCCGTTCATCAACGGCTCGGCGCAAAAGGTGCAGCCTTGGTGGCAACCGCGCGACGTCTGCACGAAAGTCTTGTTGACGTAGCGATGCTTTTTCAGGAGGTCATAACGCGGCATCTGCATGCCGACCATTGGATGCAGCTTTTCCGAGCGATAGGTTCCGCGCATCGCTCCGTTTTCGAGGTCATCGAGCAGCTTGTCGATCACCAGTTCGACTTCGCCGATGACCACGGCGTCGGCATGCTTGAGCGCTTCTTGCGGCATGAAGCTTGGATGCACGCCGCCCATGACCACGGGTACGCCCCGTCTGCGGAATTCGTCGGCGATTTCGTAGCCGCGGTTGACATAAGACGTCATCGCCGAGATGCCGACGAGATCGGCTTGCAAATCGAAATCGATGGTTTCGATGTTCTCGTCGGTGAGCACAACCTCGTACTGGTCGCGCGGAATGCAGGCGGCGACCGCCAGCAGACCGGCCAGCGGCGAATACAGCGCCCGGTTCATGTAAAGCGGGCGGGTCGTGAGCGAGTCGGTTTTCGGATTGACGAGATGAATGACGCGGCTGCGCATCCGATGCTCCGTGACGGGGCGGGGGCCCTCCCGAAAAACTTGAGCCAACCGAATGATAGCGGCCTTTGCGGTGGTCGAGAAGCCCGACAATGAGGCTTGGGCGGCGAAAGAATCCGCCTCAATTGCGATAGCGAAACGATGCATGACTAATTAGACTGGCTTCCCCACACAACCCTTCGCGACCTGCCCATGACATCAATAGAAAATCGGCCCTATCGGCCCTGCGCGGGTTTGATGGTGCTCAACCGCGCCGGACTGGCGTTTATCGGCCGGCGCACGGACGGGCCCGAGCACATCGACGCCACCCATATGTGGCAAATGCCGCAGGGCGGCATCGATCCGGGCGAGGACCCCTGGCCGGCCGCTTTGCGCGAATTGCGCGAGGAGACCAACATCACCTCGGTGGAGCGGCTCGGCGAAATCGCCGAGTGGCTCAATTACGATATTCCGCCGGAAATCGCCGGCCACGCCTGGAGCGGCAAGTATCGCGGGCAGACGCAGAAATGGTTCGCTTTGCGCTTCACCGGCGACGAGAACGAAATCGACGTCGTGCATCCGGCCGGCGGCCACAAGCCGGAATTCGTCGAGTGGCGCTGGGAGCCGCTGGCTAGTCTCCCAGCGCTGGTGGTGCCGTTCAAGCGCAAAACCTACGAGCGCGTGGTGGCGGAATTCTCGAAATTCGCCTGACCGGGGCGGGGGTTCGGATGGACACTGTTGCTGCCGGGTGGGCAAATTTCTTCATCGCCGAGGTCGGCGCCACCGCTGCGCTCACCGGTCTGATCATCGTCGCCGTTTCGATCAATTTGAAGCACATCCTCGCATTTCCGCAACTGCCGAGCCGTGCAATCGAGATGCTGATCATGCTCGTCGGGGTGTTGCTGGCATGCAGCTTTGGGCTCATGCCCGGTCAGACGCTTCGCGTATTTGGCGGCGAAATCACCGGGACCGGGCTGTTCATGACGGTGCCGCCGGTCGTCATTCAAGCGCGTCAGATTTCGGTCATGAAGAGCCAGCCGCTGAGCTGGTGGCTGTGGCGCCATCTGTTTGGACTTTGCTCCGGCGTGCCGGTGCTGATCGGCGGCGTTTATCTTCTCACCGGTGCTACCGCGGAGCTCTATTGGCTCGCCGGCGGCGTACTGGCGACGCTCGCCGCCACCGTTTGGAATGCCTGGGTGCTGCTAGTGGAAATCTTGCGCTAGCCAAATCAGTGCCCGGCCGGCGCGGCGCTTTCGAGCGCCGCCTGCAGGGCCTTCAGTTGCGCAAGATGGAGCGTAAGTCTGTCGCGCTGCGCCTCGTCCGTGGTGTCAGCGACGTCCTCTTCGGCGTCTTTAATTTCGCTTGCCAGGGCGTCCATGTCGAAATCCGCGCGCGCCACCGCGCGGTCGGCGAGGACCGTTAAACCCGCCGGGCCGACTTCGGCGAAACCGCCGGTAACGACGACCGGCTCGCGGGCGCCGCCGCGATAGATGGTCACGATGCCCGGCCGCAGCACGGTCACCAGCGGCGCATGATCGGCCAGGATGCCCATGTCGCCTTCGGCGCCGGGTAAATCCACCTGATCGACTTCGCCGGAAAACAACACGCTTTCCGGAGAGACAAATTCCAAGTGCAATGCGGCCATGTTGTTGCGCGAATTGTGAGTTCGCTTCCTTTACGCTTCTTCGGCGAGCTTTTTGCCCTTTTCAACGGCTTCCTCGATGGTGCCGACCATGTAGAAGGCCGCTTCCGGCAGGTGGTCGTATTTGCCTTCGACCAAGCCCTTGAAGCCTTTGATGGTGTCCTGAAGGTCGACGAGCTTGCCGGGCGAGCCAGTGAAGACTTCGGCGACATGGAACGGCTGCGACAGGAAGCGCTCGATCTTGCGGGCGCGGGCGACGGTGAGCTTGTCCTCTTCAGAGAGCTCGTCCATGCCCAGGATGGCGATGATGTCTTGGAGCGCTTTGTAACGCTGCAGCACCTGCTGCACGTTGCGCGCCACCTGGTAGTGCTCTTCGCCGACAATCAACGGCGAGAGCATGCGTGAGGTGGAGTCGAGCGGATCGACCGCTGGGTAGATGCCCTTGGCGGCGATGTCGCGCGACAGCACCGTCGTCGCGTCGAGATGTGCAAATGAAGTGGCGGGAGCCGGGTCGGTCAAGTCGTCGGCCGGCACGTAAATCGCCTGCACCGAGGTGACCGAACCCTTCGTCGTCGTGGTGATGCGCTCCTGCAACGCGCCCATGTCGGTTGCCAAAGTCGGCTGATAGCCCACCGCCGACGGAATGCGGCCGAGCAGCGCCGACACCTCCGAACCCGCTTGCGTGAAGCGGAAGATGTTATCGACAAAGAACAACACGTCCTGACCCTGGTCGCGGAAATATTCGGCAACCGTCAACCCGGTCAGTCCGACCCGGGCGCGGGCGCCCGGTGGCTCATTCATCTGGCCGTAGACCAGCGCGCATTTGGAGCCCTCGACCGAGCCTTTGTGCGGGTCCTTGTTGACGCCGGATTCGATCATCTCGTGATAGAGGTCGTTGCCCTCACGGGTGCGCTCGCCGACCCCGGCGAACACCGAGTAGCCGCCGTGCGCCTTGGCGACGTTGTTGATCAATTCCATGATCAGCACCGTCTTGCCGACGCCGGCGCCGCCGAACAGTCCGATCTTGCCGCCCTTGGCATAAGGCGCGAGCAGATCGACGACCTTGATGCCGGTGACGAGAATCGACGCCTCGGTCGACTGGTCGGTGTAGGCCGGCGCATCCTGGTGGATCGCCCGCAACGTGTCGCCCTTGACCGGGCCGGCCTCGTCGACGGGTTCGCCGATGACGTTGATGATGCGTCCGAGCAGTTCCGGACCAACCGGCACCGAAATAGGCCCTCCGGTGTCCCTCACCTCCTGGCCGCGGACCAGGCCTTCGCTGGTGTCCATGGCGACGGTGCGCACCGTGT
>CAYWNY010000209.1:0-6204 GCA_964459765.1 uncultured Hyphomicrobiales bacterium | reverse complement strand
GTTTCAGGTACTAGCGCCGCGAGGCGTGGAGGTTCGAGTCCTCTCCTGGGCACCAACTTGTAATCGATTTTGCTGCTTTTCCTCCGAGAGATACCGTGCCGGCTCCGCCCCGACGCCGCAACAGGGAACGCGCAATGATCCGACTGTCGATCAGGCGCAAGATCGTCGGCATCGCGCTGGTCCTCATCGTGCTGATGACCGTTGCCGCGCTGGCGTCGACGGCCTTGGTGATCCAGGTCGGAGAGCGCCTGGAGGATCTCACCAAAAGCTACGTGCCGGCTTACGCTGCGCTTGCCCGCGCCAATATCCATTCGCTCGAACGGGCGCTGGCGCTGCGCCGCCTGATCATCCAGCGGTTACTGATGCCGGGCGACAACGCAGGCTTTGCCGCCATCCGTCAGCAATTCGAGGCCGACGGCGAAGCCGCGGAACGCGAAACGCGCGCCGCGCGCGTCTTACTCGACGGTTTGATCGAGAAGGGCAGCGAATTCGGCGACACCACACAGCTTGTCGACCTGGCAAATCGCTTGTCCGACCTCGTCGACGGCACACGGCTGCGCCTCAACAACGAAATCGAGCGGGTGCTGCCGCCTCTCGAAGCCGGCGACCAAAAGGCGCTGGCCGGCGAGCTCGAACGCGTCGGCGCGCTGCGCGACGAGCTCGATCGGCAGCTTGAGGCGGTGCGCTCGCAGATGATCGCGCTGCTGCAGGCGGACTCGGCGGCAACCGCGCGCAAGCAGCATGCCGTGCTGGTGGTTGCGCTATTGCTGACGGCGCTTGCCGCCGTAGTCGGCGTGTTGTTCTCGCTAATCGTCAGCAGCGGCGTGACGCGTCCGGTCCGCCGTCTGCTCGAAGGCGCGCACGCGGTCGCCGCCGGCAAGCTTGAGGAAACTCTTGTTGTGACTTCGCGGGACGAAATCGGCTCGCTGACGATAGCTTTCAACGACATGATCGAGCAGCTGCGCGCCAAGGAGCGCATCCGCGAGACCTTCAGGCGCTACGTCGATCCGCGCATCGTCGAGCGCCTGATTTCCGGTTCGGCGCTGGCGGCGGAAGGACAGCGCCGGGTGATGACCGTGCTGTTCTGCGACGTCAAGGGATTCGTCGGCGTCAGCGAGGAGATGACCCCGCAGGGGCTGGTCAAGGTGATGAACCGCTATTTCTCCGTCATGTCGGCGCCGATCCATCAGCACGGCGGCATCATCGACAAATATATCGGCGACGCCATCATGGCCTATTGGGGCGCGCCGTTCACGGCCGACGCCGACCAGGCGCGTTGCGCCGCCTTCGCTGCGCTCGACATGCTGGAACGGGTTGCGCCGTTGCGCGCCGAACTGCCCGAGTTGCTCGGTCTGCGCAACGTCCCGATCACCTTCGACATTCGCGTCGGCATCGCCACCGGCGAGGTGCTGGCCGGCAGCGTCGGTTCCGAGGTGATGATGAGCTACACGGTGATGGGCGAGCCGGTGAATCTGGCGTCGCGCCTCGAAGGCGCCAACAAGGAATACGGATCGCATGTCCTGACGCTGCAATCGACCGTCGAGGCCGCCGGCACAGCCATCGAAATCCGGGAAATCGATCACGTGGTGCTGGTCGGTCAGGGCCATTCGCAACCGATCTATGAGATCATGGCGAGGAGTGGCGCGCTTACTCCGGCGCAGAGCGACTTGCGCAAGCGTTACGCCGAAGGTCTCGCCGCTTACCGGGCGCGTCGATTCGATGAGGCGCGGCGATCGTTTGCGGCCGCGCTCGAGATTATGCGCGGCGACGGACCGTCTTTAACGTTGCTCAAGCGCCTCGATGACTTGGCCGCGGCGCCTCCGGCCGATGACTGGGACGGTGCCTGGCGGCTTGAAAGCAAGTAACCGGCATGGACAACGCGCGGTCGCGCTACACATCGATGAAGTAGTGAAGGAGGGCGGGCAATGGCAACATCGACCGGCAAGACGGCGCTGATCACCGGCTCGACCGACGGCGTCGGCCGCACGGTGGCGGAGCGGCTCGGCGCCGACGGCTGGCGGGTGCTGGTGCACGGCCGCGAGCGGCAACGCGGCGAGGAGGTCGTTGCGGCGATCAAGAAAGCCGGCGGGGCTGCGGAATTTCTGCAGGCGGATTTGTCGTCGCTTGCCGAAGTGCGCCGGCTGGCCGACGCGGTGCGCAAGGCGACCGACCGGCTCGACCTTCTGATCAACAACGCGGGCATCGGCGGCGGCGGCCCGCAAGGAAAGCGGCAAACCAGCGCCGACGGCTACGAGCTGCGTTTCGCCGTCAATTATCTCTCCGGCGTGCTGCTCACCGATCTTCTGCTGCCGCTGTTGCGCCGCCGCGCGCCGTCGCGGATCGTCAACGTGTCCTCGCTCGGACAAGAGGCCATCGATTTTTCCGATGTCATGCTGGCCAAAGATTACAATGGACTGCGCGCCTATCGGCAAAGCAAACTCGCGCAGATCATGTTCACCATCGATCTGGCGCACGAGTTGGCTAGCGCCGGCGTCACCGTCAACGCGCTGCATCCGGCGACCTTCATGAACACGAAGATGGTGCGCGAATTCGGCACGCCGATGACCACGGTCGAGCAGGGCGCCGATGCGATCATCAAGCTCGCGGTTGGGCCCGAGCTTGAAGGCAAGAGCGGGCTTTATTTCAACGGCCAGCAGGAAGCGAACGCCATCGAGCAAGCCTACGACGCGCAGGCCCGCCACCTGTTGTGGGATTTGAGCCGCGAACTTGTTGGCTTGTCCACGGCCAAAGCCGCGACACGCCACTAGACACGATCCGATCAGGTTAATCGGATCGTGGTCCGGATTCTTCGCTGGCGCATGATCTTTTTCGGAAAACCGATATCCACTTTTCCGGAGCATGCGCTAGATTTTGACGCGCCGCCGACGTTGCGATACTGCATTTGCGCATGACCATCCGCCTGCATCGCGGCGATTTGCCGGACCTGTCGCGTTATAGCGGCGCAGTGGCGATCGATACCGAGACAATGGGGTTGTCGCTGTCGCGCGACCGGCTCTGTGTGGTGCAGCTTTCACCCGGCGACGGCTCCGCCGACGTCGTGCAAATTCCGCCACACGCCGCCGATGCGCCAAACCTCAAGCGACTGCTGGCCAATAAGGGCATTCTCAAGATCTTTCACTTCGCGCGGTTTGATCTCGGCATGCTGTATCATGGGCTGGGCGTCATGCCGGAGCCGGTTTATTGCACCAAGATCGCTTCGCGGTTGGCTCGCACCTACACCGACAAGCATGGCCTGAAAGATCTGGTGCGGGAGGTGCTCGGCCATGATCTCTCGAAGCAACAGCAATTGTCCGACTGGGGCGCGGCCGAATTGACGGACGCGCAAATCTCCTACGCCGCCGCCGACGTGCTCTATCTGCATGCGCTCAAGGACAAGCTCGACGCGATGCTCCAGCGTGAAGGACGCGCCGAACTTGCCGACGCCTGCTTTCGTTTCCTGCCCGAACGGGCGCGGCTCGATGTCGCCGGCTTCGCCGAAATGGACATTTTCGCCCATTCCTGAGCGCCGTACGGGCGTCCACGCCGTGCTTTTCTTGGGCAAAAACGCCCGGTCGCGGCCACATTCGCTAGCGACAATACCGCGGCGGAACCGTTAAAACGGTGCGCCGACCCGAATCGGGGCAGCGGTCTTTAGGGGATCAAATCTGGCCAGCGCCTATCCAGTCGACGACGCGCGGCGCGGGAAGTTTTCGGCGACGTCGCGAGACGATGCCGAAGAGGTTTATCGCGCCGCGTTGCGCCATAGCCGGCTGGTGCGCTGGCTGCGCATCGGCGTGCCGGCGACGCTGGCGGCCGCGCTCCTGGTGGTTTTCGCGGCCAATTACATGCCGACCGGCGCGACGCTGCGGTTGCCCGGCGAGCTTGGCAAGCTCGTCATCAAGGGAACCAAAGTGACCATGCGCCAGCCGCGGATGTCCGGATTTACCGCCGACTCGCGCCCCTATCAGTTCACCGCCGACTCGGCCGAGCAGGACATCACCCAGCCCGATGTAATGGCGCTGCATCAGATCCAAGCCAAGATCGAGATGGAAGACAAAAGCATCGTCAATGTTACGTCCAACGCCGGCACCTACGAGATGAAGAGCGAAATGCTCACGCTCAACGATAATGTGCATTTGGTCTCTACGACCGGCTATGAGGTGCGGTTGAGCGAAGCGACTGTCGACATACACAAAGGTGCGGTGCATTCCGACAAGCCGGTCTGGGTGAAGCTCACCAATGGCGTGATCAACGCCAAGCACATGGACGTAATCGACTCTGGCGAGATCATCCGTTTCGGCGGTGGCGTTACGATGACGATGACCCCCGCGCAGGAAACGCAGGCAAATAGTCAATGACCCGCGCGCTCTGGTTCTGCCTTCTGGTAGCGACACTGGCAGTGCCGGGAGCGGTGGCAGCGCAGGCGCCGCGCGCGACCACCACCGCGGCGCCGCCGGCTGCTCAGGGCCTTCTGCAAGATCAGAATCAGGATCAGCCGATCCAAATCGACGCCGCTACGCTCGAAGTGCACGACAAAGAGAAGATGGCGACTTTCGCCGGCGACGTGGTGGTGGTGCAAGGCGACACCACCATCAAATGCCAAACACTGGTCGTGTTCTATGGTGCACAGCACGGCCCCGGCGCGCAGACGACGGCCAGCGCGACGCCGCCGCCAGCGACCGCGTCGGCGGGTGGGCGTCAGCTGGCGCCGCAAGGCTCGCAGGACATCCGCAGGATCGAGGCGCGCGGAGGCGTCACCGTCATTTCCAAGGACCAGAACGCGACCGGCGACCTCGGCGTCTATGACTTGAAGAAAAAGAGCATTACGCTCACCGGAAACGTGGTCGTCAGCCAGGGCAAGAACGTTCTGCACGGCGACAAGGTCGTGGTCGACACCACCACCGGAAACGCTCATTTCGAGTCGGCGGGGACGGCCACCCAGAACCGGGTGCGCGCGCTTATTCTGCCGAGCAAAAATACCAACGGCGGCAATTCCAACATCATGTCGATCGGGCCGCCCAAAGCCAACTGAGCCCGGCGCAATATGCGAGGCGGAAGCGGGGCGCCGGATGAAGGCTGCGGGCAGTATCGCGGTGGAAAATCGGCTAAGGTCCTCCGCGAAGGCCAAAAACTTTCACCGATTCGATCGAGGCTTCCGAGGCCAACGGACTTTGAGCATCTTTTCTTACTTTCGCCGGCGCCCGCGAGCGGACGGGCGCCAGCCGGCCGCGGCGGCGGACGAAGCCATCGATCTCGCACGCATGGGCGGCGCGATCAGCAGCAGCTATGTCGATATCGCAAGCTTGCCGATGGGCGAGCAAAAACCGCGCGTGCGTCGTGCGCCGCGCGCCAAGGGGCGGGTGGCGCCGCAACGCCAGCGCCCGACGGAAAATCCGGCGCCGGCGGTCGTGCGCCGCCGCTCGGATGGAAACGGCGCGGTACCCCCTGACCGCAAGGGCGTGCTGTCGGTGCACGGCGTCGAGAAAAGTTTCGTCGGGCGCAAAGTGGTCAAGGGCGTAAGCCTTTATGTTCGCAAAGGCGAAGCGGTGGGTTTGCTCGGCCCGAACGGCGCCGGCAAGACCACGGTGTTCTACATGGTGACCGGCCTGATCAAGGCAGACAAAGGCCGCGTTGAACTTGACGGCCACAACGTCACCGCCTTGCCGATGTATCAGCGCGCGCGGCTGGGCATTGGTTACTTGCCGCAAGAAGCTTCCATTTTCCGCGGCCTCAGTGTCGAGGAAAATATCCGCTCGGTGCTGGAAGTGGTCGAGCCCGATCCCAAGCGCCGGGAGCGGGATCTCAACAGTCTTTTGGAGGAGTTCAACATTGCGCGGCTGCGCAAGACTCCATCGATCGCCTTGTCAGGCGGTGAGCGGCGGCGCTGCGAGATCGCTCGCGCGTTGGCGACGCGGCCGAACTACATGCTGCTCGACGAACCGTTTGCCGGCATCGACCCGATCGCCGTCGGCGATATTCAGGCGCTGGTGCGGCATCTCACCAACCGCGGCATCGGCGTGTTGATCACCGACCATAATGTCCGCGAAACGCTGGGACTGACCGATCGCGCCTATATCATCTATTCCGGCGAGGTGCTGATGGAGGGCCGCGCCGCCGACATCGTCAACAACCCCGAAGTGCGCCGGCTCTATCTAGGCGAGCAATTCCAGCTTTAAGGGTGTTCGAAATCGGTTGACGACAGGG
>CAYWNY010000208.1:0-6236 GCA_964459765.1 uncultured Hyphomicrobiales bacterium | reverse complement strand
GCCAGCGCCGCCAATACACGATCGCCGTTGTCGTCCGCGCCGGCCGGACCGCCCATCGGGCTCGCCAGCATGGCGCGGCCGCCAAGCCGCGCGACGGCGACCGCGGCATTTGCCGCGCAGCCGCCGTTGACGACAAAAAAGGCCTCGGCCTCGACTTTGGTATCGCGCGCCGGAATAGCTTTGACGTGAAAGACCTGGTCGAGCACCAGGATTCCGGTGCACAGGATGCGCGGCGCGCTCACGGCTCACCCATCCAGCTAGCCGCGCAGCACATCGCGGCCCCGCTCGACAAAAGCGCGAATGATGTGGTGTGCGATCGCGATCGGCGGCGGCGTGCCCAGGCGCTGCGGATGCGAACGGGCCAGCATCAGCTCGAGCTCTTCGCGGTCGAACCAGCGCGCCTCTTCGATTTCGCTCTTATCGATAACGATCTCGTCGGTCACCGCCTGTGCATGACAGCCGATCATCAGCGATGACGGAAACGGCCAGGGCTGCGAGGCAAAGTAGGTGACCTGCGAGCAGGTAACGCCGACTTCCTCGGCGACTTCGCGGCGGACCGCCTCCTCGATCGATTCGCCGGGCTCGCAAAAACCGGCAAGGCACGACCACATGGTCGGCGGAAAACGCGGCGAGCGACCGAGCACACAGCGGTCGCCGGCAACCGGCAGCATGATCACCACCGGGTCGGTGCGGGGAAAATGCTCGGCCTTGCACACCGGACAATCGCGTCGCCAGCCGCCTTGGGTGAGGCGCGTGGCCGCGCCGCAATTGGGACAGAACCGATGGCGCGCATGCCAGCCCAAAACCGCCTTCGCTTCGGCAAGCGGCGGCACGTGCTCGGTGGCGACGGCGCCCTGCACCGCGATGGTCCGCAGATCGATGAGTTTAAGATCGGCCCGCGCTTTCAGCGCCTCGACCGCGGCAGCTTCGAGCCCGGCACCGAACCGCGGCGCCCCATCCAACAGCCCGAGAAATATCGTCTCGTGCAATTGCCCGAGCGTCTGCGCCTGCGCCAGCGAGAACAGCGGATCGAGTTCCTCGCCGCGGGATTTTAGCACGATCAGTTCGCCGCTGATCACGTAGATCGCGGCGCGCTGATCTTGCGCCAGCACCGCGAGCTTATCCTCGTGGTCGCGAAATTGCGCGGCGCGCTCGATGCGGCTCCCGGAATAGGCCTGCGTGGTTTGGCCCGGCGGGGAATTGCGCTCTGATTGTGTTGACATTTTGCGCGGATTGAAGCCGCGCCGACCGTCAAGGTCAAGCGCACTTGCGCAAGCTAGACCATGACCCACCGAGGTGGAATCGGATCATGGTCTAGGTTCTTCCTGGCGCATGATCTTTTTCGAAAAACCGGTATCCACTCTTCCGGATCATGCGCTAGCCGCGACGCCCGCTTGGACCGGCCAAAACCAGCGCCCAGAATACTTTGTACTTCGACGCCGGTGCATAGACCGCGGCTATCCCCATGCGGGTGGCGCTGCGGTTGAGCATATTGGCGCGATGCGGCGGCGAATCGCGCCAGCCGGAAAAGGCCTCGGCAAGCGAGTGATAACCCGCGGAAATGTTCTCGACCGCGACGCTGCTGCCAAGTCCGGCACTGCGGATCCGGTCCGCAAACGGCCGCGCCGCGTCATGATCCATCTTGTCATGTGCGGCCATGGCGCGCGCCTGATCGGCGGCAAACTGCATTAGCACCGGGTCAACAACCACCGGACCAAGCCCGTTATTGCTGCGATAGCCGGAGATCATCGAGGCCGCCGCGGCGGCATCGACTTTCGCATCCTCCTGCGCGAGGTCCTGGTAAAAGGTCGGCTGGTCGGGCGGCGGATTGTCCTGCCGCGCGCAGCCGGCAAGGGCAGCGGCAATCAACGCGCCACATATAACGCCCGCAATCGATGAGTGCTTCACTGCGTTCCCCAGGCCAGCGACGAAACAGCGACACTGACCGTACCCCTGGCATCGCCGATGATGCGCAATGTTTTATTGTCATAGGCAATGCCGGTCAGCCGCAGATCATTGATGACGACATTGGCCGTCACCCCGCTTGCCTGATCGGTCAACGCGCCGGCAGCGGCGGCAATACGTTTCTTGGCGTCGGCGGCAAAAGGTTTGAGATCGATGACCGCTTGCTCGGCCAATGCCTTTTGCAGATAGGGCACGGCCGCCTGCGCGGCTTCGCCAAGGAGCCCGAAGGCGGCCTGCGACTGCACATCGAGTGCGACGTCGGTGAAACGCAAGACCTGCGCGTTCTGATCGAGCACTGGTTTACCCCAGACATGCACCGTGGCATCGGCGCCGAGCGAGAAAAGGCCGCGCTTTTTCACATTGACCAATAGCGAAATCAACAACCGGTCGCCGGAAGCCGCGATCGCCGTTCGCTTGATCGTGGTTGCAAACGGGCCCGAACCGTCCTCGGGAAAAGTCTTGCCCGCGACCTGCGCTTCGAGGAGCTGGCTTACCGCGGTGAACGGGAGATCGACCGGGATGGCGATATCGAGCGAACCCTCATTGGCTTGGGGCACAATGTCGAGCTGAGCTGGGAACGGGCAATCCGGTTTGGTCTCGTTCGGCACGATTCGCGTTTGCGCCTGCACGCCGAGCAACAGCGTAACCGCCTTTTCATCGATCTTCGGCTGCGCCGCGATGGCGCGGACCGGCCGGATTTCGAGCCACAAATTGGGCAGGCCGGACGCGGCGGCGCCGAGTGCAATGGCGCGACAGAGCTTGGCCCATTCGCGACGCGCGGCCGCCTCGATGAACGGATCGTTGCGCACGCGCGCCTCAAGGGCATTGGTCTGATCGCGCAACAGGCCGTCGAGCACCGGTTTGACTTCGCCGGCGACGCTGAGTTTGACGCCGGCGATCGGCAGGGCCACGTCGGCAACGTTGGCGGACGCCGTCAGGTTGGGCGCAAGCCGCCAATTCGCGGCAATCGTGGGACGGGCGGTCGCTGTCACCGAGCCATGGATGTCGGCACGCTGGTCGAAGTTCTTGCCGACAAGCGACTGCACCTGCGAGCCGACATTGCCGCCGAGCATACCGCTAAGAGCATTTCCCAGCGCGCCGGCGGCACCGCCGATCTGGCCGCGCGCCTCGAACGTGCCGGAGAGCGGCGTCGAGATGACGAGCGCGTCCGATCGTCCCGAAACTTCAAGCGGTCCGCGGGCAATGTTGAAATCCAAATCCGCGCCCGGCAGCAATTGCGACAGCGGATTTTGCGGCTTGCCGGCAAAGCTGTGCGGCGCTTGCGCCTCCAGCGCCGCCTGGATCGCCGACATCGCGACGGCGGCCGGCGCCAACACCGTGGAGGTGCCGGTCAGCGGCTCAAGCGGCGCCGTCGCTGTCAGTTGCGGCCGCCCCTGCTGCAGCGAGTTCGGCCACAGCAAATTCATCAGCAGCGTCGCGCCGACGAATGAAGCGACGACGATGAGAATGCCGAGGAGGATGGTGCGTAGTTTCATTTGGCGGAACGAACCGGCGCTGCGGTGATAGGCATAATCCGTCCTTACCGCTTTGGGCACAGGGATGTAGCAGGCTGCCGGCAATGACCAAAGCTCGTGGCGTAAATGCGGCCGCTTGCTTTCCGAGGCCCCGCGGCCGATATAGGGGCCGGGAGGTTGGCGGTGGACGAGCCACTCGCCAACCGGGTCAGATCCGGAAGGAAGCAGCCCTAACGAGCGCGGTTCGGGTCGCTCGTCAGCCTCCCACCCGAGCTTTCGAACTCTGCGCCGTTAGCGGCGATGCGGACCAGCGGCTCCGGCCCGTAGTGCCGGCCCGATGGTAGGCTCCACAAGCCTCGAACGGCGATGTTTTCCACCGTCGTTCACGGCAGGGCCGGCGCCACGGCCTCGCACCGCGATGGCGTTTGTCTATATTGACGGCCATGAACGACGTCCCGACCCACAATGCCGATGCGAGCAGCGCTTATCGAGTGCTGGCGCGCAAATACCGGCCGTCGACCTTTGCCGATCTGATCGGCCAGGACGCCATGGTGCGCACGATCTCGAATGCGTTCGAGGCTGGCCGCATACCGCAGGCCTGGGTGCTGACGGGCGTGCGCGGCGTCGGCAAGACCACGACCGCGCGCATCCTGGCGCGCGCGCTCAATTACGAGCTGCCGGACGGTTCGGTCACCGGCCCAACCATCGACATGCCGAAGCTCGGCATTCATTGCCAGGCGATCATGGAAAGCCGCCACCTCGACGTGATCGAGATGGACGCGGCCTCGCATAACGGCGTCGAAGACGTGCGCGCCATCAACGAAGCGGTGCGCTACGCACCGGTTTCGGCGCGCTACAAAGTCTACATCCTCGACGAAGTACACATGCTCTCCGGCGCGGCTTTCAATGCGCTGCTCAAGACGTTGGAAGAGCCGCCGCCGCACGCCAAGTTCGTATTCGCCACCACCGAAATCCGCAAAGTGCCGATCACGGTGCTGTCGCGCTGCCAGCGCTTCGACTTGCGCCGGGTCGACGCGGCGCCGCTGGTCAAACATCTGCAAGGCATCGCGGCCAAGGAGAACATCACCGCCGCGCCGGAAGCATTGGGACTGATCGCGCGCGCGGCCGAGGGCTCGGTGCGCGACGCGCTTTCGCTGTTCGATCAGGCGATCGCCCATGCCGCCGGACCGGTGCGCGCCGATGATGTGCGCGGCATGCTTGGTCTTGCCGACCGCACCAAGATCATCGATCTGTTCGAAGCGCTGATGCGCGCCGATTTGGCACGCGCCTTACAAGAGGTGCGCGAGCAGTACGATGCCGGCGCCGATCCGGTGATGCTGCTCGGCGATCTCGCCGAATTCACCCATTTTGTCACCCGCGTGAAGATCGTGCCGGCCATGGCCGACGACGTCTCGCTGACCGAGGTCGAGCGCACGCGCGGCCGCGCCTTAGCCGCAAAACTGTCGATGCGCGTTTTGGCGCGCACCTGGCAGATGCTGCTCAAGGGCATTGAGGAAGTAACCGCCGCGGGCAGGCCGCTCGCCGCCGCCGAGATGGTGCTCGTGCGCATCGCTTATGCCGCCGATTTGCCGACGCCGGACGAGGTCGTCCGCTCGCTGGCCGACACGACCCGCGGGAATGGAACCGCGACCGCCGCCGCCCCGCCATCGCCGCGCGCGGAACCGCCGGCACGCGCTGAAGGGCCGCGCTCGGAGATTGCGCGCGGCGCGACGCGCGCGGCGCTCGCCACGGCACCGGCGAATGCTCCGGTCGCGCGCAATGCCGAAACCAGCGCACCGGTACGCGCTCTCGACAGTTTCGAGGCGCTGCTGGCATTGGCCGCCGAGAAACGCGACCTCGGTATCAAGACCGCGCTCGAGCGCGAGGTGCGGCTTGTGCGTTTTGAGGACGGCCGGCTTGAAATCGCACTCGAAACGAGCGCCCCGAAAACGCTGACCGGCGAGTTATCGAAAAAACTCAGCGAATGGACCAGCCGGCGCTGGATGGTGATCGTGTCGGCCGAGGCCGGTCAGCCGAGCCTTTACGCGCAGGCGCAGATGCGCAAAGCCGAGCTGAAGGATGGGGTGCGCGGCGATCCGCTGGTGCAGGCGGTGCTGGCGCGCTTTCCGGGAGCGGAGATCGTGGATGTACGGCCGCCGGCCGGCGCAGCCGATGAACTTCCTTACGATGCGGCGGGCGAAGCGTCCCGCGACGACGAGCTGTAAGCAAGGTGCAGTGATGGCGGATTTCCTCGGCCTGATGAAACAGGCCGCCGAGTTCAAGTCGAAAATGGAGGCGATGCAGGCCGAGCTCGAAAGTCTCGAGGTCGAAGGCTCGGCCGGCGGCGGCTTGGTCATGCTGAAAGTCTCCGGCAAGGGCGAAGTCCGCGCCGTCCACATCGATGATTCGCTGTTCAAGCCCGATCAGAAGGCCATCGTGGAAGATCTCGTCGTCGCCGCACACGCCGACGCCGCACGCAAGTTGCAGGGGCTGTTGGCCGAGCGCATGCAGGCACTCACCGGCGGCCTGCCGCTGCCGCCGGGACTGAAACTGTTCTGATTACGATGGCGACTGTCACTGCCGGTCCCGAGATCGAACGCCTGATCCAGTTGCTTGCCCGTCTGCCGGGGCTCGGCCCGCGCTCGGCGCGGCGCGCCGCTCTGTTCTTGATCAAGAAGCGCGAGGCGCTGATGGCGCCGCTCGCCGCGGCCCTGCAAACGGCAATCGATAAGATCGAGGTGTGCAGGATCTGCGGGAACATCGACACGCAGAATCCGTGCACGGTCTGCACCGATC
>CAYWNY010000207.1:0-6255 GCA_964459765.1 uncultured Hyphomicrobiales bacterium | reverse complement strand
GAAATCATCAAGAACCGCTCGGTGATCGTGATCGAGCACGACATGAAATTCGTCGAAAGCATCGCCCATCGCGTCACTGTCCTGCATCAGGGCAAGGTCCTGGCCGAAGGTGACATGCAATCCGTCCAGAACAATCCGAAAGTCAAAGAAGTTTATCTCGGACACTGAGGATGGCGATGTTTGAAGTTCACAACCTTTCCGCGGCCTACGGACAAAGCGAAGTCCTGCACGCGATCGACATGTCGGCGAAAGCCGGCGAGATCGTCGCTCTCGTCGGCCGCAACGGCATGGGCAAATCGACGCTGATGAAGTCGCTCATGGGCGTCATGCCGGCGCGCTCGGGACAAATCATCGTTGACGGCGCCGACGTCGCCGGGCTGCCGAGCTATCAGCGCGTCGCCAAGGGGCTGGCTTACGTTCCGCAGGGGCGACAAATCTTCGGCACCATGACGGTGCAGGAGAATATCGAGACCGGCCTTGTCGTCACCGGCAAGAGCGAGATTCCAGAGCAGATTTTCGATCTGTTCCCGGTCCTGGCCGATTTTGCCAAAAGGCGCGGCGGCAACCTGTCCGGCGGCCAGCAGCAGCAATTGGCGATCGCGCGCGCGCTCGCCAGCGATCCCAAGGTGCTGCTGCTCGATGAGCCGACCGAAGGCATCCAGCCCTCGATCATCAAGGATCTGGCGCGGGTGCTGCGCGACATCCGCACCATTCGCGACATCTGCATCGTGGTCTGCGAGCAGGTGCTCAGTTTCGTGCTCGATGTCGCCGACCGCATTCTCGTGATGGAAGGCGGCCGGATCGTGCATGCCGACTCACGCGAACATGTCGACGAGGCGACGATCGCGCGCTTTCTCGCCGTCTGAAAATCAGTTTCCACCGCCAGGTTCGATTGCGTGAAAGGAGCTCAAATGCCCAAGACGATCGTAAAGATTGACCTCAAGGATTCGCCCTACAAAAACGAGCTGATCCATAATCGCTGGCATCCGGACGTTCCCATCATCGAATGGGTGAAGCCCGGCGAAGACTTCGTGATGGAGACCTACGACTGGACCGGAGGTTTCATCAAGAACAACGAATCCGCCGACGATGTCCGCGACATCGATCTTTCCATCGTGCACTTCCTGTCGGGGCCGATCGGCGTGCATGGCGCCGAGCCGGGCGATCTTCTGGTCGTCGATATTCTCGACATCGGCATCCTGCCGGAGAGCCCATGGGGCTTCAACGGCTTCTTCTCCAAGAAGAATGGCGGCGGCTTCCTCACCGACCACTTCCCGCTGGCGCAGAAATCGATCTGGGACATTTCCGGACTCTATACCCATTCCCGGCACGTCCCTGGCGTGAGCTTTGCCGGCCTGGTTCATCCTGGCCTGATCGGCTGTCTGCCTGATCAGAAAATGCTCGAAGCCTGGAACGCGCGCGAGCAGGCGCTCATCGACACCAATCCAAGCCGCGTGCCGCCGCTTGCCAATCCGCCATTCCCGGCCACCGCGCATTGCGGCACCGCCAAGGGCGACGTGAAAAACAAGGTCGCCGCCGAGGGTGCCCGAACGGTTCCGCCGCGCGAGCACGGCGGCAACTGCGATATCAAGGATCTGTCGCGCGGCTCGCGAGTCTACTTTCCGGTCTATGTGAAGGGCGCCGGACTTTCGATGGGCGACCTGCACTTCAGCCAGGGCGACGGCGAAATAACCTTCTGCGGCGCCATTGAGATGGCGGGATGGCTGCATCTGAAGGTCGATTTGATCAAGGGTGGCATGGCGAAGTACGGAATCAAAAACCCGATCTTCAAGCCGTCGCCGATCGTGCCGACCTACAACGACTATCTCATCTTCGAAGGCATTTCGGTCGACGAAGCCGGCAAGCAACACTATCTCGATGTTCACATCGCCTACCGGCAGGCTTGTTTGAACGCCATCGCATATCTGACCAAGTTCGGCTATTCGCCGGCCCAGGCCTACGCCATTCTTGGCACCGCACCCTGCCAAGGTCACATCTCGGGCGTGGTCGATATTCCCAATGCCTGCGCTACGCTGTGGCTTCCGACCGACATTTTCGCTTTCGACGTGATGCCCGGCGCAGAGGGACCGATCAAGCACGTCAAGGGCGGCGTCGATATTCCCATGTCGCCCGATAAGTGATGCCGGCGGGAAATGCGCGATTTCCCAACCCGGCGACGCGCGGGGGCGGCCGGTTCGGCCGCCCCCAACTCCGCGGCGGCGCAGCTGCGCCGCGAACCGTTGACGAGGAGCGCTGATGCCAGTCTATGACTATTTGTGCGATCGGTGCGGATCCTTCACCGACACCCGGCCGATGGCCGATTCCGCTCTGCCCCATAAATGTCCGGGATGCGGGAAGGATGCGCCGCGTGCGTTTCTCACTGCGCCGTATTTTGCGGCGATGTCGACCGAGCGCAGGCTCGCCCACGCGACCAACGAGCGTAGCGCATCGTCGCCGCAGGCGTTGTCCGCCTTGAAGGGCGCTCATGGCAGTGGCTGTGGCTGTTGTTCCGGAAAATCGCTTCGTTATAAAAAAGGCGCGCGAGGTGGCGCGAGTCCAGACGGCGCCAAGAGCTTCCCGGCGCGCCGCCCGTGGATGATCTCCCACTGACCGACTGAACGTCACGCGCAAACGTTAGAAGATAAGTTCCTCGCAGGCGGGAACCGGCCCCCGCGATTGTCGGGGCGCCGGCAGCGGTGTGGCGATGCTCGACGGTGCCGCCCGCGGGGCGCCGGGCGGAAAAGCCGTCACCGTGACGGTCACCGAAACTGCTCTGAGGACCGAGGGATATTGCGCGGTGTATCGCAGGCCGTCGTCGCCGGCGTAGCCCGCGTCCGGATGATAAATCAATTGAACGCCGCGAACCAAGCGGCCGATGCATTGCGACTCGGTGCCGACATACATCGAATGTATTTTGATATTTTCGATGCGCGCGCAAACATGCCCGTGGCGCGGCGGCCCATCCAGATAGAGTGCCGGAGGCGCGATGGCGTCGCATTCCACGTTCCATCCCGCATGTTCGCGAATGATAATTTGATGATCGACCTCGCCGGCCTTCGAAAGCTGCTCTTCCTGTGCTCGCGCATCGCACACCTGGCCGCATAAAAAGATGGCGACCGCGCCTGCAAAAATCGCGAAAGACATCGCGCCATCAAGCGCGAAAACAGGCTCGCAATGCTGTCGGTCAAGATAGCGCCGCATCGCCGCTGGCCGTTTCTTCCCCGGGCCAGTGTAACACTGATTCCTGAGGCGCGGCAGACCGGGACGATTATGCGGACGGCAGTTTTTGAGGCGTTTGCTGCACTGCACGCTTTCCCATGCGGAGCTGACATAGGTCGGCGGCGTCGAGCCAAGTTAAACAACGCATCGGGACCATCGCCCGGCATTGAGTATTGCGGCGTCGGTGTGGCTTCGTTTTGGCTTCGCAGTAGAAGCCAAAACATGAGTCCGTGCGTGATCAGAAAGAGCGGCACGATAAACGTTGGGAGAAAGTAGGCGGCGCCCAATTGACCGGCCCCGACGCCTAGACGAATGCCTTCGTAATTAGCATGGAGGATATCGGCGGTGCCCCAAAGGTTGAATACCCAAGCCGCGACGATGCCAAGCCTGCCAGGCAGTAAGGCCAGCGTTAACAAAGCGAGCGCAGCGGCGACGATGTCGCCGTAGGCGGCGCCTTCGGCGAACACCGCCGGCAAATCGGGAGACACGACGCCGGGGACGAGGAACGCCAGGCCGACGAAGCGGAAGGAATGAAACATCAGCAGCGGCCGCAAGGCGTCGTTGCGGCTTCGGCGGCGCAGTTCCGGCAAGATCACACTGCCGACGACTACGCCCCAAGCAATGAAACTGAAGACGATGCTGACAAAAAAGCAGATTTGCACCCGCATGACCGATCCCCCGATGAGTCGCTTTTATCAGTTCTGCAATAACATGCATATAATGGTGGGCCCGGGAGGCCTACAAAAATCAAACGGAATCAGAAGCATAGCGTGTCCCACCTCGTTCGGCTGTTCTGTTGAATTCCAACGTGTATTTTTGAGAATGTCCCACCCAAAGTCTTCCCTAGCCGCACTACGCCGCCGATGCGGCGGACGGCGTCGCGGATAATTGTGAAACTGGATCTCAAACACGCCGACCTCCCGCTCTTCGCTTCCGGCTGCCCAAAAATCAGCTTGAGTTCGGACCGATCCACTGATTCCTTGTTCGAAGGTGATTCGCTAATTGGAAAATGGCAATGCTGCTCGGCCAGCGCCGATTTTTGGTCCCTCCGGACGAAGACCCGGAAACACGAGCACGGATGCCGGACCTTTTCGAGGCATTTGAAAAGTTGGAAGCAGAGCTACGGCGACACCTTGAGCTTTTGCGTGTCCGTGCCATTCAATCCGAAGCGAATGACGTTTTCGAAAATCGTTGCCCCTGATACGATCACCAAAAATATATTCGGCCTGTTCCCTTAGGCGCTCACCAAGCGGCAGCGTCATTCGTTTCCGTCGTGCCGTCCCCATAACACTCCCTAGTGACGGTCAGTGAAGAACGCGCCGCAAACCTTCACCGAGACGCAAGGGCCAGCAAAGGGGCTGGTCGCCGCCGGTGTGGCAATTAAAGAAAAGGCGTTTTTGCGGTATGCGGTTGGCACGATTAAAAATACGAGCGCCCACAGACTCTCGTATTTGGTTGTGAAAATTGATTTGTTTGACGGCAACGGAAGGCTGGTAGGCAACGTGCAAGACGGCATTGAAAATTTCGAACGCGACCAAACGTGGAATTTTGAGGCTGGCATCGTCGGCAGCGATAACGCCGTGGCGGCTCGGGTTAGCGAAATAAGGGGCTGGCTGCTGTGAACACGAGGCTTTGGCGAAAGCCAACATAAATTACCTTTATGCGAGGCGTTGGGCGTTGCCACCCTGTGATTGGGGCGCGATAATTGGCCCACCATGGGCCGCGAACGTGACGAGCAAAAATTGCCCGACCTCCTCTCGGCCGGTTTCACAGCGGATTCCTCGCCCCAACAACCCGGACGACATGTCACAGGGGAGGCCGACGAACCCGCGCCCGAGCGCCATGTCTTACCAAAGGACCTCCGTGCCGCCGTCAGCCACCTGAGTAACGGGGAATTGGACCGCCTCCATACGGCTACGCTCGATGAGATGAGACGGCGGGGCAGACTACCAACGAGCGCAGGGGCGGCCGATACCGGCCAATCGTCAGTCCGTCGTGTCCCTCTGAAATATGAAAAAACCCAACGGTATCAGGCTGGCATACCCGAAGCGTCTTTGACTCGTGGTCAAATAAACGCCGTTCGTTCGGCCTTCAAAGCAGGCATCACCCCGGCAAGGATTGCGAAACAGTTCGGGATTTCCCAATCGAACGTTCGGAAGGCTTTGGCAATCAACGAACCGAAGCGGTAAGGATGGCGAATCTCGCTTTTCTTTGTAAAAGGGACGGGCTATAAAGCCGCCCTTCCAAACAAACCGGAGTTATTTGAATGCCAAAGAAAGCAACGACCCGCCGCGCGTGGACACCTACTCAAGAAAAAACTTTGAGGGCTCTCGCGAAGAAGAAAACTCACGCCGCTAGAATTGCCAAAACGTTGAAGCGTACCGAAAGTGCCACGCGGCAAAAGGCGTTCAGCTTGGGATTGTCACTCGATTCGCGGGCCTGACGCTCCGGCGAACAACTTTCATATCCAGTCCGAGCCCCACGCAGATGCGTGGGGCTTTGTTCTTCGGTGGCCACCAATAGGGATGGCGTTGTTGTTCGGCCGATCAGCGCATGTACTGTAAGGTCCAGCGGGCGAGAATTGAACAATGGCAACAACCATAATCTTGATTGTAGGGGGAGTGTTACTTGCGGCTTTGGCCGTAATATATTTCTCTGTAGCGCGAAGGAGGCAGCCCAGAAAATAAGGACTAATTTTCCTCTGCGCCTGTCAGGCGAATTGATCTCAATCAAGGGGCAAAAACCGAAGCCCGGCCTATCGTGCCAGATGGCATTGGATGATCACGGGTTATTGTCCTGCCCCTCATGCGGACGCCCGATGGTTCACGTCCGCAGGATTTGGCGTTGGCCCGGCGAGAACATTGATGTGTTCCATTGTGCGGCGTGTGGGGTTTCTGTAAGCCGCGACCCGCCTAACCGTCACACACCGCGCACCGTGTGTCATTCGGCGTGCAAAAATTGGACGCCGATCGGGGGTCAAATTTGGGCTCTGACGCAATCTCGATGATTTTCACGGCTACTCAGGTCGCGCCGATC
>CAYWNY010000206.1:0-6298 GCA_964459765.1 uncultured Hyphomicrobiales bacterium | reverse complement strand
GTGCTGGAACACGCTGATGGACGAAGCGGCTTACATGAACAAGCGCTGGAACGACTTCAAGGTCGCGTGACGCGCGCGGGCCGGCTTTCTCTCCCTGGGGCCGGCCCGCTTCTTGCTCTGATGGATCTTAATTTTTTGCAGAGGCGACCTGTGGCCGCACGCGGACGCATTCTCGGCTGGCTCAATGTAACGCCGCTGATGCTGGTGCTGGTGCCATTTTTCGTGGCGCCGATTCTTGTGGTGCTTGCGGCCAGCTTTTTCCAGAGCGACGGCTATGGCGGCCTGATCGCGAGTCCGACGCTGCAGAACTACACCGACATCTTCACCTCCGGGTTGACGGCGAACCTCTACGCCGAGACGATCAAGTTCACGATACTGACGTGGTTTTTCTCGCTGATCATCGGGTTTTGGGTCGCCTATTTCCTGGTATTTCACGTGCGCAGCCCACTACTGGCCATTGGGCTGTTCCTTCTTTGCACCGTGCCGTTCTGGACGTCGAACATCATCCGCATGATTTCCTGGATTCCGCTGCTCGGAAAAGAGGGATTGATCAACGCGGCGCTACTGCACGTCGGCGTCATCCACGAGCCCCTCGAATTCCTGCTTTTCTCGGGCTTCGCGGTTGTGGTCGCTTACGTCCACCAGCTCACGATCTTCATGATTGTTCCGATCTTCAACGCCATGGCGCGGATAGACAAGCGCGTCGTCGAAGCCGCGCTAGATGCTGGCGCTAGCCGCCTCGACATCATGCGCATGGTTATTTTGCCGCTTTCCAAGAACGGAATTGCGCTTGGCTCAATCTTCGTCGTGTCGATCGTCATGGGCGATTTCTTCGTCATCAAAGTCATGAGCGGGGGCGGCTCTGCTTCCGTGGTCGGGGCTCTCTATGAGGACGTCGGCGTTCTGCAATACCCTTCCGCGGCGGCGAGCGCTGTCGTGCTGACGATCGTCGTAACCATGCTGGTCGCTCTGATCTTGCGGACTGTCGACGTGCGGAAGGAGCTCACCCGATGACGGCGGCGCGGGCCGTCAACGTCCCGGCGGTGTCAAAGGCAGTAGCAGCGCACGCCATCGCGCCGCGCGCCAGCGGCCGGCCCTGGACGTTTTACGTGCTATTGGCAGTATTCGTGTTTTATGTAGCCGCGCTCTATGGGCCGATGATCTGCATCTATATCTTGTCATTCCAAGACGTACGCGGCGGACTGGTTTTCCCGATGAAGGGCCTGTCGCTGCATTGGTTCGTCGACCTCTTCACTCAGGTGCGAACCGGCGACGTCAAGGGCGCGTTCGACCGGTCGGTCAAGCTCGCCGTGATCGTTACAATAATGACCGTCGTCTTCTCGTTTCTCGCCGGATTGGCGTTTCGCCGCCGCTTCGCCGGCGACGGTGTCGTCTTTTATTTGATGATCGGCAGCCTTGTCGCGCCCGGCCTGGTATTGAGTCTCGGAGTCGGCCTCCTCATGCATTTCATCGGCATCGAGGGCACCTGGTACACTTCCGCCGTCGGCGCGCAGCTGTCATGGACGTTGCCGTTCGGTGTGCTGGTGATGTTCGCCGTGATGTCGCGCTTCGACCGCGCGTGGGAAGAAGCTGCCTATGACCTCGGGGCGACACGGTGGCAGACGATAAGGCTCGTCGTCATTCCGATTCTGGCGCCCGGCCTCGTCGCCGTCGCGCTTTTCGGCTTTACCCTCTCCTATGACGAGTTCGCCCGAACGCTGCAGACTGCGGGCTCGCTCAATACCTTGCCACTCGAAATCTGGACGATGACCTTGAACGTCACCTCGCCGTCGCTCTACGCGCTCGGCACCGTCACGACCATCATTTCGTTCATGATCATCGCCATCTGCCTTGGCACCATCGCAACGATGCAAAAGCGTCGCGCGAGCCGCGTCCCGGCCCATTAAGGAGGACGAGAATGGCGGTTGGAGCGGGCCACATCGAACTAGCCGGAGTAGTCAAAAGCTTTGACGGGTTTGTCAACGCCGTTGACGGCGTGAACATTAAAATCCCTGACGGGGCCTATTGTTGCCTCCTCGGTCCTTCCGGCTGCGGCAAAACCACCATCTTGCGGATGATTGCCGGCCATGACGACCCGACCTCGGGAGAGATTTTGATCGGCGGCGAAAATGTCGTCGGGCTGCCGCCGGTGGCGCGGCGGACCGCCATGATGTTCCAATCCTACGCGCTATTTCCGCACCTTTCCGTGCGCGACAACATCGCCTTCTCACTTCGCGTGCGCGGCATCCCTAAAGCCGACCGCAACAAGGCGGCCGACATGATGATGGAAAAGGTCCGGCTTTCCGAGTTTGCCGACCGGTTGCCAGCGCAGCTGTCGGGCGGACAGCAGCAGCGCGTCGCGTTGGCGCGCGCGGCGATTACCGAACCGCGGGTGTTGTTGCTCGATGAGCCGCTGTCGGCGCTCGACGAGTTTCTGCGCATCCAAATGCGACAAGAACTGCGTCAGATGCAGCGCGACCTCGGCATCACGTTCGTTCATGTCACGCACACGCAACTCGAAGCCATTGCGCTGGCCGATCTCGTAGTGGTCATGGAGAAGGGCAAGATTCGCCAAGCCGGGCCGGCACGCGAAGTCTATGCCAGCCCCAAGGACCGCTATGTCGCCGAATTCCTCGGTGGCCAGAACGTGCTGAGCGGCCAGGTTCGAACCGTTAACGGTCACCATGCGGTGGTGGCGGCGCCGACTGGCTCCGGCATTACGGTTCCGTTGACACCAGGAACCCATGTGGACGCCGGCGATGCAATCGCGATCGCGGTGCGGCGGGATGATATCGAGATCATTCGCCCCGGGCATCCCACGCCGACTGATACGACTGCCGTATCCAGCCGCGTCACTGCTATCGAGTACCAGGGTTATTTCGTCAAAGTCATGCTCGATGCCGGCAGTAACGCAGACTTTGTCGTCTACGTGTCGGAACGAAAATTCTTCAACGACCCGGTCAGTGTTGGCGATGCGGTATTTGCCACGTGGCCAGTCGAAGTTGCGCGGTTGTTGCGCTGACAAATGGGAGGGATCGTCACCAATGAACATCAGCTTCGTCCTCAACGGCAAGCAAGTCAGCGTCGATGTTGAACCTGCGACGTTGTTATGCGATCTGCTTCGGGAGACGCTAAGACTGACCGGCACGCACGTCGGTTGCGATACCAGCCAATGCGGCGCCTGCGTGGTCCATGTGGACGACAGCTCGGTGAAAAGCTGTACCTTGCTTGCGGTTGCCGTCGACGGCACACACGTGACGACCGTTGAGGGCCTGGGCGAACCCGACTCGCTGCACCCGATGCAGCTCGCCTTTCACGAAAATCACGGCCTGCAGTGCGGCTTTTGCACGCCCGGCATGCTGATGAGCTCGATCGAATTCGCCCGGCGACATCCAAATCCGACGGAGGCCGACATACGTCACTGGCTCGAAGGCAATCTGTGCCGCTGCACCGGATACCAGAATATCGTGAACTCGGTGCTGCGCGGTACCGCCGCGATGCACGCCGCAGGGGGAGTTTGAGCATGTCTTCTAATGTTATCGGCATCGGCGCCCGTCCGCTGCGCAAAGAAGACCGGCGCTTTCTGACGGGCCGCGGCAATTACGTAGCGGACATTAAGCGTCCCGATATGGTGGCGGGCGTGTTCGTGCGTTCTCCGCACGCTCACGCGGCCATCAAGTCAATCGACCCAGGCGCGGCGCTCGCCATGCCCGGCGTTCTCAAGGTGGTGACCGGCGAAGACTTGAAGGCGGCCGGCATCGGCGGGCTTCCCTGCGGTTGGGGTATCACGGGAAAAGATGGCCTGCCGATGAAAGAGCCGCCACATCCGGCGCTGGCGCACGGCAAGGTGCGGCACGTCGGCGATCCCGTCGCGTTCGTCGTCGGCGAAACCGCAGAGCAAGCGCGCAGCGCGGCGGAAGCCATCATAGTCAACTATCAGCCACTGCCCGCCGTCGTCGGTGTGCTTGACGCAATCAAGCCAGGCGCGTCGCTCCTGTTCGATGACGTACCCAATAACCTGTGCTGCGATTGGGCGCTTGGCGATCGAGCCGCGACCGATGCGGCGTTTCGAAAGGCCGCGCATGTCGCGCGCATCAGCCTGGTCAACAATCGGTTGGTTGGCAATCCGATGGAGCCGCGCGCCGCGATCGCCGAGTACAATTCGGCGACCGAACACTACACGCTGTGGTCGACCAGCCAGTTCCCTCACGTCGTGCGTCTGTTGATGGGCGCTTTTGTGCTTAACATTCCGCAGCACAAACTGCGGGTCGTAGCACCCGACGTCGGCGGCGGATTCGGCGTCAAACAATTCCACTACGCGGAAGAGGCGGTGCTTACCTGGACCGCCGCGAAGGTCGGCAGGCCGATAAAATGGGTGTGCGAGCGGAGCGAAGGCTTCGTTTCGGACGCGCAAGGCCGCGATCACGTCACCGAAGCGGAATTAGCGCTCGACGAGCACGGCAAATTCCTCGGCTTACGCGTCAACACAATCGCCAATATCGGCGGCTATATCTCGACGTTCGGTCCGAATATTCCGACCAACCTCTACGGCCCGCTTCTAGCGGGCGTATACACGACGCCGGCGATTTATTGCGAAGTCAAGGTGGTGTTCACCAATACGGTGCCGGTGGATGCGTATCGCGGCGCCGGCCGTCCGGAGGCCACCTTCGTACTGGAACGGATCGTCGATGTCGCGGCCGGCGAAATGGGAATCGACCGCGCCGAGATCCGTCGGCGCAACATGATCCCCAAAGAAGCTTACCCTTACCAGACCCCGGTCATGGTGGAATACGACAGCGGCGATCCGAAGGGCTGTCTTGAAAAGGCGCTCGCGGTTGCCGACTGGGCCGGTTTTCCGAAACGTAAAGCCGCTTCGGCGAACCATGGCAAACTGCGCGGAATTGGACTGAGCACTTACGTCGAGGCTTGTGGGCTTGCGCCATCGCGTATCGCCGGCCGGCTCGGCGCACGCGGCGGATTGTACGAGAGCGCGACGGTCCGCGTGCATCCGACCGGACAAATAACTGTGCTGATCGGCACCCACAACCATGGCCAAGGGCACGAAACCACTTACGCGCAGATCGTTTGCGAGAAGCTCGGCGTTCCCTTCGATAACATCGACATCGTGTTCGGGGATACAGACAAAGTACAATTCGGCATGGGCACCTACGGCTCGCGGTCGCTGGTGGTCGGCGGCGCGGCGCTGTCGAAGGCAAGCGACAAAATCGTACTAAAAGGCAAAAAGATCGCCGCTCATCTGTTGGAGAGCAGTGAACAGGACATCGAGTTCGAGGCCGGCGAATTTAAGGTTGCCGGCACTGACCGAAAGAAAGCGTTCGCCGATATCGCGCTCGCTGCCTACGTTCCGCATGATTACCCGCTCGAGGTACTAGAACCCGGGTTGGAAGAGCAGGCCTATTACGATCCGGTCAACTTCACCTATCCCGGAGGGGCGCATATTGCCGAAGTCGAAATCGATCCCGAGACCTGCATCGTCAGTCTGTTGAACTACACCGCGGTCGACGACGTCGGGACGGTGATCAATCCGATGATCGTTGAAGGACAGCTGCACGGGGGAATCGTTCAGGGCATCGGCCAGGCGTTGTTTGAGAACTGCGTCTACGACGACGTGTCTGGACAACTCCTCTCGGGCTCCTTCATGGACTACTGCATGCCGCGCGCCGACAACCTGCCGCGCATGACGGTCTCTACTCACAGCACCCCCTGCACGCACACTCCGATGGGCGTGAAAGGTTGCGGCGAAGTCGGAACGATTGGATCCCCTGCCGCGGTCGCGAATGCGGTGGTCGACGCCCTCGCCCATCTCGGCGTCAATCACGTGGACATGCCCGCAAGCGCGAACCGTCTGTGGCGGATCATAAAGAGTTCGTCGCTGCAACAAGCGGCAGAGTAGCGAGGAAGCGGATGAGAACTTTCGAATATCACAAGCCGACTTCCGTCTCGGAAGTGGTTGCACTCCTGGGCGAGGGCGCCGAAACTCAACCAATTGCCGGTGGCATGTCGCTTCTGCCGGCGATGAAGCTGCGACTATCGCGTCCCGCCGCGTTGATCGATCTTTCCGGAATCGAAGCGCTCACGGGCGTAACCGCGACCGCGGGAATGCTTACCATTGGAGCGACGACGCGGCATATCAACGTCGCCAACTCACCCACCGTAAGAAACGCAATCCCCGCGCTGGCGCAACTTGCCGGCGCCATCGGCGATCCGGCGGTGCGCAATCGAGGCACCATCGGCGGCTCGCTCGCCAACAACGATCCGGCCGCCGATTATCCCGCCG
>CAYWNY010000205.1:0-6368 GCA_964459765.1 uncultured Hyphomicrobiales bacterium | reverse complement strand
ACGAGTGACCCCTATGGCCCCCCGCATTCCCGCGAGTGACGACAATGCACCGGAAAGCCAAGAAGACGACTCGGCCTTCACTCTCGAAGACGACGAGCCGGCCGACGAAGGGGCAGACGCCGAAACCCTTGAAGGGGAAAGTCCGCCAGACGATGAGCGAGCCGAAGGCGGAGAAGATGAAGGGCGGCAAGCGCCGGAAGGCGGCGGAAGACGCCGTGTTCTAAACGACGGTCGCGAGACAGCGCTACAGAAGGCGAACCGTCTCGCGCAGGAAGCTCGCGAAGCCGCTGACCGCACGACGCGGGAACTGGCGGACCTTCGAGCGCAAGTCAACCAGCGCCAACAGCCGGTCGCCGAGACGCCCGAGGCCAAGGCTGCCCGCTTTGCCCTGATGGACCCGGAGCAGCGCGTCGAAGCGCGGTTCAACGAAGCGCAGGCGGCGTCGCAGGCGCACTTGGCGCGCATGTCGGCGGCGCTGGCCGATCAGACCGACAAAGCAACTTTTTCCACGCTCGCCGCCAGCAATCCGCTTTACAAGCGTGTCGCTCCCAAGGTTGAGGAAAAGCTGGCCGAACTGCGCCGCATGGGGCAGAACGTCGACCGCGAAGCGCTCGCCAAGTATGTCATCGGCGAGGAAGTTTTGAAGCGCAGCGCCAGCGCTATCCCGAAACAACGGCAGGCGGCGCAGCAGAATATTCGCCGCCAGAACGCTCGCCCCGGCGCAGGGCGCAGCGATGAGACGACGGACGAACGCCGCCAGCAGTCGCGCCGCGCCCGCCTTGAAGACGTGGTTTTCTGAATAGGGGATTTCGATGCCCGTAAACACCGCTGGTCAGTACACTGCCGACATTGAGAATTTCATTGCGGATGAAGTTCTCCCGCTTGCTCGCCGCCGGCTGGTGGCGTTCCAGTTCGGCGACCCGCTGACGCTGCCCAAGGGGCGCGGCACGGTTTACACGGCGACCCGTTACCAGCGCATTCCGCTGCCGGCCGCGCCGCTGGCCGAGGCGGTTCCGCCGGTCGGGCAGACCATCACCTTGCAGCAGGTGACGGCGTTCTGTCAGCAGTGGGGCGATCGCATCACGCTGTCCGACGTGGCCGAACTGACGATCAAGCATCCGCTGATGCATCAGGCACAACGGCTGATTGCCCTTCAAATCGGTGAAACGTTGGACCGCAACAGCTTCAATTCGCTGTTGGCGGGCTCGCAGGTGAACACGGTCAACTCGCGCGGATCGCGCGGGGCGCTGGTCGCCGGCGACGTTCTCAACATTCACGAAATCAATCGCGCCTTTGGCGCGCTCGACACCATCGGCGCGCCGCGATACGACGGCGATGAGGAAACCGACACCAAGATCAAGGCCGGCGCGGGCGGAGCGAAGGCGTCGAGCAACCCGCGCTCCATGCCGCACTACGTCGCCATCACCCATCCTCTCGTCATGCAGGACATGCGCGAGAATTCGACCTTCGTTCTCGCCTCGTCCTACAGCGACATTTACCGGCTCTACAATTCGGAAGTCGGCGAGTGGGGCGGCATTCGCTTCTGTTCGTCGCAGATGGTCCCGTTCTGGACTGGCTACACTGCGCTGACAACTGGCGCAGCGGCGAACACCGGCGGTCTGGCGACCGGGACGTACTACGTCATTCTGACGGCTTCGGACACACAGAATCAGTATGAAAGCCAGGTGTGGGGCGTGACGACGGGCATTGCCGTGGTTGGTCCGACTGGCTCAATTACTGTTCCGCTTCCGGCGCTTCCGGGCTACACCTTCAACGCCTACATTGGTCTGACGACTTCGCCGGCCAATCTGGCGCTGTCGCCGCAAGGCCCGATCAGCGGAACGCAGACCGGACAGGCGACGCAGATGTCCCCCGGCCAGACGGTCACGCTGACCGGCGTCGGCGTCGCGCAGACTCCGCCCGCCGCCCCGGCGAACGCCATCACGGTCTACCCGACGTTCATCTTTGGTCGCGGCGCTTATGGGCAGGTCGTCCTCGACAATGTGAAAATCACGCTGCTGACCGAGGCTGACAAGTCGGACCCGCTCAATCAGTTGCGCGTTGTTGGCTGGAAGTCCTTTTGGGGCACGATCATCCTCAACCAGCTATTCTTCATGCGCATTGAGGGCACGTCCAACTTCACTGCCACCTTCGCTTGATCGGGGCTGACGATGGCGACCAAGACGCTTGGGACGAACGGGCAAACGACGCTGACAGCGATGCCTTTCGGCACGGATGTCAGCATCGCTGATATTGCCGCGATCCAGTTGAAAATTCTCAACGATCTGATCAACGGCAACCCGGTCTACCCCGGCGCGTGGGCTAACACTGGCCTGCTTTACGTCCCTAATCGTGGGCTTCTTGCCGCCCGGCCGGGCGACTATGTTGGCGTTGACGCGACCGGCTGGCCTATCCTCGTTTCCAAGCTGGCGGCGGCCAGCGCTTCTTGGGTCCACACATGAGCCTCAAAGACAAGTTACTTGCGAAGCTGCAAGAGAACGTCGACCCGTTGGGGTTGATCACGCCCGAGCGCATGGAGGAATTGCGCGCCCAGGCGCGCGAGTCGGTCAAGAAGAAGGCGCGGGAAAAGGCAGAAGCCGCCTTCCTTGCCATTGAGACGAAGGCGCTTGAACAGGCCGCCGACCCGAAGCCCGAACACGAAATGCGGTCCATCATCATCGACGTGGCGGAACACACCAGCGTCATTCGGATCGACAATCAGTATTTCTTCTACGGGCAGCGGTACGAGGTTCCGAGGCCAGTCTATGACCAGCTTCAAGAAATCATCGCGCGCGGGTTTTCCCATGAACGGGAAATCTCTGTCCCGAACCGTCGCATCATGTCCATGAATCGCAACGCCGTCCTGCACGGCGCGGAAGCTGGGGTGCAGTTCTGATGGATGACCTTTCGCAGGTTGACGTCCCGGCGGTTGTTGTCTCGATTGATCACCAGATCAGCGAGGGGCGGATCATTCGTTTCCAGACGGGCATTGCAAAAGACGCGCCCGCCGCAGAATTCGACGCGCTGCTGGACAAGCTGACGACGGCGACGGACCGGCAGTCCGCCAAGTACAAGATCGAGACTTTGCAGGCGCAGCTTGCCGAAGAAGAAAAGCTGTACATCATGCGTCAGGAAGACTTGACGCGGATCGACGCCGAAGCTCAGGCGGAGTATGAGCGTAAAGGCGACCGTCGCGCGCCGTGGTCGCCTGACAAACTGCCGGCGAACAAGTTGGCAGAGCGGAAGAACGCTGATATCTTCATTTCTCGTCTTCGCGACAACATCAAGAGCAAGCGGAGCGACCTTGCCACTCTAACCAAGCTGGTCGGCGGGCATGCAAACGGCGGCGCAACTCGTAGCGAAGGCATGTCGCATAGCGCGGGCTCCGGCGTTTCTAACTGACGCAGGCGACCTTCTCAATTCCGTCCTAGCCGACCTTTGCCAGACTTACGACTTCGACACTTGTCGAGGCGTGGTCAATTTCAATTTCAACGCGCTGTTTGGCGGCGACGACTATAACGCCGATTTCAACAACGACTATGGCCCGCCGCTGGTCGGCGGTCAGAATTCTGGTCCTTACGCTTTGCCGTCCGATTGGCTGCGCTCGCGGCGTGACGATGTGTTTTATACGATCAACGGCGTCAAGTACGTCATGATCAACGTTGACATGGCCGAGTTTGACGGACTGGTGCAACAGGCAGGGCTGGCGAGCTATCCGCAGAACTACACCGTTGACCATTCCGTACAGGGCGATGGGACCACCATTCAGCCGGTTATGTATGTCTGGCCGCCGCCGGCTGGCGGGTATCCGGTCACAGCGCGTTATCAGCGCCAGATGCCGGATATCGTCAACCCGTCGACCAGCACGGCAATTCCGTGGTTTCCAAATCAAACATATCTGCTTACTCGTCTTGCCGGCGAGGTCATGCGGCTGACCAATGACAAGCGGACCGACGACTATCTCGGCGAAGGGCCAGTGGGCGCGCAAGGACTTCTCAACCGCTACCTCAAGCTGGTCAATGACGACGAGGACCGGGCCAAGCGGGTAACGCTCGATCGGCGGTTTTTCAGCAACGATTTCTTCCGGTTGAAGAACACCAAGACAATCGGCTGGTGATGTGACCCAGGCGGACGTTGAACACCAATACTTTGCGCCCAAGGGGCTGTCTGACGCGCTCGACTCGACCGAGGCGTTCCCCGGCGCTATGTCGTCGCTGCAAAACCTGATCTTTGATCCTTCGACCGCAGACCTGTTTCAGTGTCGCCCTGCCGCCATTGAACTGCTCGCGCCAAAGTTCCCAAATCCAATTTTGTCCTTTGGCTTTGTTTCCGCCATCAGGATTGTCGGCGATGTTCTTTATGGCATGGTCGCCAGCCGGCTCAACCCCAACTTCGATCAGCCGTTCGCCTTCAATCTTTTGACGGGGCTTATGGTCCCCGTTGCAGGCGTTCTTTCGACCAATGTCCCGACAAGTCCGCCGACTAGCGGCGCATGGACGCCGCCGACGATGGACTTGATCGGCACGAAGCTTGTCGTTACGCATCCCGGCTTCGCCTCGGGGGCGTTCGCCACGGCGACTGACAAACTAACTTTTTCCGGCCAGCCGACTGCCCTTGACACGATCACGCTTGGCAATCAGGCGACCAACCAAGCGGCTGGCCTGCTTGGCTCGCTGATCACTTTCGTCGCCGGCGCACCGGCAAATGCCTATCAGGTGCAGATCGGTGGAACGCTGGCGCTGACGTTGGCGAACCTGCTTGCTGCACTTAATGCTCTTGGTGATCCAAATACGGGGCAGTGTACTTACGCTGTCGCGGGCTCGGTTTTGACGATCAGCTATTCGGTTCCTGGCTATTCGGGCAACCTTTTTCCTGTGTCGGAAAACTCGGCGGCTATTGTCGTCGCTACGCCGTTCCTTGCTGGCGGCGTCGGCAATTACTTTGGCTGGTTTGACATCACCAACCCACTTGCTCCGGTTTGGAATGCCGGCAATACGGCGGTCAATCCGCTGGTTACGCCGCCGACTGCGGTTGCGCAATTTAATAGCCGGGCCTATTTCCTGCTCAACCCGCCGAATGGGCAGCCGGGGCTAGAAGCATCGGACGTTCTCAACCCGCTACAGGTGACGAACGGCACATATATCCTGACCTTTGGCGACAGCCAGCCGTTGACTGCGCTCGCTGCGCTGCCGCTGTCCAATCAGCTAGGCGGCATTATTCAGTCGATCATTGTGTTCAAAGGCTCAAGCAACATGTACCAGGTGACCGGCGATCCGTTGCCGGGCACGGCAGCGGGCGCTTGGACGAAGAACACCTTGAATGTTGCAACAGGCACATTCGCCCCACGTTCGATCACTTCGACGCCGCAAGGGCTGATGTTCCTGTCGCCGCAAGGTTATCGGCTGATTGATTTCAACGCTCAGGTTTCGCCGGTTATCGGGGCGAATGGCGCGGGTGTTTCGGTTCCGTTCATCAACTGCCCGGTTCCTTCGCGTGTCGCGGCGGCGTCAAACGCCAGCATCATGCGGGCGAGCCTGACCAATGCGAACGGGCAACAGCAAGAATTCTGGCTTGATATTGCGCGAGCGGTTTGGACCGGGCCGCATACTTTCCCGGCAACCAGCATTGTGACTTACAAAAACACTTTCATTCTTGCGCCGCTCGAATTGCCCAACTCAATATGGCAAAGCGACTGGTTGCAAAACGCCACGTCGACTTTTGTCGAGGCGGGTATCCCGCTGACATGGGCCTACCAAACGTCCATGCTGCCGGACAAGGGCGACATGGTTGAACATGAAACGCACGAAATGATCCTGACGCTGGCGAACGCTCAGAACGTCAATGCCATTGCCGCTGACGAGGGTGGCAACGTCATTTCGTCAGCGACGATCTTTCCGGGTATGGTTACGAGCAATTGGGGCAATGGGCAGTGGGCAAGCTCAATGTGGTATGGGCAGACATTTGCGCTGTCGCCGGCACAAGTGCCATGGCCCGATCCGGTCACTTACGGGCGGATGAGTTTGCAATTCACCGGGACTTCCGATAGCCTGACCCGCATCGGCGCATTGCAGTTCAATCAGGAAGCGACGAGCTATCTGCCACAAGCAGGGGTCTGAAATGAAAAAGTCTGGCGGCAACTTGCACGAAGGCTTGACGACGCATATGCCCAAGCCTGACGACAAAAGCACGAAGCTCAAGGGAGCGTCCGTCAATGCAGATGCAACTCGCGGAGCTTCCCCCGCGCCGACGCCAAAAACACTCGGCCCCCGGACAGCCTGAAATCACTTTCGGCTGGGAGCCGTTTGCCTTTTGCGTTCGCGAGGCGCGCCCGATGCTGGCGCGTGAAGCGGCCGAAGTGCAGACGGACA
>CAYWNY010000204.1:0-6410 GCA_964459765.1 uncultured Hyphomicrobiales bacterium | reverse complement strand
CGGCTGATGTTTCTCGGCGGCACGGCGCTGGAGGGGCCGCGCTATCTGTGGTGGAATTTCGTTTCGTCGCGCAAGGAACGCATCGAGCAGGCGAAAGAAGAGTGGAAAAGCGGAAAATTCGCGCTGATTCCCGGCGATGAGAAAGAATTTATTCCGCTGCCGGAAAACTAGCCAACGCCGTCGGATGAAGCCGTGGTTTAGAGGGGACCGGGGGAGCGACCCCGTGCATCATGGTTCATCAGCGTCCGAAGATCAGACCTACCCGACGGGATGTGGGCTAAACAATCTACCACCAATCGCGCCAAACCCGCCACTGCAGAACCGCGGGCGATCAGATAAGTAGACTTTTTACACGTCTTCAGAGGGCGACCGCGCGAAGCCGCAGCGCGTTGCCGATGACGCTGACTGAAGACAGCGCCATCGCCGCCGCGCCGATCATTGGCGACAGCGTAATACCGAAAGCGGGGTAGAGAATTCCGGCAGCGATCGGGATTGCCGCACCATTGTAGATAAAGGCAAACAGCAAGTTCTGCCGGATGTTGCCCATGGTCGCGCGCGCCAGGCGCCGCGCCCGCAAGATGCCGTCGAGGTCGCCTTTGACGAGCGTGATGCCGGCGCTTTCGATAGCGACGTCGGTGCCGGTTCCCATGGCGATACCGACGTCCGCGGCGGCGAGCGCCGGCGCATCGTTGATGCCGTCGCCGGCCATGGCCACGATCCGGCCGTTGCGGCGCAATCGTTCGACTACCGCGCTCTTTTGCGTCGGCAAGACCTCGGCTTCGAACTCGCCGATGTCGAGTTGCCGCGCGACCGCTTGCGCGGCACCGCGGCTGTCGCCGGTCAACGTGACCACGCGCAAACCTTCGTAGCGCAACGCCGCCAGCGCTTCGGCTGCATTTTTTTTGATCGGATCGGCGATGCCGATAACACCGACCGGATGACCTTGAGCGGCAACCAGGATTGCGGTCGTGCCATTGCGGCGCAGTTGCTCGGCGTCAGTCGCGAGAACATCGGCGTCTATGCCGCGCTCCGCGAGGAAGCCCGGACTGCCGACGACCACTGCGCGGCCATCAACCGTCCCGGTTACGCCTTTGCCGGCGGCGGACTGAAAATCGGCGACAGGTGCGGACGCAATGCCGCGTTCGGCCGCGGCGGCGACGACGGCGGCGGCGAGCGGATGCTCGCTCGCACGCTCCAAACTTGCGGCAAGGCGCAGCACTTCCGCTTCGTCGGTGCCGTGCGCCGCCGCGATGGCGACGACGCGCGGCTTGCCCGCGGTCAGGGTGCCGGTTTTGTCGATCAGGAGCGTATCGACTTTCTCCAGGCGTTCAAGCGCTTCGGCATTCTTAACGAGCACGCCGGCCTGCGCGCCGCGACCCACGCCCACCATGATCGACATCGGCGTCGCCAGGCCGAGTGCACATGGGCAGGCAATGATGAGCACGCTGACTGCAGCGAGAAGGCCGAAGGTGAAGCGTGGCTCCGGTCCGAACACCGACCACGCAACGAAAGTGACCAACGCCACTGCGATCACCAAAGGCACAAACCAGGACGCCACCTGATCGGCGAGGCGCGCAATCGGCGCGCGTGAACGCTGCGCCGTCGCCACCATCTGCACAATTTGCGCTAGAAGCGTGTCGCGGCCGACCTTGTCGGCGCGCATGACAAAACTGCCGCTGCCGTTGATCGTGCCGGCGATGACCTGGTCATCCACGGTTTTGCTCGCCGGCATCGGCTCGCCCGTGACCATCGACTCGTCGATAGCGGAGCGGCCGTCGATAATGCTGCCGTCGACCGGAACTTTTTCGCCCGGCCGCACCCGCAAGCGGTCGCCGGGCACGACGGTTCCGATCGTCACATCCTCATCGGCGCCGTCGTCGCGCACCCGCAGCGCCCGATTGGGCGCAAGCTTCATCAGCGCACGGATCGCCGCCGAAGTCGAAGCGCGTGCGCGCAGTTCCAGCACTTGTCCGAGGAGGACCAACACGGTGATGACAGCAGCGGCCTCGAAGTAGATCGCCGGGTCGCCATGCGCGCTGCCGAGGGCTGGTGGAAAAAGTCCAGGCGCGAGCGCCGCGACCACACTGTAAGCGTAAGCCACGCCGGTACCGAGCGCGATCAGGGTGAACATGTTGAAGTTGAGCATGCGCAGCGATTGTGCGCCGCGCACGAAGAACGGCCAGCAGCCCCACAGCACGACCGGCGTTGCCAGTGCAAGCTGCACGAGATTTGAAAGTTGATGCTGCAGCGGCATAAAGCCTAAATGTCCGCCCATCTCTAACACCACGATCGGCAGCGTCAGGATGGCGCACACCCACAGCCGCCGCGTCATGTCGGCGAGTTCGCCGTGATCGTGTTCGCCGCCGGCCTCGGGCTCGAGCGCCATGCCGCAAATTGGGCACGAGCCGGGGCCGATTTGCCTCACTTGCGGATGCATCGGGCAGGTGTTGACCGCGCCGTCCGCAGCCGGCGTCTCCGATGGCGGCGCAGCGGCGCGCGGCTTGAGATATTTATCCGGATCGGCGACGAACTTGCCGCCGCAGCCGGCGGAGCAGAAATAAAAATCCTGACCGTGGTGGGTATGACGATGCGGGCTCTTGGCCGTGTCGACCTTCATCCCGCACACCGGATCGACGACGAGGGATTGCAGACCGCCCGCATGCGCCGATAGATCCACGTTCGACCTCGCTTGAATCTCATACCCCGTGGGGGTATATAGCGATCATGCAAGCGAAAGCCAAGACAGCGGTGCTCAAGCGGCTTAAACGCATCGAAGGCCAGGTCCGCGGCCTTGCGCGAATGGTCGAAGACGACCGTTACTGCATCGACATCGTCACGCAATTGTCGGCGGCGCGCGCTGCGTTGCGCCGGGCGGAAGAGGAAATTCTGGCCGACCACGTCGCCCATTGCGTCGAAGGCGCCATCGCCTCCGGCGATAAGGGCGAGCAGCGGCGCAAGGTCGGTGAATTGATCGACGTCTTGTCGCGCAGCGACCGTTAACCGCGAGCCGGGTTTAAGCCAACCGCTCGCGCGCCAGCGCCGCGCCTCGCGTCAGCGCATAAAGCTTCTGCAAGGCGACGTCGCGCCGCATCGGCGCCATGCCGCAATTGGTGCAAGCGACGATCTTTTCCGGCCGCACATATTCGGCAGCCTGCGCGATAACGGCGGCAACTTGTTCGGGTGTCTCAATGGAATCGGTGGCGACGTCGATGACGCCGATAAGCACGTCCTTGCCGTCGAGCAATTTCAGCACGCTCATCGGCACATGCGAATTGATGCATTCGAGCGAGACCTGATCGATGCGGCTCTTGGCAAGCGCCGGGAAGAATTGTTCGTACTGCCGCCACTCGCTCCCCAGCGTCTCCTTCCAGGCGATATTGGCGGCAATGCCGTAGCCGTAGCAAATATGCACGGCGCTGGTCGCGGCGATGCCGTCGATGGTGCGATGCAGCGCTTCGATGCCCCAGCCGGCGGCTTCCTGCAGATAAACATTGAATGCGGGCTCGTCGAATTGGATCACGTCGACGCTGTCTGCGGCAAGCCCGCGCGCCTCCTCGTTGAGCAGCGCGGCAAAAGCAAAAGCCATCTTCACCCGGTCGCCGTAATGGGCGTCGGCAATCGTGTCGACGATGGTCATTGGGCCGGGCAGGGTGAATTTGAGCTTTCGTTTGGTGTGGGCGCGCGCCAGGCGAGCCTCCCGCGCATGGACACGCGAGCGCAGCCGCAATTCGCCAACCACGGTCGGGCACATCGCCTTGTAGCGGTTGTTGCGAATGCCCATTTCGACCCGTCGGTCGAAATCGATGCCGTCGATCGCTTCGAGAAAGCCGTGAACGAAATGCTGCCGCGCCTGCTCGCCGTCGCCGACGATGTCGATGCCGGCGTCCTCTTGCAGCTTGAGCGCCAGCACAGTGGCGTCGTCCTTGGCTTGCGCGAGCTCTTCGCCGACCGGCCGCCACGGCGCCCATAGGCGGTTCGGCTCGGCGAGCCATGCCGGCTTTGGCAAGCTGCCGGCGATGGTAGTCGGAAACAATTTCCGGCTGGACGTTTCGGACGACATTGCGGCCCCGGCGCGCCTGTGGTTTGACGATTGCTCAGCGCGACCAATTATCGGCAATCTCAACGGTGTCGCGCAACCTTCGGGGGATCGATTGACGCCGACGGAAACTCCGCCGCAGCTTGAATTTGTCTTTGCCGCGCGCGTGACGGTGAGCGCGCCGCTCGATCTCGGCGACGTCGGGAAGGGCGGTCGGCGCATCGTTCCAATCACCGGCGGCGAATTTTCGGGGCCGCAGCTGCGCGGCACGGTCATTCCCGGCGGTGCCGACTGGCAGGTGTTGCGGCACGACGGGGTCGCCGAACTCGAGGCGCGCTACACGCTGCGCACCGACGACGGCGCGCTGATCTATGTTCGCAATCTGGCGCTCCGTCACGGTCCGCCCGCGGTGATTGCGGCGCTTGCCGCGGGTGAACCGGTCGCTCCCGGTAGCTACTACTTCCGCGGCGCGACGTTCTTCGAAACCGGCGCCGCCCGCTATGCTTGGCTAACCAAAACGATTGTCGTTTGCACCGGCGAGCGTGCGCCGGCTGGCGTGCATCTTAAATTTTACCAGCTGCTCTAAGCTTTATCCGCGGCGCTCTCCGCCGCTCCAGCCAATCCTTCAGCGCGATCGCATTGTTGTGGGTCTCGTCGCGGGCCGCGTAAAGCAAAGTCACGGGTCCATGTGCGGCGTGCTCGCGCAATGCGGCCACCGCGCTCTCTGCCGGTTCCTGCCCAAGTTCGCGGTCGTACGCCGCGACAAATTCGTTCCATTTCTGCGGCTGCCCGTGAAAATGCCGGCGCAAGGTGTCGCTCGGCGCAACGTCCTTCAGCCACAGATCGACGCGGGCTTTTTCTTTGGTCAGACCGCGCGGCCACAGCCGATCGACCAGCACACGGAAGCCGTCATTGTCGGCAGCGGGAGCGTAGACACGCTTCGCCTGAAGACGCGACTTCGAACGGGACGTGGCTTTTCCGCGCGCCGGAGCGGTCATTTGCTGTTCGTGGATTTGCTCTCTGCTCTGGCGCCAAGCACGATCAGGGTGGACGTACCATGGGCTAAAATGCGGCCTTGGGTATCGAGAAGGCGGGCTTCCGAGGTCATGATCTGGCGACCGCGGCTGATCACGCGGCCTTCGGCGCGGACGCGGCCGGTGTCGTGTCTGATCGGACGGGTGAAATTGGTTTTGGTCTCGACACTGGTGTAGCCGACGCCGGGCGGCAGCAGCGTGTGACCGGCGCAACCGGCGGCGCTGTCGATCAATGTCAGCGCCCAGCCGCCATGGACGACGCCCAGCGGGTTGAGCACATGCGCGCCGGGATCGCCTTCGAACACCGCGTAGCCGTCGCCGACCTCGACCAGCCAGAAGCTTAGGGTCTGCGCCATCGGCGGAGCGGGGATTTTGCCGTCGATCAGGGCCTGCATCATTTGCAGTCCGGTCATGCCGGCGATGTCTTCAGGCTTGGGGAGGCCGTAGCGAAATGACGGGCGATCCAGCATGACGCTTCCCTTGTAGATACAAATGATGTAGATACATACAACGATGGCCAAGCGACCGCAAGCCCCCGAAAAGACGCTGGTGCGCGACGCCCAGGCGCTGGTTGGCGCCTGCGCCGGCTGGGCGAGCCGGCTGGCGGCGCGCCGGATCACTAACTTTCTCGAGCAGCATCTGCAGGGATGCGGGTTGAGCCTGGCCCAGTTCGGCCTGATGGCGCAAATCGCCGCCGCGCCCGACGATACGTTTGGCGCGCTTGCGGAAAGAACCGGGCTCGATCAATCGACGCTTTCGCGCAATTTGCGCGGGCTGGAAGCGGCCGGCCTGGTCGAGATCGCCATCGCCGCGGACGATCAGCGCCGCCGCGCGGTTTGGTTGACCGAAAAGGGTGCGCGTCAGTTGGAAGGCGCGCTCCCGGCCATGGAAACGGCGCAAGCCGCGCTTGCCAGACGTCTCGATCCCGATCTGGCGCTAAACCTCGCCGCCGCTTCGGAAGCGCTTACCCGCAAATAGGCGCTTTGCGGCTTCAAGTCTTTTCTGGCGGAATGACCATCTGCGTCTGCAGCACCAGCGCACACAGCCGGCCGTCGTTGCGCGTGATCTTGGTTTGCCAAACCATGGTGGTGCGGCCGCGGTGCAGCGGCGTGCATTCGGCGCGTGCGGTTTCGCCGACCGGTATTGCGGCGAAGAAATTGGTTTTGCTCTCGATCGTGGCGGTGCGCGCGCCCTTCGGCAGGTTGACCACCGTGGCAACGCCGCCGAGATTGTCGGCGAGCGCCATGATGGCGCCGCCGTGCAGGATATCGGGAATCGTCGCGAGTTCCTTGCGTACCGCGAGCTCGGCCTCGACGCGCTCCGCGGAAACGTGCGTCAGC
>CAYWNY010000203.1:0-6472 GCA_964459765.1 uncultured Hyphomicrobiales bacterium | reverse complement strand
CAAGGCGCAGGAAGACGCGCAGCGCGCGCGGCAAATCCGCTACTACAAGGAGTGCGTGATCCCGGCCTTCCCGGGCGATCCGAAAACGGCGCCGCCGAGCTACCGCTATTTCATCGAGTTGGTCGAACGCCTGCAGAAGGTGAAGCCGGAGGATTTGAGCGAAAATTCGGTCCTGCTCGGCTCGCCGGCGCGCATGACCGAGACCTTGAAGAAAGTCGAGGCCGCCGGCTTCGAGGAAGTGATCCTCTACTTCAATGTTGGCTTGAAGCCGCATAACCAGGTCAAGGACGAAATGGCGCGGTTCATGGCCGAGGTGGCGCCCGTTTTTGCGGGTAAGCGCAAGGAGCGCGCGGCGTAGCCGGGCGCTGTTTGCGGTATTACATGGCGAGCGCCACTGGCGCTCGCCGGACATCAAGAAAAGCTAAGGAAACGCTCCAGTGAACATCCAGCAGAACACCGACCGCATTCAGACCACGCATATCGGCAGCCTGCCGCGCCCGCACAAGCTGCTCGACATCATGAAGGCGAAGTATTCCGGTCAGTCCTATGACGAGGCCGCCCTTCAACAGGCGTTGCGCTCGGCGGTCGCCGAAACCGTCCGCGAGCAGGTCGATTGCGGCCTCGACATCGTCACCGACGGCGAATTCTCCAAGCCTGGCTTCTTCACCTACATCCGCGAGCGGCTTGACGGCTACGAATCGCGTCCGAGCATCAAAGTGAAGTTGTTCCAGGCCGAAGTCGCCGCCTTTCCGGAGTACTACGCGCAATATTTCCAGCGGGCGATGATGGGCGGCACGGTCGTGACGCTGGCGCCGGTCGTGTGCGCCGGTCCGGTGAAATACCGCGGCGATGCGCTTGTTGCGACCGACATCGCCAATCTCAAGGCCGCAGCTGCTGCCGCGGGCGTCGCCAACGAGCATGTTTTCCTGCCGGCGACGGCGCCGTCAGGCGTCGGCATCAACGAATACTACAAATCGGACGAAGACTATTTTCACGCCGTCGCGGCGGCGATGAGCAAGGAGTACCGGGCGATCTACGATGCCGGAATTATCGTCCAGGTCGACGATCCGTTCCTGCCCGATATTTTTTACGAACCCGGCCTCGACGACGCGCAGAAAAAGCGCCGTGCGCAGATTTACGTCGAAGCCGTAAACGCCGCGATCAAAGGCATTCCGCCGGACTATGTGCGCTTCCACACCTGTTACGGCATCAATCATGGCCCGCGTATCCACGAAGCCGCGCTTAGCCAGATCATCGAATACGTTTTGCAGATCAATGCCGGCTCCTACAGCTTCGAAGCCGCCAACCCGCGCCACGAACATGAGTATCATCTGTTCGAGACGGTCAAAGTACCGGACGACAAGGTGCTCATCCCCGGCGTCATCACGCACGCAAGCAATATCGTCGAGCATCCGGAGCTGATCGCCGAGCGCGTCGTTCGCTTCGCGCGGCTGGTCGGACGCGAGAACGTGATTGCCGGCGCCGACTGCGGATTTTCGTCGCAGGCGCTTTACAACACCGAAGTGCACCCGACCGTAATCTGGGAGAAGTTCAAGGCGATGCGCGAAGGCGCCGATATCGCCACCCGGCAGCTTTGGCCGTAGCGGGTGTTACGGCGCGGACGAAGATAATCAAAAAACGACGAAACGGGAGGAAGCAAAAATGAGGCAGCTCTTTGCCGCCCTTGCGGCGGCGAGCCTTGCAGCGGTGAGCTTTGCAGCGGCGCCGGCCGCCGCCGCCGATACTGTCAAAATCGGCTTTGTCGGCACCTTAAGCGGTCCGGTCGCGGCCCTCGGCAACGATATGCGCGACGGCTTCAATCTTGGTCTGCAGAATCTCGGTCTGCAGATGGCCGGCCGTCCGGTCGAGGTCATCTATGAGGATGACACCGGCAAGCCCGAAGTCGGCAAGCAGAAGACCGACAAGCTGATCGAAGCCGATCATGTCAACTTTCTCACCGGCTACGGCTTTTCCAATGTGTTGCTGGCGTCGCTGCTGCCGGCGGTGAACGCCAAGACCTTTATCATCAGCGCCAATGCCGGTCCGTCGCAGATCGCCGGCGAGCAGTGCTCGCCGTACTTCTTCTCGGTGTCCTGGCAGGGCGATCAGGCGGCGCAGGCGACCGGGGAATATTTGAATCAACAGGGCGTCAAAACGCTCTTCCTGATCGACCCCAATTACGCCGCCGGCAAGGACGTCGCCGCCGGCGTGAAGGCGAACTTCAAGGGCGAAGTCCTCGGCGAGGAGTATACGACCTGGCCGAACCAGCTCGACTTCTCCGCCGAACTGACCAAGGCCCGTGCGGCCAAGCCGCAGGCGATTTTTGCGTTCTTTCCCGGCGCGGCCGGCGCGCAATTCCTGACGCAATACACGCAAGCGGGGCTGAAGGGTCAGATACCTCTTTATACGGCCTACATGATCGACGCGCTGTCGCTCGATCGAATCGGTGAATTCGCGCTCGGCGTGGCGACCGCCGGGCATTGGGCGATCGATCTGCCCAACGCCGCGAATGAAAAATTCGTCGCCGGTTTCCGCGCCGCCTACAAGCGCGATCCGTCCTTCTATGCGGCGCAGGCCTACGACGCCGCCGGTCTCATCAACAGTGCCGTCGTTGCCGTCAACGGCGATCTGTCCAGGCAAGACGATATGCGTGTGGCCATGGAAAAAGCCAACTATGCCTCGGTCCGTGGGCCCTATCGTTACGGCAATAATCACTTCCCGATTGAGAATTTCTATCTACAGGAAGTGGCGAAGAAACCTGCAGGCGGGTACGAGGTCAAAACCGTCGCGCTGATCCTAAAAGATCACCAGGACCGCTATCACGATAAATGCCCGATGAAATGATGGCCTAAGGCAGCTTCGGCTGGTAGGTCAGAGCCTCCGCGGGCGCTTCGACGGGCGCGCTTTCGCGCGCCGGCAATTCGCCCGCGGCCTCGAGGACTGGGTAGGCGACCGAGCAGATGTGCGAATGGATGCGGCGTAGGTCGCGCAGAATGTCGAGGTGCAGCGAACTGGTCTCGATGCTTTCCGGCCGGCCCTCGCGTAATCGCTCGAAATGCCGCTCACCGGCCGCCAGCTCGATGGCGCGCAGTTCCGCCTTCTCGCGCAGCAAGCGTCGCGCTCCGTCCACATTGCCGTTCATGAACACGCTGAACGCGATCTGCAGGCTTGCGCAGACGCGTTTGTGGAAGGCCACGAGCTCAGCGGCGCCTTCGGGAGAGAATTGAAGGCGGCGTTTGATCTTCTTCGCCGCCAGCTCGCACAGATTCTTGTCTATGATATCGCCGGCATGTTCGAGATTTATGGCGAACGACACGATCTCCATGGCGCGGCGGCCTTCGTGCTCGTCGAGGCTCCCGCGCGTCAATTTCGCGATGTAGAGCTTCACAGCCTCCGTCAGGCGGTCGACGACGTTGTCCAGCCGCGACACTTCGCCCGTGAGCTTGCGGTCGTTGTCCATGATCGCGGTCATGATCTCGCGCAACATGGTCTCGACGGCGTCGCCAATCCGTAGCGTTTCGCGCGCAGCATTGGCGATCGCCAGCGAAGGCGTGTCGAGCGCCGCTTCGTCGAGATGGCGCGGCACCGACGGGTCGGCCGGTTTGCTGCGCTCCGGCAGGATGCGTTCCAATAGCCATGCCATTCCATCGAGCGGCAAAATGAAAAGCGCGGCCAGGATGACATTAAAGAGCAGGTGGAACTCAGCGGTCATTTTCGCCGCGTCGGGCTGCCAGGCGGGCAGCTCGCGCGCCAGCCGCGGCAGTAGCGGCAGCGCGATCAGGATGCCGACAAGGCGATTCATCAGATTGCCGAGCGGCAGCCGTCGGCTCGCCGGATCGCCGGGGGTGCCGCCTTCGAGCAGCGGATTGATCGCGCTGCCCAGATTGGCTCCCAGAACCAGGGCTAGCGCGGCTTCGGTGGTGACGAAGTGCGAATAAGCGAGCGACATCACCAGCAGCACCACGGCGACGCTCGAATGCGCCGCCCAGGTCAGCAGCGCGGCGATGACGATGCACAGCACCGGATCGTGGGTAATGGAGCCGAGGAGGACTTGCACGGCCGGCGCCTGCTCCGCGGGGGCGAGTGTGTCGACCAAAATGTGAAGGGCCAGCAGAACGAGGCCGAGGCCGATGGCAATGCGGCCGAGCGCACGCGCGAGGCTTTGGCCGCCGAGGCGGAAAGTGATCAGCCCAACTATAAAGAGCACCGGAGCGGCCGCGGCGACGTCGAAGGAAAGAAGCTGGACGATGAGCGTGGTGCCGACATTGGCGCCGAGCATAATGGCGAGCGCAGGCACCAGACTGACCACGCCGTCAGCCGCAAGCGACGTCGTCATGAGGCCGGTCGCGGTACTGCTCTGCAACAGCGCGGTCAGCCCGAGGCCGGCGGCGAATGCGGTGAAACGGTTGGCCAGCGCCTTGCCGAGCACGCGGCGAAGGTCGGGCCCGAACGCGCGCAAGACGCCTGAGAGGACCATGTGCAGTCCCCACAGCAGCAGCGCGACGCCGCCCAGGAGATCAAGACGAACGAGGCTTCCCATTCCGCCTCTCAGCTTTTTAGTACTCACTCACGTTATCGGCGCGAGAACGCCATCAAGGCATTTATGGCCGAAGACGACTAAATACAAACTCTCAAATGTTGGTCAAAGTTCGGATGCGTCGCGCCGAATTTAGCGCCGCCAGCGCAGCCGTCCGACGATGCCCTGCGGTACAAAGGTCACGATCAGAACGAACAAGATGCCGAGCCACAACAGCCAGCGGTCGGGATTCAGCAATGCCGATAGGAACGGCATCGACGACGTCGCGTCGCTCATGGCGTTGAGCGCGTTCTGCAGATAATACTCGGCGAGCACCACCAGGATCGAGCCGATCACCGCGCCATAGAGCGTGCCCATGCCGCCGATGACGATCATCAGCAGGATATCGATCATCAGCGCGAAGGAGAGCGTTGCGTCGGGGCCGTTGTAGCCGAGCACCAGCGCCATCAGCGCGCCGGCGAGCGACGCCATCACCGCGGAAATGACGCACACCCAGGTCCGGTATGCGACGACGCGGTAACCCATGGCTTCGACGCGGAACTCGTTCTCGCGAATGGCGCGCAGCACCAGCCCGAACGGCGAGTTGACGATCCGCAGCATGATCAGAAAAAGCACGAGCGATACGGCAAAGACGATGTAATAGGTGATGATCCGGCCGTTGATGACGACGCCCAGCACCGGGTCGTGCAGGAGCCGGAAGCCGGGCTTGAGGATCGCCGGCACGGAAAACGTGAGCCCATCCTCGCCGCCGGTAAGGTCGCGCCATTGTTCGGCGACGATCTGTGCGAAACTTGCGACCGCCAGCGTGATCATCGAAAAGAAGATCGCGCGCAGCCGCAAACTCAGAAGTCCGATCGCGGCAGCGACCACAAGCGACACCAGCGCTCCGGCTGCCGCGCCGAGAAGCACCGCGCCCCAGCCGACCCAACCTTTGCCGAGCGCGATGGCGACGCCATACGCGCCGATGCCGAAGAACATGGTGTGGGCGAACGAGACAATGCCGGTGAAGCCGAGCATCAGGTCGTAGCTCGCCACCAGAATGATGAAAATGCAGATGCGCGAGGCGACGCCCAGCGCCTTGGTGCCGGGAAACAGAAACGGCGCAAATGCCAGCGCCAGCAGGATCACGAGCAAGGCTATATTGAGGAAGGTGCGGCCGGGCGGATCGTCCGACACGATCCAGCTCAGCCAGGCATGGCGTTCCGGTTGGCTCTTCGGTTCGGCGATGGCCACCTCGATCGCCGGGTCGGTGAAGACGCCGGCGGTCGTCTCTTCGGTCGTTTCGTCGATCGGTTCCACCGGCGCCCCTTTAGTGATGCTGCGAAATTGGGAATAGGCCGCGCGGCTGCCACAACAAGATCAGCGCCATGAGCAGAAGGTTCGATCCGAGTGCCATCTTCGGCGCCAGGAAGCCGACATAGTTGGTAGTCAGCCCGACCAGAATGGCGCCGATGAAGCAGCCGCCGACCGAACCGAGCCCGCCGATGATCAGGATGATGAATACCAGAATGGTCATGCTGTCGCCGATCTGGCTGTAGACCCCCGCCTGATACTGGCCCCACATCATGCCACCCATGCCGGCGAGCGCGGTGCCGGCCATGAACACGCCGATAAAGACGCGGCGGATGTGATAGCCAAGCGCCTGGATCATCTCGCGGTCCTCGACGCCGGCGCGCACGACGAGCCCAAGGCGCGTGCGCGTCAAGAACAGATGCATCGCGAGCGCCACCGCCAGCCCCACGCACAGTGCGAACAGCCGGTAGGTTTCGATCGAAGACGAGCCGATGAACACGCTGCCGCGCAGCATCACCGGCTTGGGCAGCGGAATAGCCTGCGGTCCCCAGATGACGATGATCAGCTGCTCGATCACGGTCAGCGCGCCGATGGTGATGAGGATCTGGCGGAGCGGCGCGCCATAGACCTGGCGGATGATGA
>CAYWNY010000202.1:0-6491 GCA_964459765.1 uncultured Hyphomicrobiales bacterium | reverse complement strand
TAAGGCATCAGGTTTAGCGAGCGCGCCGCACGCTCGCGCTATTCCGCGCCAAGATTATTCCGCCCCGAGTCCGTATTCGCAACCTGGCGAAGCATACTGATAGCGGGCGACGCCGTAGCTGTCGCGTTCGATCGTCGGGTGGCAACGCGCCTGCCACTTGTGATCGCGCGCCGCGGCTTGCGCCTTGTCCGAGTCGCTGAGCGCGTCCGGCACGGTCCGGATATAGGGGTCGCCGGCAGTTGCATACATCGCCGCGCAATTGAAACTCTTGCCGCCGCCGACGCAGCTCAGTCCGATGACGCCGCCGGCATAAGCCGACGTCAGCGTGATGGCCGACAGGACGATCGCGACACCGACATGCGCGATCGACCAAGATGCCGAAGCTTTTTCGGCAGGACGATTGGTTAACACCGCTCTCTCCCTGCGAGCGCGCGCCGGTTGATGTCAACCGCCTCCGCGCTCGGTTCGGCATCGCGCGCGGGTTTTGGCGGCGTTTTTCCGCCACCGGCACACGCGATCGGCGCCAATCGGGAGTGAGCAAACCAAATGCCAAGGCAATCCGCCCCATTTTGATACAGCGCCGGCGGGGCGGCGTTAACGTTTGAGGATGACCGAAGAGGGCACACGGCGCTTCTCCCAGCCCTCCTGTTCGAGCTCGGGCACGGTGTCGTCGAGCTCCGCATAGCCAAGACAAAAATAGCCGATGAACTTCCACTCGGCGGAAATCTGCAGCGCGTCGGCAACCCCCTTCGGCTCGAGGATCGAGACCCAGCCCATACCGATGCCTTGCGCCCGTGCCGCGAGCCAAATCGTATGCACCGCGGTCACCGCCGAGTATTCGATCATCTCCGGCATGGTTCGCCGCCCAAGCCCACCGCCTTGCGCGGTCGAGCGATCAGCGAACACCGCGAGATGGCACGGCGCTTCCTCGAGGCCCGCGAGCTTTAGCCGCGCGTAGTGGCCGGCGCGCTCCTGACTTTGCGCGGACAACGCGTCGGCATTGCAGGCGGCAAAATTTTGCCGGATCGCTGAGCGTGCCGCCTCGTCCTCTACGATCACAAACCGCCAGGGCTGGCTCAATCCGACCGAAGGCGCGAGGCAGGCGAGTTCGATCAGCGCTTCCAACGTTCCCTCGGGCAACGGATCGCGGCGAAACCGGCGCACATCGCGCCGCCACGCGATCAGGTCGCGCAGCCGCGCGCGGAAATCGTCGTCGAAGGAAATCGGCGGCCCTTTGTCCATGACTGCGCTCCGACCGGCTTTAAGAGCCGCGCAACGCGCAGCGGCCGCCGCGGAAGGTCGTGAGCGCTTGGTGCAAGCGCTGCCAAGCTTGCCTATCGCCCGGCAAACCGAAGCGAAGCCACCCGGCATCATCCGGAAATGCGCGCACCCAAATACCGGCGCGGCCAAGGTGCTCGAACAAGGCGCTCGCCAGGGGCGTTTGCACGAGCCGGAACAGGCTTGTGCCGCCGACAATCGTAAGTCCGGCACCAGACAGCATGCGATCGAGCTTGGCCGCAACTTTGTCGAGACGACGGCGGGTGCGGGCGATCCACTCCTCATCCGCAAGCGCGCCCGCCCCGACCGCGAGCGCGGGTCCGGAAACCGCCCATGGCCCGAGCGCTGCGCGCAGACGCTCGGCGAGCGGCGGCGCCGCGAGCGCAAAGCCGAGCCGTAAGCCCGCAAGTCCAAAGAATTTTCCGAATGAGCGCAGCGCGACGATGTTGCCGCAACCGACGTCGGCTGCAACGCTGGTTCCAGGCGGCGTCACGTCGGCAAACGCTTCGTCAATGACCAACAAACCGCCGCCGCGGCGCAGCGCCATCGCCAGCGCCAGAATATCGGTCGTAGCGAAGAGCCTCCCGTCGGGATTGTTGGGATTGCAGAGAATGACCAGCGCCGCATTGCCGCATTCGTCAATGCCGCGCGCGGCTGCAACGCTGTGTCCGGCGAGCGAAGCGGCGCGGGCGTGTTCCGGATAGCCCGGAGTCAGAATGGCAGCGCGGCCGGGCGGCGCGAGCCGGGCGACCAAAGGCAGCAAAATCTGCGTGCCCGGCGCCGGCACGACCTGCGCGGCGGACGCGGCGCCATAGGCGCGCACCGCCGCCGCCGTCAGCGTCTCGAGCGCGGCTTGGTCGGGCAGGCGCGCGAAACAATCGGCGGATAATCGCGGCAGCGGATAGGGATGGGGATTGATCCCGGTCGACAGGTCGATGAAAGGTTCGAGCGCGCCGGGGAATCGGCGCCGCGCGGCGCCAAGATCGCCGCCATGCCACAGCGGCTCGTCGTCGCCGCGATTGAGGATCATGTCCGTCGCCTTCGCTCTCCTTGCCATGCTGTTTGAACTCGGTCTCGGTTATCCGCAGCGCCTGACGCGCGCCATCGGCCATCCGGTCACTTGGATCGGCCGCTTCATCGACATGCTCGAAGGCGAGCTCAACCGCGAAACATCGACGCCGCAGGCGCGACGCATCGGCGGCGTTGCCACCATCGCGATCGTGCTTTGCATTGTCGGCGCCATCGCCATTTTCGTCCAACACGCGCTGCTGCGCCTGCCCTTCGGCGTGGTTCTGACCGCCCTCCTTGCCTCGTCCTTGCTCGCACAAAGAAGCCTGCACCGCCACGTCGCCAATGTCGCCACGGCGCTCGAAACCGGCGGCGTCGCCGCCGGCCGCGCCGCCGTCGCGCACATTGTCGGACGCGATACGGCTGCGCTCGATGCGGCCGGCGTGGCGCGCGCCGCGATCGAAAGCCTGGCGGAGAATTTCTCCGATGCGATCGTGGCGCCGGTATTCTGGATGGTCATCGGCGGGCTCCCGGGAGTTGCACTCTACAAGGCGATCAACACCGCCGACAGTATGATCGGGCACCGAACGCCGCGTTACGCGGACTTCGGCTGGGCCGCGGCGCGCCTCGACGATCTGGTCAATGTGCCCGCGGCGCGGTTCACGGCGCTGCTGTTGGTCGCGGCGGCGGCGCTGGGCCGGGATACTTCGCCGGGCGCCGCATGGCGCGCGGTGCGCCGCGACGCGGCCTTTCATCGCTCGCCGAACGCCGGCTATCCCGAAGCGGCGGTCGCCGGCGCGCTCGATCTCGCGCTCGCCGGCCCGCGCGCCTATGGCGGCCGTCAGGTCGAAGACGCCTTCATAGGCGACGGCCGCGACGCCGATGCCCGCGACATTCGCCGTGCGCTCGCGCTTTATCGTTTCGCCGATGCCATTCTGATTGCGCTGTTGGCCGCGGCGAACCTCATCCTCATCGTGCCAGCGTGAGCAGGCGATCAAGGTCGAGATGCGCGGCCAGATGCGCAGCAAGCGCATCCAGCGTGTCATCGATCAACGCATCATAGGCGACATTGGCGGTACCGTTGAAGCGCGCGAGGAAGGCCGAGCGCTGCCGATCGTCGGCAAAGAGACCGTGCACATAGGTGCCGATCACGCGGCCATCGGGCGAAATCGCGCCTTCCGGCGAACCGTCGGCGAGTCGCGCGAACGGGCGTGCCCGATCCGGTCCGTCCGTGACGCCCATATGCATTTCATAACCGGAAAATGGCGCTCCATCGCCGGTCGTACCGCGCACGGCTTCGAGGCGCTTCTCGGCCGACAACGTCGTGGCAACGTCGAGGAGACCTAACCCTTCGACCGAACTCGCCGGTCCTTCGATACCCTGCGGATCGGCAACAACGCGGCCGAGCATCTGATAACCGCCGCACAGGCCGAGCACCAAACCGCGACGGCGGCGATGCGCGGCAATATCGATGTCGAAGCCGGCCGCGCGCAAGGCTGCAAGATCGGCGATGGTCGCTTTCGAGCCGGGGAGGATGATTACATCGGCATCACCCGGCAACGCCTTGCCGGCGCGCACACGTACAAGCTCAACGTCAGGCTCGGCCTCAAGCGGATCGATGTCGTCGAAATTGGCGATGTGGGGCAGGACCGGCACGGCCACCCGCACCCGCGCGTCCGGTTTGACCGCCGGCGCCCGACCGAGCGCCAGCGCGTCTTCGGCCGGCAGCAAATGCGCGGCGGCGAAATGCGGCACGAGGCCGAGCGCTTCCCAGCCGGTTGCGTGCGCGATGCGCACCATGCCATCGGCAAACAGCGACGCGTCGCCGCGAAATTTGTTGACGATGAAGCCGCGCACCAAAGCCGCATCGTCCGGCGGCAAAACCGCTTTGGTGCCAACGAGACTGGCAATTACGCCGCCGCGGTCGATATCGCCGATCAGCACCACCGGCACGTCGGCGGCGCGGGCAAAGCCCATATTCGCAATGTCGTTTGCCCGCAGATTGACTTCGGCGGCGCTGCCGGCGCCTTCGACCAGCACTAGGTCGGCTTCGCCATGCAGCCAGCCGTAACTGTCGAGCACATAAGGCAACAGCTCGCGCTTCATCTCTTGGTAGGCGGCCGCCTTGGCGCTGGCATAGACTCTGCCTTGCACGATGATCTGCGCGCCGATCTGGCTCTGCGGCTTCAGCAGCACCGGATTCATATGCACGCTGGCGGCGGTGCAAGCCGCACGCGCCTGTAGCGCCTGCGCCCGCCCGATTTCGCCGCCGTCCGCCGTCACCGCGGCGTTGTTCGACATATTCTGCGGCTTAAACGGCCGCACGACGAGGCCGCGCCGGGTGAAAGCGCGCGCCAGCCCGGCGACGATCAGAGACTTGCCCACGTCCGAGCCGGTGCCGGCAAACATCAGTGTGCGCGCCGCCATGACTCATAACTCCATGGCTCAAAACTCGATGCCGGGCTGCGCCTTCACGCCGGCGGCGAAATGGTGCTTCACCAGCGTCATCTCGGTGACGAGATCTGCTGCCGCGAGCAGTTCCGGCTTGGCGTTGCGCCCAGTCACGACAATGTGCAGGTCGCCACGGCGTGCCGCGAGTTCGGCAACCACCGCGGCAAGGTCGAGATAATCGTAACGCAGGGCGATGTTGAGCTCGTCGAGGACGATCAGGCCAAAGCTCGGATCGGCCATGAGTTCGCGCGCTTTCGCAAAGGCGCGCTCGGCGGCGGCGATATCGCGGCCGCGGTCCTGGGTTTCCCAAGTGAAGCCTTCGCCCATGCTATGCCAGACGATTTGACCGCCGAACTTGGCGAGTGCGTCGCGCTCGGCGGTATGCCAGGCGCCTTTGATGAACTGCACGACGCCGACGCGGCGGCCGCGGCCGAGCATGCGGAGCGCCAATCCGAAAGCGGCGGTCGACTTTCCCTTGCCGGCGCCGGTATGCACGATCAGCAAGCCCTTCTCGACGGTCTTGCCGGCGACTTCGGCGTCCTGCACGGCCTTGCGCTTGGCCATCTTGGCGCGATGGCGTTCGACTTCGGCCTCGTCGAGTTTTTGGTTCATCACGCTCCCTTCACCGGCAGCGGCAAACCCGCGACCATGAGAACCACGCGGTCGGCAAGCGCCGCCACGCGCTGATTGAGGATGCCCTGCCAATCGCGGAAGCGGCGGCCGAGCGGATATTCGGGCACGATGCCGGAGCCGACTTCGTTGGCGACCAGCACGACGGGCGCCGTCATGGAGGCCAGCGCTTTTTCCAGTTTCGCGATCTCCGTCTCGATGTCCGCCTCAGCCAGCAAGAGGTTGGACAGCCACAGCGTCAAACAGTCAACCAGAACCGGTCTAGCGGGGCGGGCATTCAGCGCGGTCGCTAGATCACGCGGCGCCTCGACCGTTTGCCAGCCGGAACCTCGGCGCGATTGATGGGTGGCGATGCGCGCGGACATTTCCTCGTCGCCGGCTTCCGCCGTTGCCACATAGACCCAGGGCGGTTGCAGCGCGGCGATGACGCCTTCGGCATGGCGGCTTTTGCCGGAACGGGCGCCGCCGATGATCAGGGTGATTTTCACGACGCTCGACATCGCTTGCACAACTCACGCGCAGTAACCGCCAGATTGACAGGCCGGGGCGTCGAAATCTATCACTAGGGCACTGACGGTCCCTCATGAGAGGGCGAAAAGGGAATGCGGTGCGGGACGCAAGTCCTTATTCCGCAGCTGCCCCCGCAACTGTGAGCGGGAAGTCTCGTCCACAACAAGCCACTGGCGGCGCGTTTGCCGCCGGGAAGGCCGGGCGAGATGCCGATCCGCGAGCCAGGAGACCTGCCGTCGTTCGAGTCGACGCGACAAACATCGGTCGGGGTGCACCGGTGGATGATCCGAAAGACGAAAGTCTTTTGGTCCTCGCTCGCGCCGGCGTCTGGGTTACGCGAGGACGATCTTTGTTTAATTTCCTGAAAAAGACGGTCGACGATACGTCTGCCGAGCCGCGCGCCAAGATCGGCGCCATCTATCTTCTGCTGTTTGTCGGCAATGTCGCGGTCTGGACTTGGGCGGTGATCGCGCTGGCCGATCGACCGACGCTTCTCGGTACTGCGTTTCTGGCTTACGTCCTTGGCTTTCGTCACGCCGTCGATGCCGATCATATCGCTGCCATCGACAATGTCGTGCGCAAACTGATGCAGGAAGGCAAGCGGCCGGTTTCGG
>CAYWNY010000201.1:0-6495 GCA_964459765.1 uncultured Hyphomicrobiales bacterium | reverse complement strand
AGCGCCGCCAGCACGCGCTGGCCGACCGGACCCTGCTTGCCAAAGAAACTGTAGGTCTGGACGAAGTCAACCTGGCCCGCAGTCGGTCCGGCAAGCTCGGGGAAACGGCCGCCGGAAATGCCCCAGTGCGAAACCACCGGAACCATCCAGTCCAGCCGCTCGCGCGACTTCATGACTTGCGCGCCCGGCGCCGCGTTGCCGACGAGAATGATGGAGTCGGCGCCACCTTCCTTCAGCCGCGCCAGTTGCGGCGCCATGTCGACGTCGCCGGCCTCGAATTTTTCAACGCCGGCGATTGCAATCGCCGAATCGGCCTGGCTCGCGGCCACGAGTCTCTTTTCATTGCCTTGGCCCCATGGATTGTTGATCAGCATCAGGCCTGCTTTCTTGGCGCCGAATTTCTGATGGGCGAATTTAAGCAGCTTGACGTCGACCAATGCGTCGACAGCGGACACGCGGAAGGCATAATTCGGATTGGCGCCGTTGCGCGTGATTCCGGTTCCCGCCGCCCATACCCCCATATGAACGCACTTTTCCTTATTGAGCACCGGCACCATCGCCAGCGATACCGGCGTATCGATACCGCCGAAGATCGCGACGACATTTTGCGACATGAGTTCGCGCGCCGCGATCAGGCCCTTCGGCGGCGCCGACTCGTCGTCGCGCTGCACCAGCTCCAGCATGCGTCCGCCGAGAAGACCACCCTTGGCATTGATCTCGTCAATCGCAAGCGAGAGACCGCGCGTGATCGCTTCGCCGGATTGAGCGGAAGCACCCGACAGCGCAGCAACCAGTCCGACCTAGATCGGATCGGTCGCTAATGCGGGGGCCGTTCCGCCGAATACAATCGCGGCGCCAATGAGGAACGCCCGCGATGCTCCTAGGTGACGCCACAGTCCTCTTTCCATGACTAGCTCCTGTCTCCCGGCAGGTTGAATTGGCAGAGGTGCGAGGAGAATGTCCGCGAGGACGTGTGGGTTGTCAATTTTTCCGCGGTCAATTGCGCCGCGCTGGCATCGCGCGGAATGAGGTACGACCGGCGCGGCGGACGCTGGCGGCTTGCCAGTCGTCGGCGCAGCGTTCACAAATCGCTTAAGCCTTGTGAACGGGATCGATCGGTATGGATCAACAATCGGCTTCGCCTGACGACCTCCTTTTTGAACTGAAGGACGGCATCGGGACGGTGACTTTCAACCGCCCGCAGGCGCGCAACGCACTGACCTTCGCCATGTACGAGCGGCTGGCGCAAATCTGCGGCGAGGTCGACCGCGACAGCTCTGTGAGGGTGCTTATTCTGCGAGGCGCCGGCGACAAGGCCTTTGCCGCCGGCACCGACATCAATCAGTTCCGGGCCTTCACGACGCCACAGCAGGCCATCGACTACGAGGCCCGCCTCGACCGCGTACTTTCGGAGGTCGAACGCTGCCGCGTACCGACGATTGCCGCGATCAACGGCGCCTGTACCGGCGGCGGCGCCGGCATCGCCGCCTGCTGCGACCTGCGCATCGGGACCAAAACCGCGCAAATCGGCTTTCCGATCGCGCGCACGCTCGGCAATTGCCTGTCGTTGGCGAACCTCAACCGGTTCGCCGCCTTGATCGGACCGGCGCGCGTCAAAGACATTATCTTTACAGCGCGGCTCATCGCCGCCGACGAGGCTTTCCGCGTCGGGCTATTGAACGAAGTCGTCGAGGATAGCGCCTCGCTCCAACGGCGCGCGCAAGAGCTGGCGACACTCATCGCCGGCCATGCGCCACTGACGCTCGCCGTCACCAAAGAGGGCCTGCGGCGTCTGCAGCGGCCGTTGTCGGAGCATAACGACGATGACTTGATTCTGAGGTGCTATATGAGCCGTGACTTTCGCGAGGGGCTCGACGCTTTTCTCAACAAGCGCACCCCGCACTGGACCGGCGAGTAGATCAGCGCATGATCCGGAAAAGTGGAAGCCGGTTTTCCGAACAGATCATGCGCCAACGAAGCAGCGCGCTTAAGTGGTGCTCAACGGCACGCCGAGCTCCAACAGCTGCAGCTCGACGGCCGCAAGCGCCTTGCCGGGCTCGACCCACATGAAATCCGGCAGTTGGTTGCGGAACCATGTCGCCTGCCGCTTGGTGTATTGGCGCGTATCGCGCTTGGCGCCTTCGACCGCATCGCCCAAACCGATTTCGCCGCGCAGATGCCGCACGAGCCACGGCACGCCATGCGCCTTCATCGCCGGCAGTTCCGGAGCGAGATTGCGGGCGGCGAGCGTACGGACTTCCTCGATCGCTCCGGCCGTCACCATCGCGTCGAAACGCGCGTCGATCTGGCGCGCCAGCACCTCGCGGCTCGGATCAAGAAAAACCTTGGCCGCATGCGCAGCGTCGAGGCTCGCCGGTTTGTTGCCCTGCTCATGCCATTGCGCCAGCGAACGCCCGGTGGCCAGAACCACCTCCAGCGCGCGCGCGATGCGCGCGCGATCGCCGGGCATCAACCGCGCCGCCATGATTGGATCGTGGACTTTGAGTTCGGCATGCAGCGCACCGACGCCCTCGCTCGTCAGCCGCGACCGCACCGCGTCGCGGATCTCGGCGGGAATCTTCGGCACCGCGGCAAGCCCGCCGACGAGCGCACTGAAATAAAGGCCGGTGCCGCCGACCACGATGGCGGCGCGGCCTTCGTTGCGCGCCGTCTCGAGCGCCGCAGTCGCGGCCGCGCACCAGGCGCCGACGGAGTAGTTTTCGCCGGCATCGACGTGGCCGTAAAGCCGATGCGGCGCGCGCGCTTCCTCCTCGGCCGTCGGGCGCGCGGTGATGATGCGCAGGTCGCGGTAAACCTGCATGGAATCCGCATTAATGACGATGCCGCCGAGTTTTTCGGCGAGCTTGAGCGCCAACGCCGACTTGCCGCTCGCCGTCGGGCCTGCGATGAGGATGGTTTCGTTCACGGCTGTCATTGGTCTAATCCAGCGTCCGGATCGCACGGCATGTTTTATGTGGCAACACTGATTTCACATCCGCAGCGGCCGGCGGTTAACGACGCGCTGGGCCAAAAAGTCGCGCGCTATCTGCCGCACGGCCGGCCGGTCGACTGGCTGGCCCCGGAAACCGCCATGGACATCGCGTTTCTGCTCGACGACGCGGATGCCGACAGCGAGCGCGCCACTGCCGATGTTTTAGGCGAGCTTGCCAGCGACATCCGCGAGATCATTGGCGGCGAGCCGGTCGACGTCGTCATCCAGCCGCACGAGGGCCGGCAAAAGAAACTCCTGGTGGCGGACATGGACTCCACCATGATCGGCCAGGAATGCATCGACGAACTTGCCGATTACGCCGGATTCAAAGCCCGCGTGGCGGCGATCACGGAACGGGCCATGCGCGGCGAAGTCGCTTTCGAGCCGGCACTGCGCGAGCGCGTCGCGCTGCTCAAAGGACTTCCGGCAGCGGTGATCGACGAGGTGATCGCCGAGCGGATTCGCTTGACGCCGGGCGGCCCGACGCTGGTCGCAACCATGCGCGCGCATGGCGCTTACACTTGCGTGGTCTCCGGCGGCTTCACGGCCTTCAACGCGAAGCTCGCCGCAATGATCGGATTCGACGAACAACGGGCCAACACGCTCTTGACCGACGCCGACGGCGCACTCACAGGCCTTGTGGCCGAACCGATTGTCGGTCGCGATGCCAAACTCCAGACGCTCGTCGCGCTGCGCGAGCGCTTGCGGCTCAACCACAAAGCCACGTTGGCTGTCGGCGACGGCGCCAATGACATTCCGATGATCGAGGCGGCCGGACTTGGCGTGGCCTTCCACGGCAAACCGGCGATCAGAGAGGCGGCAGCGGCGGCTTGCATTGATCACGGCGACCTCACGGCGTTGCTTTACGCCCAAGGTTACCGCCGTGAAGAGTTTGCGCAGCCGTGAAGCTCCTGTCCGGCGGACAATCGGGCGTCGACCGCGCGGCCCTCGATGTGGCGGTTGTGCGGGGCATCGATTACGGCGGCTGGTGCCCGCACGGCGGCTGGGCTGAAGATTTTCCACAGCCGCCCGGCGTGTTGGCTAAATATCCCAAGCTGAAAGCGACGCCGCTTTCCGATCCGGCGCAGCGCACCGAATGGAATGTGCGCGACGCCGACGCGTGTCTGGTCGTGATTGACGCCGGCGGGCTAAACTTTTCGCACGGGACGGCGCTCGCGCAGGACCTTGCCCATCGCTACCGCAAGCCGCTGTTTGCAGCCGATCTGTCCAATCCGGACATCGTCCGACACGCTGCGTTGTGGCTGCGGGTGCAAAAACAGCGGCATGGCACAGGCTTAAAGCTTGCGATTGGCGGGCCGCGTGAAAGCGAAGCGCCGGGGATTTATCAAACCGCAACCGAATTTATCGAAGCGTTGCTCGACGCCGCCGCGTAAGCGAGCGCCAGCGAAGAATCTAGCCCACGCGCACGCGGCCGATGAAGATGCTGGCGTCGCGCGTTAACGCGGCGGCCTGGCGGCTCAGATCGGCGGCCGAGGTCAAGAGCTGGTCGGCGCCTTGACCCGAGCGGTGCACCAGTTCGCTCACCCCGGTAATAGTGTCGGCGACCAGACCGGTGCGCGTCGCCACGCCATCGACGGTTTCGGCGATCTTGCGCGCCACAAAATTCTGCTGGTGGACGGCGTCGGAGATCGCGCCCGAAATCAAGCTGACCTGCGTCATCGACTCCGCCATCGCCTCGTTGGCGCTTTGCACCGCCTCGATGTCCTGCCCGACCGATACGGTTTTGTCCCTGATTTCCGCCAGCGCGTTGGTGGTCTGCGCCGCCAGCGCCTTGACCTCCGAAGCCACCACGGCAAAGCCGCGCCCGGCTTCGCCGGCGCGCGCCGCTTCGATCGCGGCGTTGAGTGCGAGCAGATTTGTCTGGTTTGCGATTGCCGTGATCAGCGCGGCGACCTGATCGATGTCCTCGACCGTCGTAACCAGCGCTTCGGTATTGGCGACCGCACTGTCGGTGCTGCGGTTCGCTTCTTCGACGATATCGGACGCTTTGCCGACCTGCACGCCGATGTCGGCGATCGACGCCGACAATTCTTCGATCGCGGCAGCGACGCTGGACGCGCCGTGACGTGGTGTCTTCCGCCGCCGCGGCGGCTTTACAGGCATGGCGATGCGACTCATCGAGCACCGCCGACATGCTGCGCGCGAACGCCTCGAGTTCAGTGGCCGCATGCGCGATCGACGAGGCGATGGCGAGGATATCGCGTTCGAACGCCACCGCCACCGCTTCGAGCGCCGCGGCTTTCTCGGCCTCGGCGCGCTTGCGCTCGGCGGCGCGCGCCTGCTCGGCGTCGCGCAGCCCCAGAGCATTGTTGCGGAACACCGCGACCGCGCGCGCCATGGCGCCGATCTCGTCGGCCCGCCCGTCACCCTCGACCGCAACGGCGAGATGGCCGCCGGCCATCTGCGTCATCGCCTGCGCCATGCGGCGCAACGGCCGGGTGACAAAAAAATTGCGTCAGCAAAAATGCGCCGATCAGCGCCGCGGCAGTGCCGCCGACGAGGACGCCGATTGTGGTGCGAACCATAAAGGCGCTGCGCGCCGCCACTTCCGCTTCGGCACTGCGGGTGTGGGCGCCAAGAATATTGATCAGCCGGTCCATGTGAAACGTCACGTCGTCGCGCGCCGGATCGAATTTGAAATCGACGAGGCGCTTGGCTTCGGCGTAGTTGTCGGCCTTGAGCGCCTTCTTCAGATCGACGGCGATATTGTGAGTGATTTCGAGCTTCTCAAAAATGCGCCCGACATCGTCTGCGCCGGCCGGATAATCGGCGAGCACATTGTTCAGGGCCCGTTTGGCGGCGTTGTAATGGCCCTCGATTTCCTCCGCCGATTCGTGCGACTGTTCGGGGTCGGAAGCGGAATACGCCTTGTAGGTGGCAACGCCGAACGATTCGATGGCCGCCTTGGCTTCGGCCACGGCCAGCCGCGCCGGCGACAAATGGCGCGTCACCGTCGCGTTGAGCCGGTCAAGCGCATCAAGCCGTTCCAGGCAGAACTAATTGGCGGCCATCGACAAAAACCCCAGCGCCGCAATCAAGAGAACGGCCTTCATCGCGATGGGGAGATCGGGCAACCTCACTTTGGGCATGGAGAAATTTCAAATACGGCGTGGAAAGGCTAGACCGCGCTTTTACTAGCGTAACAATTGTTCCCATCCGCTTAACGCGCTGGTTACCCTGCTGTAAGCTGCCGGTCATAATTGAATCTGAGTCGGCTCAAGATATATAGAGATTATATAAAGACCGATGCGCCAGTACCTCGATTTGATGGAGCGCGTGCTCGCCGAAGGCGTCGAGAAAAGCGACCGCACCGGCGTCGGCACCCGCTCAATCTTTGGGCATCAGATGCGCTTCGATCTGACGCGCGGTTTCCCGCTCGTCACCACCAAGAAGTTGCACGTTAAATCCATCATCTACGAACTGCTGTGGTTTTTGCGCGGCGACACCAACGTCAAATATCTCGACGACCACGGCGTCACCAT
>CAYWNY010000200.1:0-6508 GCA_964459765.1 uncultured Hyphomicrobiales bacterium | reverse complement strand
TCGACACGCCGACGCTGGCGGTCTGCGGCGCGATCGGCTTGCCGATCTCGGCGCCCACCGAGTTGAGCGTCGGCAACAGCAGCAGTGGGAAGCCGAGTACCTTGCCGACCAGCGCCTGGAACGCCCCAAACATGGCGTTGGTCGAGGTGTTCGATCCCGACAGGGCGACGCCGATGAAACCAAGGAGCGGTGCAACCACGATGAAGGCGACGCCGATTTTCGAGAACGCCTCCGCCAGTGACCCCGCCATGCCCGAGAAGTTGAAGACGTAGGCAAGTCCGAAGATGAACACGCCGACGAGGCAGGCACCCCACATCTGCGACCAGGTCTTGGCGAAAATCGCGCCGATCTGGTCGAGACTGACACGCAACAAGACCACGGTGATGATCCAAGAGGCCAAAATCGCCGAGCCACCAACGAACGGCGTCCAGTTGAAGATGGCTCGGATCGTACCCCCGCCCGGCAGTCCCGACGTCGCCGCCACCTCGTAATGCAGGGCGACGATGCTCGGGAGTTTCGACCACGGGCCGGTCCAGGCCACCACAACCGCGATCAGGACCGCGATCGGCAGCCACGCCATACCGACCTCACCGGCCGAAAGTCCATGCGCCTCGGCTGCGGTCGCGCCAGTCACCGGCGCACCGCCGTAGGCAAGAACCTGCGTCGGCCGCCAGACCTTGAGCAGAATGAGCAGCGCGGCGAAGCAGACGATCGAGCCGAGCACGTCCGGTAGATAAGGACCGAGATAAACTGCGGTCGGCAATTGGCCGGCGATGTAGCCGAGCGAGCCGACGATGGCGAGCGGCCAGGCCGACCACATGCCTTTGCTCCCGGAGACGAGGTAGAGCAGGATCCATGGCGGCAGTAGCGCGAGGATGGCGACGATCTTGCCAACCGAGGCGGAATAGAGCGGCAACAATTCGGCAAAGCTCATGCCGAGCGTGCCGGCGGTGACGGTCGCCAGTGCGATGATGGGGGCGCCGAGCGCGCCGTAGGAGACCGGCGCATTGTTGGCGATGGCAGCGACCCGGATGGCGTCGAGGTCGGGAATGCCGATCGCAATCAGGATCGGCGCGACGAACGCCCAAGGATAGCCGAAACCGACGAGGCCTTCGAGCAACGCACCGAACGCCCAGGCGAATAGGATGGTCTGCACCCGCACGTCGCGGGTGCCATGCTGCACCAGCCAACGCCGCAACCGGTCGAACGCGCCGGTCGTGACCAGTGTGTTGAACAGCATCACGCCCCAGAAGGTTATCCAGTCGACGTTCCATACGCCGGTGGCGGAACCGTAAAGATAGGCCCGCACGCCGTCGTCGAGCGGCATCTTCCAGACCCACAGCGCCAGCAGGAAGGTGACAATCGAACCGATCAGCACCGCAAGCCACGCCGACATGCGCAGGCCGGCAAGTAGGAACAGCAGCACCACCACCGGAACAAGCGCCACCAGCCAGGTCACGAACAGATTGCCGGTTGGATCAAGGATTTGCGTGAACATTGAAGATTCCCCCCCTGCAGCGCCTTTAAAATGGCGCCTGTTGTTTCGACGTCCGGGCGAAGCCCAAGTCTGGCTTCCCTCTGAGACATCAAACGAACCAGATTTCCTCTCGCACCCCGTTGAAGATTAGACAGATTCCCAGCAAACGCCAACGGAGTCATCCTAAGGTGCCATGCAGCATCGCCGCCCAGTAGAGAGGCATCTTGTCGCTGCCCACCTTAGCGCTCTGGCAATTGCGACTATGCGGCGGCGTCGCTTGACGAATTCGCCGACGGCTCACGAGGTACCTTGGCTTTAGTGGCTGAATGACCAACTGAAATGTAGATATGGAGGTCCTGACCAATGAGGGCGAGCGTTGACGGCCACTTGGTCGCGCACAGCGACGACATCGTTGAGGCCCACGGCTACCAGTATTTTCCGCCGGCGGCGGTGCGCCTCGATTGGCTGGAAAAGACCGAGAAGACCGCGCACGATCTGGAATGTCCGCATGGCGTGCAATTCTACGACGTCGTGATCGAAGGTAAGCGGCATAAGCGCGCCGCCTGGTCCTACGAGACGCCGCGGCCGGAAATGGCGCGTGTCGGCGGCCGCTTCGGCTTCTGGGAGGATGTCGAGGTTAAGTAGGCGGCTGTCGCGACAATCGGTTACGCCGCGGCTTTCTTGCGATTAGCCTCAAGCCGGGCATCGACCAGCGCGACCTGCGCATCGATCGCCGGATTGTGCAGGCCGCGCTGCGCGGCAATCAGCTGCACGAGCTTGTCGGCACGCTCGATATATTGCGCGCCGTTCTGCAGGGCGCGGGCAGCCGAGGCCGGGCGGGTGAGCGACTGTGCCGCGGCAGCGTATTTGTCGAACGGCACGAGGTCGGCGGGATTGGCGCCAAGCTTGACGCAAAGATCGAACACAAAGTTGTAGACCGACCGCGAGGTCTCGATGTCGCTCCAAACCGCCTCTTGCGCGGTGCGCATGCCGTCCTTGGTGACGCAGCGATAATTGCCGGCGAGCAACATCGCCCATTTGGCGAGCGGTACGAATATCGAATCGTAGACTTTCAATTTCACCGGCAGCTCGGTCTTGCCTTCCGGCGTCTCGAAGCGGATCGCATCGATCTCGTCCTGCAGCCGGCGCAGCATCGCGGTGGGCGATTCGCCCGGAAAGCGCGCCACCTTGAAGTTGGTCGGCAGCGTCACTTGGAGGACGTTGACCTGCTCGTCCGGCGGCCGGATGGCCTGCGGATCCGGGCTACAAAGCGTGATGAAGTCGGGGTCGAAGCCGTCCCAGACGCTGGCGTCGGTATAGGCCGGTTTGAGTGACTCGGTATCGAGACCCGGGAGGCGCTCGAGATAAGCGAGCGGCGGCATGTTCATGATCGACATGCACGGCACCCGCGCCCGGCCGACGGCGTCCAGGAGTTCCCGCACGCCGGGCAAACGATATTGCGGCTCCTGCATGGCAAGGCCGACCAGGTCGTAAGCTTTCGGATCGACGCCGGCCGTGCCGCCGGCGCTCACCTTGCCGGGAAGCTTGCGCGAATCGAGTTCGACCGGAGCGCTGCGGCCCTTCACCGGCAGCCGCACGCAAAAGCCTTCGGCATTAATCAGCTCGGCTTCCGCCGGCAGGCACACGAGCCCGATGTTGTGGCCGCCGAACAGAAGCTTCGACGCCAACAGCGAGCCGTAAGACCCACCCAGGATGAGGATGTTGAAAGGCGCCGCCATCACCCACCTCACACGCTACGTTACGCCGAATCCAACCGGGGCGGCGGCACCGCGGCGACCAGTCGCGATCCGACCGGTCGCCTTGCCAATGCTCGCCCAGAACCGACCCGAAGGCCTAGTTGTGATCGCCGAAACCCGGGCTGGGCGGCGTCCACGCCGGAGCAGGCGCAGGTTCCGGAGCTGGCGCCGGGCTCGCGACTACCGGCTTCTTCGGCGCTGCCTTTTTGACGACCTTCTTCGGCGCTGCCTTTTTGGCGGCCTTCGGCGGTGCCTTCTTCTTGGCCGCCGCCTTTACAACCTTTTTCTTCTTCGGTGCGGCTTTCTTCTTAGCCTTCACCGCTTTCTTCTTCGCCTTTGCCTTTTTCGCCATGATCGATCCTCCCGATCCATGATGCCAATAAATTCGTCGGCCCCCAGCGGAGACCGGGTTCACGCAAACCAATCGGCCGAGCCCCCGTTCAGCTCACGGCCGCGGAAGGGTGCACTGCCCCACGGGGCCGATGCTCCCGAAGTGCGGGTGGACAAGGTCCTCCGGTGGCCCAATCGATCAGCTCGACCGTATGGACGACCGGGAGTTTTGTTCCCGCCGCGATCTGCGTGATGCAGCCGATATTTCCTGCCGCGATCACATCAGGTCGTAGTCTTTCGATAGTCCCGACTTTGCGCGCGCGCAACCTTATTGCGATGTCCGGCTGCAAAATGTTGTAGGTACCGGCCGAACCGCAGCACAGATGACCATCAGGTACGTCCTTTACGACGAAGCCTGAACGCGTCAGCAGCTCCTTTGGTTGCTGTGTGATTCGCTGGCCGTGCTGCAGCGAACAAGCCGCGTGATAGGCGACGGCAAGTTCGGGCGGGTTGGCTGCGGCGGCAAGCGGCAAAGTCGCCAGATATTCGGTGATGTCCTTGGCGAGGCCGGACACCCGTTTGGCCCGCTCCGCGTAGGCCGGGTCGCCACGAAACATGAAGCCGTAATCCTTCACCGTCGTGCCGCAGCCCGACACCGTGACCAGGATCGCATCAAGGCCGCCGACCCCAAGCCAGGCGTCGATATTGGCGCGCGCCTGGCTCAGCGCCTCATCCTCGCGTCCCATGTGGTGAACCAATGAACCGCAGCAGCCGGCGCCTTCCGCAATGACCACCTCGATGCCGTTGCGTGTCAGCAGGCGAATCGCGGCATTGTTGATTTGCGGCAGCATCACCGCACCGGCACAGCCGGTCAGCAAGGCAACGCGCCCCTTGCGCGGCCCGACGGCGGGGATGGTTTGCGGGGCGAGAGGGCGGACTTGGTGCTGCGAGGGGGCAATCTCAAGCGCCGCAGCGACGCGCTTTAGACCGATGGCGCGCAACAGCGGCGCCATCGGCTTCACCAGCCGCGCAGCACCGAGGAGCAAGCGAAACCGCCGCGGATAGGGCAGGATATTGGCGAGCGCGGCGCGCTCCAGGCGATCGCGCAGCGGGCGGCGGAAGGTGCGCTCGATATGAGCGCGGGCGTGGTCGACAAGGTGCATGTAATGCACCCCCGACGGACACGTCGTCATGCAGGCCAGGCACGACAGGCAGCGATCGATATGGAGCGCGACCTGCGCCGTCGCCGGCCCGCCGTCCTCCAGCATGTCCTTGATGAGGTAGATCCGCCCGCGCGGCGAATCGAGCTCGTTGCCGTCGAGCACATAAGTCGGACAGGTGGCGGTGCAAAAGCCGCAATGCACGCAGGCGCGCAGAATCTTGTCCGACTCGGCGACGTCCGGATCGGCCAGTTGCGCGAGTGTGAAAGAGGTTTGCATGGCTAGATGATCACACTCCGGCCCACATCCGCGCCGGATTGAGCACGCCCCGCGGATCGAAGCCCTCCCGCACCCGCTTCGTCAATGCGGCCAATGCCGGCGCTTGCGGTTCGAAGATGGCGACCGCGGCACGCACAGCTGCCGGGGCCCGGATCAGCGTGGCGTGACCGCCGGCAGCCGCGACCGTGGCGCGCACCAGGCTTGCGGCGGCATCGTCGGTCTGCGGCACGGCAGCCCATACGAGCCCGCCCGCCCAATCGTACAAAATCTCCGCGCCGGCTTTTTCAGCGAGCGCGCGGCCGATTTCGGCGCCACGCAGCGGCGCCGTCGACACCCGCCACACATAACGCTCGCCGCTCGGTCCATCCGCCGCAAATGGAGCGACGTCGCAGATCGCCCGCCATAGCGCCCGCGACGCCGTTTCGCCGAGCCCACCGAGCTTTCCAAGCGGCGCGAGGAGCTTTTCCAGGACGGCTTTGCGGTGCACAACCGACGGCGCGACGCCTTCAATGCGAAAGGCTGTCGCCGCATGGTTCGCGCCGGCCACTTCGGCGATGCGGCGCGCGACCGAAGCCGGCAGATGGGCTGCGCCCGAGACGTCGGCAAAGGAGCCGAGCGCCGCGGCCATGGCGCGCCCCGCCGCCGCATCGTCGAGGCCGAACACCAGGACGGTTTCCTCGGTCTCCGCCCGCGGCAATACTTTGATCGTCAGCTCGGTCATGACGGCGAGCGTTCCCCATGAGCCGGCGAGGAGCTTGCAGAGGTCATAGCCGGTGACGTTCTTCACCACCCGGCCGCCGGATTTGAAGGTCTCGCCACGCCCGGATACGGCGTTCACGCCGAGGAAATGGTCGCGCGCGGCGCCAGCCTTGATCCGCCGCGGGCCGCAGAGGTTGGCGGCAAGCACGCCGCCGAGCGTGGCGCTGCCGGCGGCGGTCCCAAGGAGCGGTCCATAGTCCATTGGTTCAAACGCGAGCTCTTGCCGGTTCGCCGCGGTCAGCGCCTCGATTTCGGCGAGCGGCGTACCGGCCTTGGCCGACAACACAAGCTCCGCCGGTTCGTAGAGCGTCACGCCGGAAAGACCTGAAAGATCGAGCGTTGCGTCCCATTGCGCGGCGCGGCCGATGGCGCGCTTGGTGCCGTGGCCGGCGACCTCCAAGGCCTTGCCGCCGGCAACGGCCCATCGCACCGCTTGCTCGACCTCGGCGGCATCGCGCGGTTTGAGAACATCGCTACTCATCGGCGGGATTGTTGCTCGGATCGTGCCGGCGTCAAATGGCGATGCCTCTAAAGTCGAGGAATGTCCGGAAATGCGACGCGGCCCGCATGCACGTGCATGCGGCCGAGTTCGGCGCAGCGGTGCAACGTCGGGAATACCTTGCCGGGGTTGAGCAAGCCCTGCGGATCGAAGGCACATTTGAGCCGCTGCTGGTGATTGAGATCGGTCTCGGAAAACATCACCGGCATCAGATCGCGCTTTTCCACGCCGACACCATGCTCGCCGG
>CAYWNY010000199.1:0-6546 GCA_964459765.1 uncultured Hyphomicrobiales bacterium | reverse complement strand
GAGCTCGGTCGAGCGGATGTTGAACTTGCGATAGTCCTTTTTGCGGAAGCCTTCCGGCCCGGCGACGATCATGGCGCCGACCGCATTGGAACCCTGAATGTGGCTATTGTCGTAGACCTCGATACGGCGCGGCACGCGCGGCAGGCTGAAGGTCTCGGCCAATTGCCGCAACAGCCGCTGCTGCGAGGACGTCTCGGCAAGTTTGCGCCCCAACGCTTCGCGCGCGTTGGCAAGCGCATGCTCGATCAAATCCTTCTTTTCGCCGCGCCGCGGCAGCAGAATTTCTATTCTGTGGCCGCTCTTGGTGGCCAGCGCTTCCGCCAGCAATTCGCGGTCTCCGATTTCGTGCGAGATCAGAATGAGCCGCGGACAGGGTTTGTCGTCATAAAACTGGGCGAGGAATGCCGACAAGATTTCGCTCGCACCCAGCGAGCGGTCGGCCTTGGGAAAATAGGCACGGTTGCCCCAGTTCTGGCCGGTGCGGAAGAAAAACACCTCGACGCAAGCAAAACCACCTTGCTGGTGAATGGCGAAGACGTCGGCTTCTTCGACGCCGCGCGGATTGACGCCTTGATGGGACTGGATGGCCGAGAGCGCCGCTAGGCGATCGCGATAGACCGCGGCCCGCTCGAAATCGAGTTCGGCGGATGCCTTTTCCATTTCTGCGGCAAGCTCGTCTTTGACCGCCTTGCTGCGCCCCGACAAAAACGCGTTCGCCTCGCGCACCAGCACCGCGTATTTGGCGAAATCGATCTCGTTGGTACACGGCGCCGAGCAGCGCTTGATTTGATACAACAGGCACGGCCGCGTGCGGCTTTCGAAAAACGGATCGCTGCATGAGCGCAACAGGAACGCGCGCTGCAGCGCATTGACGGTGCGGTTGACCGCCCAGACCGACGCAAACGGCCCGAAATAATGACCGGGCCGGCTGCGCGCACCGCGATGCTTGAGAAGTTGCGGCGCCCAATGGTCGGACGTGATCAAAATATAAGGGAACGACTTGTCGTCGCGCAGTGTAACGTTGAAGCGCGGCCGCAGGCGCTTGATCAGGTTCGCTTCAAGCAGCAGCGCTTCGGTTTCGGTGCGCGTGACGACGAATTCAAGCGCGCGGGTGGCCCCGATCATGCGTTCGATGCGGGTATCGAGACCGGTCGGCCGCGCATAGGCCCGCACCCGCTTCTTCAGGTTCTTCGCCTTGCCGACATAAAGAACGTCGCCGCGCGCATCGATCATGCGATAGACCCCGGGCTGTGCCGGGGCGAGCTTGGCGTAATGCAAAACCGCGTTGCGGCCGGCGGCAAGCGAGCCACCTTCGGTATCAACGGACGCCGCATCGATCTCTTCCGTTTGCGGAAGCGATTGCTCCTCGTCCTCTTCGACGACCTCAATCTCGGGTTCGATGTCTTTCTTCGGTACGTTCATGTGGCTTGGCGGGCATTGCGCGCCGCGTGTGGCATCGTCGTGCTGGTGAAAGTTAAGAGTTCGCGCCCGGCGCGGCCAGAGCGACGAGCGCCGCCGACAGCTTCGTCCACGGTGGTGACGCCGCAGGCGTTTGCGCTTGCGCTTACTCGGTTTCTATAGACTTTCTTAAGGATAACAACTTCGCATTACTTAGAGCTTCATTATCGTTTAACTTAAAGATAGCGATAAATTCTTCCAATCAAAGGGCGGAACCTACCACTTCGAGGCGCGAACGCTGCTCCTTCGGCCGCTTTTTCGCGTCGCAACCCACCGCCATTGGAAGCCGGGCATGAGAACGATTTTAGGCATTGTCGCTCTGCTGGCGATGACGAGCATCGCCGCCGCCGCCGACTATTTTGGGCCCTCCCCGTTCGGCGGCTATAGCTGGATCGGCCCCTATGTCGGCGCCGAAGCCGGCTACCAGTGGGGTCCGGTCAGCAACAGCCCAACGACGCCATCGGGCGTCGCCGGAGGCATCGAGGGCGGCTACAACTGGCAGCACGGCAATTTCGTCTACGGCGCCGAAGCCGATCTCGATATTTCGAGCGCGCAGGCAACGGTGGCGCCGTTTCAATTCTCCAGCCCCTGGTTCGGCACCGCGCGCGGTCGCGGCGGGCTTGCGGTCGGCAATGTGCTGATCTTCGGCACCGCCGGCCTGTCGTTTGGCGACTTGCGTGCCGACAGTGCCGGATTGACGGAATCACATGCGAGCGTCGGCTGGGTGGCCGGCGGCGGTGTTGAGGTCGGCTTCAACCAGCGCTGGTCGGCGAAGGCGGAATGGCTCTATCTCGACATGATGAACCAGCGTTACACGCTGACCGGTGCGAATAACGGCCTCGCCGCCAATCTCATCCGCTTCGGCGTCAATTATCGCTTTTAATCCGAACCTCCGCCCGCCGCTAAGGACAGCGCGGCGGGTGGAATCCCGCCTGATAGTTCCTGTTTCAAGAATTATAGATTATTTAACCACATTTGTACCGGTATTAAAACATAATTATGTATAATATTGACCGCCATAAGTTTAGTTTCGCCACAATATTGTCTACATAGAGAAATTACGTGTGTCTTCCCTGCACTAGACGCGCGAGCGTGCACGAATACTATCCCGGACCTAGGTGGAAGTTATGAGTGGAAGTTGGAGGTCCGAAAATGAAGCGTATGTTTGTTGTTGGCGCCGCCCTGTTGGCGCTCACCGGTGCGGCGGTTGCAGCCGACCTGCCCCCGGCCCAGAATTACTATAAAGCCCCGGCCTTCATGCCCCCGCCCTTCACTTGGACGGGTTTTTATGTCGGCGTGAACGGCGGCGGCGGCTTCGGCAATTCGAAGTGGGATACGACCAACGGGTTCAACACGTCAGGCGGCTTCGTCGGCGGCACCATCGGTTACAATTATCAGATTCAGCACTTCGTTGTCGGCGTCGAAGGTGACGTCGACTGGGACAGCATCAAGGGTTCGACCGGCGGCTTCTCGACCAGCAACACCTGGCTGTCGACGGTGCGCGGCCGGGTGGGCTACGCGGCCGATCGCTTCATGCCGTACGTCACCGGCGGCGGCGCCTTCGGCAACATCAACGCTTCCGCGCCGGGCCTCGCCGGCGGCAGCGCTACGAACGCCGGCTGGACCGTGGGCGCCGGGCTCGAATTCGCATTTTACGGCAATTGGAGCGCCAAGGCTGAATACCTCTATGTCAGTCTCAACAAGTTCAACTGCGGCATCGGCTGCGGCGCGGCGACCGACAATGTGTCGTTCAACGCTAACCTGATCCGCGCCGGCATCAACTACCGCTTCTGATCGCCAAAGCGGCGATCGCCCCGATTGAAGCGATCGCTCACGGCCAAGCACCGCCTGAAAGTGCCTGAAAGCCCCGGAGCGAAAGCTCCGTGGCTTTTTTGCTTTGCGCGGTCAGGCCTTCATTGCTGTCGCGGCGAAAGCCGGCACATTTGCGGAAAACGTCTCAAGCCAGGCGACTAGACGCGGATAGGAGCTGCGCCAGGCTCCGCCGAACCGCAGATCGCGATAGCCGAGCGCGCACGCCAGCGCGATGTGACCGACGTGAGGAATCGCAAAATTGGAGCCGAGCGGCGGCGGTGAGGCTTCCAAGACGGCGAGCGCACGCTCGACCTTTCCGGCCTGGTGATCGAGCCATTTCGCTTCGTGTTTTTCCGCCGGACGCCAACGGCTTTCATAGACCGTCAAAATCGACGCATCGAGGATGCCGTCGCATAGCGCCTGTAAGCGCAGCGCGGCAAAGCGCGCTGGCACATCGCGCGGGATGATCTTGCCGCCGCCAGCGCGCGCGTCGAGATATTCGAGGATCACGCGTGAATCGTAATAGATGTCGCCGTCTTCGGCGATCAGTAACGGAATTTTTCCGAGCGGATTTTCCCGTCGGACCGCTGCATTGGGATCCATCGTGTCGGTCGGTTCGATTTTCGTGTCGTCGAAGCCGAGCACGGACAACGCGATCTGCACCTTGCGGCCGAATGGCGACGGTGCGGCGGTCCGCAGGATCATCATGGCAAAATCATAGGGCCGGCGCTCGCGCGCCGCAACCAGCGACGACGACATTGCGCGGCGCCGCGCGGCGCCGGCACATTGTCTTTAGGTCATTGAAGCATGATCCTTGCGGACGTCCGGCTCTTATTGTTCCGGATCATGCCTTAGCTGGTAATGACCAGATTGACCGCTTTGGGGCCTTTGCCCTTTTTATCCGGTTCGACGTCGAAGCTGATGCGCTGCCCCTCAATCAGCGATTTCAGTCCGGCGCGTTCCACGGCGGTGATATGCACGAATACGTCGCGCCCGCCGTCGTCCGGTTTGATGAACCCGTACCCACGCTCACCATTAAAAAACTTGACCGTACCGGTCATTGCCATCGAGCAACTCCTTCCCCGTGGTTGCTTCACCACCGGCCCCCACGGCGCGGCGGCTTGGCTGGACATCCAGACGGGTAAGGCTTCAGCCGGATAGGCCTCTGTCACTCCGCCGACCCCCACCGGAGGCGGAACGTCTAAGCCAGCAACAAATTAGTTAGACACATTTTTTGCGTGTGGAAAAGTGGCCGCCGAACCCTTGCTACCTTCGCGGCGTCGGCGGCGCCGCCAGCCAGTCGGTCCGCCCGGTCGCCGCCGGCGACAGCATCCTGGCCAGAACCGGCATAAAACCGCGCAAATCCGCCTCCAGCGTGAATGGCGGGTTGACGATAACCAGACCGGAACCGGCAAGGCCGGCCTCGGCGTCCGGCGGACCGATCATAAGTTCGCAGCGCAGCAAATTTGGCATGCCGAGCGTTCGCAATCCCCGGGCGAGCGCGTCCGCCCCGCGGCGGTCTTTGATCGGATACCAAAGAAGGCAGATGCCAGTCGGCCATTTGCGCTTGGCCGTAGCGACCGCCTCCGCCAAGCGGGCAAAATCGTCACCCTCCTCGAAAGGCGGGTCGATCAAAACCAGCCCGCGCCGTTCTTTCGGCGGGATATAGGCGCGAAGCGCCGTCCAACCGTCGATGGGAACTGCTTTGGCGCGGCGGTCGCCGCGAAGCAGCGCTGCCAGCGCGGCCGCGGCATGCGGTTCAAGCTCGCAGGCGATAAGCCGATCCTGCCGCCGCAAAAAGCTCGTAACAATCAGGGGCGAACCCGGATAAATCCGCAGCCTGCCATCCGGGTTGAGAGCTGCGACCGCATCGAGATAAGGCGCAAGCAGCGCCTTCGCCGGTCCTTGCCGGGCGGCCGCCCAAACAAGCTCGATGCCGCGACGCCATTCGCCGCCGCGGCTCGGCTCAGCAGCAAAAAGATCATAGCGGCCGGCGCCAGCATGCGTGTCGATGACACGAAAGGCCGCTGGCTTAAGCCGCAAATGTACGAGGATGCGGGCTAAAACGCTGTGTTTGTGGACGTCGGCGAAGTTGCCGGCATGAAAGGCGTGGCGATAATTCATCCGCCAATCGTCAACCGCCGCGCAGCGGCGGCATCAACAATTGATCGCGACGACAACTGCGCCTGGCGACGTCCGCACAGTCGCGGAATTGCAGTTCCTTGGAGAGGCATATTCTGACTTCAGTCAGCCGTTTTTTGTCGCATTCGACGGCCAAGCCGTCCGCCGACAGGCCGGTGTTGGCCTTCACGAAAGCTTCCTTGACCGCATCGGGCGTCACGGTGAGCGTTTGTTCGACATCGATATATTCTGCCGGAATCTTTACCGCGGCTCGCGCCTTGCGCACCACGTCGAAGTAAGCGCGCGCGGCAAGCCCGCTGCAGGTTCCGTGCTTATCCCATTCGTTGAAAATCAGATGTGGCGCCGGCATCAAATCGAGAATCGAAGAAACGATGGCGCGACTCAATCGCGGCCCCGGGACTTGGCAATATTCCGGAAAGCCTTTGACGTATTGCGGCCACAGGCCGTGCACGACAAAAGAATATGGCCGGGCGCCGCATTGCAGGCTGGGGCCATTTCCGCGGCCGCGCTCGGCGGCTGCGGCGCAAAAGGACGGCGACCAAGAGAGCGACAATACATAGAAGTCAAATTGGCCGGGTTCATTTTGCCGCATTTCCTGTGCGGGCGCGGTGCAGACCAGGGCCGCGAACGGAAGCACAGCCGAAACGGCGGCGGCTGCAGACCTCAACGCCAGTCTCACCATGACGACGATCCCCACACGCCAAAAACACCGATCAGCATAGACGTCGAATTAGAACAAATCAAGAACTAAGTCGCCGTAGCGACGCAAAGCGCGGATAACAGTACGCCGGGCTTACGATCGCCCCAGTTTAATCTTTTTACTCTTTCCGCTACATTGTAGCGTCCTTGCTTCGCACGAGACATTTTGGGGGTGATGCCATGCGGTGGACGATTGCGGCGTTGGTTTTGGCGACGGCAGTGACCAGCGCCCAAGCACAAATGGCCCAGCAGACCCAGATGAACAACGCCGCCAGTGTCGGCAAGCATGCCGCCGACGACGGGAAAGCCAACGCCGAGCCGAAAGTCAAAGCTAACGAAAAGGCTTACAGCGCGGCGCTGCGTAATTTGCCCGACCGGCAATACGATCCGTGGCACGGCGTGCGCTAGGCAGAAGCTCAGGCGCCAATTTTTAAG
>CAYWNY010000198.1:0-6630 GCA_964459765.1 uncultured Hyphomicrobiales bacterium | reverse complement strand
TCGACGCCGCCGATTCCAGCGCCGGAAAATTCTGGGAGCCGAACGGCTTCAAGCGGTTCCTCGACGAAGCGTCGATCAAGCTCGCCCGCCTCTACGGCGATCCGGCGACGGCCGCGACTTTTGCCCGGATGCCGATTGTGATCGTCGCCTATAGCGGCGGCTTCGGCCCGACGCTGTATGTGCTCGACCGCGGCGGGGTACGCTCGCGCATTCGCGGCATCGTTCTCCTTGACGCGCTCTATGCCGGCATCGACCGTTTCGCCGACTGGATCGCCGACAACCGCTCAGCCTTTTTTGTAAGTTCCTACACACCGCACACCGCACACCACAACGCCGATCTTGAGCGCCTGTTGCGCGAGCGGTCGGTGTCTTACGGTTCGGAACTGCGCCGCGGCCGTCTCGACGGCATGGTGACGTTCCTCCCTGCCGGCGACGTCCCGCACCGCGACTTTGTCACCCATGCCTGGGCCGACAACCCGATCAAAGACATCTTGGTGCGTATGGACGATATCGATCCGCACATCGAAACCGCCACCACCGGTTCGACTTCCTTGGGCGGAATGGGCTTCCACTAATCTAATTACGGAAGAGGTTGGTAGCGGAGGACGGATTCGAACCGCCGACACGCGGATTATGATTCCGCTGCTCTAACCAACTGAGCTACTCCGCCAAACCGTTATGGACTTGAAAGCCGGCTGGCGGAGATTTAGGGCAGTTTCCCGCCCTTTCCAAGAGGCAAAATCTTGCGCCCCCGAAACCGTCAAACGCAGGTCGAAACGGCGAAAAACCGCCTGGACCATGATCCGATCAGGTTGAATCTAGATTCTTCGTTGGCGCGTGATTTTTTCGGAAAACCGGTATCCACTTTTCCGGATCACGCGCTAGCGCGGCCGGACGATCCTGGTGGTGGTGCGGCCGGAGGACTGGATGACGGTGATCGAATCTTCGACATCGAAGTGGTCGAGAATGAGTGACCACACCGCGCGCGAGCGGCCGGCGTCGCACAGCGAGACGATGATGCGACCGGAAGGCTTTAGAAACGCAGCGTAGCGGCGGATCATGCCGACCGGATCCGGCATGTAATACAGACATTGATTGAAAATGATGACGGCGAAGGGCGTCTCCGGCACGAAATCGTGCGCGTCGGCCGCGACGAATGCGGTGCGCGCGTCGCCTAACAGCCGCTGCGCGTTGGTGATAGCCGTCGACGAAATGTCGACGCCGACGAATTGCCGATAGGGCAGAACCTTGAGCTTGTCTGCCAGCAAGCCTTCGCCACAGCCGACGTCGAGGATGGTATCCGGCGAAAGATATTGGCAGTAGCCAAAGACCGTGAGCAGCCCGCCGAGATTGTCGAGGCGGCTCAAAAAATCCCAATGCCCGGTGCGATATTGGCGGTCCCAGGTTTCGGCCGAGACGCGGTGCGGCCGATAACCGATCAGCTTGAACAGCGGAAACGCCAGGGCTTCCTTTATTGCCGTTGCGTTCATGGCTTTCCAACAATCTCCGCCGGTAGTGCTAAATCCATGCCGGCGGCGGGGAAAGACCAAAGACGGCGTAAGCTTAACGAACTTAAGCGGCGGCGTCGGTTAAGCGCCCGAGGCGGGCGAAACGGATCAGTGAGAAGTGGCCGAGCGGCGGCATCGGACGACGCTCGACGACGCGAATGTCGCCGCGCCGCGCCGCCCACTGCGCCAACCGCTGCCAGCGAAACTCGGGCCGCCAGCCAAGCCGCCGCGCCACCGGGGCCAACCATTGCTCGAAGGCCGCGCGCGCCCCGGCCTCGGCGCCGAGGTGGTTGACCAAAATGATCTCGCCGCCGGGCCGGACCACACGCGCGAATTCGTCAAGCGTGGCTTCCGGATCCGGCACTACGGTAATGACGTATTGGGCGACAATCACGTCGAAGGCCGCATCCTGAAATCCGAGGCGCTGCGCATCCATCACCGCAAGGCCGTCGACATTGGTCAGCCTATGGTCCGCTGCGCGCGCCTTGGCCTTGCGCAGCATCGGCAGCGAAAGATCGACGCCGACGAGGCGGTTGGTCCACGAATAATCGGGAAGCGACAGGCCAGTGCCGACGCCGACTTCCAGGACGCGACCGCCGATGCGCTCGGCCGCGGCAATCGATGCCTTGCGGCCGCGTTCGAACACGGCGCCGAAAACCAGGTCGTAAACCGGCGCCCAACGGGCATAGGCCTTGGCGACCGAGTCGTTGTCGATTTCCGTCGCCATGGCGTTAAGTCGTCGCGGCTTTAAGGCGCCGCGTCTGTCAGTGGGCCGCGGCCAGATTATTGGCGGGAATGAATGGTTTTGCGGTCGAAGCCGCGGCGGCGCTGGCGATAATGCCGCCGCCCAACACCCGCGCCTGGCCTTCGGCGGCGTCATAGAATGCGCAAGCTTGTCCCGGCGAGACGCCGTCTTCGCCGCCGATCAGCTCGACCTCAATGGCGCCGCCGGAATCGCGGCGCAGCCAAGCCGGCTGCGGCGCCCGCGTCGAGCGGACCTTCACGCAAACCTCGGCGCCGTTTGCCAAAGCTTGATCGAGCGCGCCGGCGCCCAGCCAATTCACTTCGCGCAGGCGGACATGGCTGGTGCGCAAGGCCTCGCGCGGCCCGACCACGACGCGACGCGAATGGGCATCGAGCCGCACGACATAGAGCGGCGCACCGGTCGCGATGCCGAGCCCGCGGCGCTGGCCGATGGTGAAATGAATGATGCCGCCGTGACTGCCAAGCACACGGCCGTCGAGGTCGACGATCTCTCCCGGCGCGGCGGCTCCTGGACGCAAACGCTCGATGACGTCCGCATAATGTCCGCTCGGCACAAAGCAGATGTCCTGGCTGTCCTGCTTCTCCGCGACCGCGAGCCCAAAACGCCGCGCCAGTTCGCGCGTTTCGGCCTTGGTCCGGTCGCCCAGCGGGAAGCGCAGCACATCGAGTTGGGCGCGCGTCGTGGCGAACAAGAAATAGCTCTGGTCGCGCTCGGCTTCGCGGGCGCGATAGAGCGCGCGGCCGCCGCCGGGCAGTGCGCGCGAAGCGACATAATGACCGGTCGCCAACACTTTGGCGCCGAGTTCGCGCGACGTTTCCAGAAGATCGCGGAATTTGATTGACTGATTGCATTCGAGGCACGGCACGGGCGTTTCGCCCGCCACATAGCTCTCGGCAAACCGATCGATCACCGCCTCCTTAAAGCGGCTCTCATAATCGAGCACGTAGTGCGGAATGCCAATGCGCTCGGCGACCGAGCGGGCGTCATGAATATCGCGTCCAGCGCAACAGGCGCCCTTGCGATGCGTGGCGGCGCCGTGGTCGTAGAGCTGCAAGGTGATGCCGACCACGTCATAGCCGGCCTCCGCCAACAGCGCCGCCGTGACCGAGGAATCGACGCCACCCGACATCGCGACCACGACGCGCGTGTCCGACGGCTTTCCCTCGATATCGAGACTGTTCAACATGGCGGTGCGGCGGCAATTCCTGATGGCCATTCGGCCAGCCATTACTATAGGCGTGGCTCACCGGCTCCGCCACGGTCCATCACACGCGTTTGCGAGGATCATGCGAGCGGCGCAATACGCGGCAAAAATTGCCGAGTGCGCGCAGAGACTGCCGCCTGCCGGCTTTATCGTCCTGCGGCCAGCCCATTGAATTTACGTAGATTTTCTCACGCTCGGTGCTGGCCCAGCGGTTGCAAGCCAAGCCTGCATCCGTCGATTTTTTGCATGGGCCTGACAGTGCCGAGTATAGCGTCAGACGTCAGTATTGCTCCCTCCTTGGCCTCGTCGCAGTGGCAGCAAGCGGCCGCCGGCGCGCAAGAGCCCGACACACAATCCTTCGCCGCTCTGCTTGACGCCAACACGGCCGCTTCCGACCCTTCGCCGCCTCCGCCTGTCAGTCCACCGCCGCCGGCCTCTACGCCTGCGCAAAACGCCCTTTCCCCGACCGCGTCAGGCGCGTCACCGCCCAACGACCCAAGTTCTGTCCCGGCGATTGCCAATCCCGTCAACGGCGGCGATTCGACGCCTCAGCCGGCCGCCACCTCAGCCGGCGCCAACACCGCGGGGACGGCCACAACGACCGTCGCAGTGAATGCCCCAACACCGAGTGGCAGCGTGACCGCGAAGACCGCGGCTGGCAGCGCCAGCACGCAGTCCGCAAGCGCGAATACCGCAAACGGCAATTCCGTCGGTCGTGATCGCAACCCCGGCCAACAGCAGGCCGCGAGCGCGAATTCAGCGACCACGACTTATACCGCCAGCAAGCCGACGACGCAGCCGGCCAACAACGAAACGACCACAACAGTAAGCTCTACTGATAATCCGCCGGCGCAGCCGGACACGAAAAGCGCCCAAGCCGCTACGGTCCTCGCCGGCGTAAATCCCGCCGGCACCTCTGTGCTTGCGCTTTCTCCGACTACCAAGACTTCGTCGGGCAGCAGCCCGAAAGACGAAAGCGATGACGGCGCCGCGCCAAACGCGAATTCGGCAGCGGCTTCATCCGCCGGAACGAACGAACCGGTAGCAGCCGCAATCGTTATAAGCACCGGCGGCGCGGCCTCCGTTCCAGCGGGCGCGACCGGGGCCTCTGCGGCTATCGGCGATGCAACCAAGGCACGGGCGAAATCAGCCGCCAATTCCGTCGGCGGAGGGCAGACGACTTCGGCGCCGGCCGTGACCGAAGCCACCGACGAGGATCAGACAACGACTGCCGCACCGACTTCGGCCAAAGCCGGGCCAAGCCAGGAGAGCGAAGCCGCCCAGCAAGGCAGCGCCAACACCGCATCGGCGCAACAAACCCAGCTTTCGGCGGTCGCGGATAATGCTGCCGCCGCTCAACCCGATACACCCGCGGCGACGATGACTGACCGTTTCGGCATCCACGCGCCCGACGCTTCCGCAAGCTCGGCAACCGGGGCCGCGACCGCCTTGTCGAACAGCGGCAATACGACCGGCGCCAGGACTGACGCCGCCGGGCTGCCCAGTTTCGGCTTCGTATCGGCAGCGGCTTCAGCAAATGCCGCATCGGCCGCGACTTCCGGCACCCCGCCAACCGAGGCGGCGGTCCCGATTTCCGGGCTCGCAGTGGCGATCACCTCGCGGGCGCAAGCGGGCTCGAACCAGTTCGATATTCGACTCGACCCGCCGGAACTCGGCCGCATCGATGTGCACCTCGACGTCGACGGCAGCGGCCAGGTGACCACACACGTGACCGCGGAGCGCGCGGATACGCTGCAATTGCTGCAAAGCCAGCAGCCGCAAATCGAAAATGCACTGCAACAAGCCGGCTTGAAAACCGCCGATAACGGCCTGCAATTCACGTTGCGCGACCAGTCATTCAACGGACAAAACAATGGCGGCTCCGGTTCGCAGAACAACGGCACCGCGCAACTCGTCATTCCCGATGCCGATCTCACGCCCGTCGCCGCTACGCAGATTTACGCGCGGGCCGGGCTCGGCAGCGGCCTCGATATTCGCGTCTGATCGGCAATCGCGAGCAAGGACCAGGCAACCATGAGCACTCTCTCAACGGCACTTTCTTCACTCACCGGTGCAGCGACGTCGTCCGGCTCGTCGAACTCGAGTTCGTCAAGCTCGACCACCAGTCCTACGCAGCAAATCGCCGGCAATTTCGACACCTTCCTGCAACTCCTCACCACCCAATTGCAGAATCAGGATCCGCTCGATCCGATGGACACCACGCAATTTACGCAGCAGCTGGTTGAGTTTGCTTCGGTCGAGCAGCAGATCGACATGAACACCAATATGCAAACGCTGATCTCCGACCAGCAGACGACGCAGGCCACATCCGCCCTGCAGCTCGTCGGCTCGACGGTGACGCTCAGCGGCAGCGCGGCGACGCTCTCGAACGCCACCGGGAGCCCGGCGACGTGGAGCCTGACGACGACAAGTCCGGCGACGGCCAACATCACCATTACCAGTTCGGCCGGCACCACGGCCTACACCGGCACGATGGCGCTCAACGCCGGAACGCAGAGCTACTCTTGGAACGGCCAAGGCAACAACGGCCAGACCTGGCCGGACGGCACCTACACCATCGCGATCAATGCGACCGGGGCCAACGGCCAGACGGTGAGCGTCTCGACCCAGACGCAGGGCACGGTCAGCGGCGTCAACCTCAGCCAGAATCCGATCACCCTTGTCATCTCCGGCCAGAACGTTCCGATCAGCTCGATCACATCGATCAGCCACTAACGGTCGGCGCGCTCCGATGCGGCGCTCGAGCCCATTCGGCCTGATCGGTGCGGAAAACCGGCCAATAAGCCAGCCAAAACACGCGCGCGCGCAAAAGCTGCTCAATCGAGCTTTGCGCTTAGGCAAATTTTAAGCCGCGGTGCGTAAGGTCCAATCCTGCTGTGTTGAGTATGTGAGAGTTTTTGCTATGACCGAGCCCCATCGCCCGAGGGTCAAGTATGTCATCGGGCCGGACGGTTCGCCCCTGACTATCGCCGATTTGCCGGCACCGGGAACGAAGCGTTGGGTGATTCGCCGCAAAGCCGAAGTCGTCGCCGCCGTGCGCGGCGGACTGCTTTCGCTTGAAGAGGCCTGCAGCCGCTACACGCTGACGGTCGAAGAATTCCTCTCCTGGCAATATTCGATCGACCAGCACG
>CAYWNY010000197.1:0-6653 GCA_964459765.1 uncultured Hyphomicrobiales bacterium | reverse complement strand
AGTTTGCCGTGCGAATTAAGCTCGTTGAGGAAGCGGTCGGCATAGCTCGTCCACGGGACGAACTCGTATTTCATCTCGATGCCGCTCTCTTTGGTGAAGTCTTTGCCGAGCTCGACGAGCGCGTTTGCCGGGTCCCAAGCCGCCCAGCAGAGCGTGAGCTGCTTGGCTTGAGCCGCGGCCGGCTCGTTGCCAACCACCGTCAACGCTACGCCGGCGAAGAGAGCGAGCGCACCGCTCACCCACGTCGACCATCTTTTAGTCGCAGATTTTGGCATGTGATTTTCCTCTCCTGACGCATTTCCTCTGGCGTTCCCGGAGCGCCCTCGGCCGGAAACGGTGGCAGCATCGAAGCCCAGCGGGGCTTTAGGCAGGAATTCAGGGGAGGTTTTCGGCGACGGCCGCTGCCTCTCCTGACGTTGCCTCCGAGCGCGATGTTCGTTTTTTGCTTATTACTAAACAAAATAAAACCAAACTTTGGCGGGCGTCAAGCGGCTGACCGACGATGGGCACAGCCTGTATGGCGCCGCTTTTGCGGACCCGCATCGCTGTGGTTGTTTTCGCAGAAGAGTCTATTTTGCAGAGCAAAAACGAATTGAATCAAGGCCTAAGCCGCCACTTTGAACAGGCGATTGGCGGTAGCAAGGGCCGGGTTCGGGGGTTGATCGAAGCTCACCGACGCCGAAGCCGCGCTAAATTTATTGCGGGGCTGAACTAAACTCAATCGCTCGCGCGCATCGCCCCCGCGGCGGCGGCAGTTTATTGGTGGGCCGGCAACGCGAACGTTGAACAGCAGAACGAGCTCCCGCCCGGCCTGCAGCAACATCTAAGGCGCCAAGCGGCGTCGCCGACGCCTGGCGCTCGCAAGTGAAGTGCCGCACCGTCGGCACAAATAGCGCAATCGTGGGCAACGCCCCTTAAAGTTGAGGAGCGTGGGCAAAGCCTGCGCCCCGCGCCCTTGCGACCTGAGGAATGCTGACACCGCTCATTGGCGGTTATAAGATTGGTTTCGGGGAAACGATCCAGAGTCCGGGGAGTGGGCCTGCCGATGAAAATTGGTTGGCGGTCGATATGAGTCTGCTTCCGTTTATCGTTTCCGGAATCGGACTCGGTGCCATTTATGCCCTCTCGAGCGTCGGCTTGGTCATCCTCTATCGGGCATCCGGTACGCTCAATTTCGCTTTCGGCGCGTTCGGCGGCATTTCCGCTTTTCTGGCGTGGCAGCTCGTACAGAACGACGTGCCCGAGCCGATCGGTTGGATTGTCGGCATCGCCGTGTCGACCGCCATCGCTTACGGCTATGGGCGGTATTTGCGCCGCGTCTGGCGCATCGCGATCGGGTGGTGCGCGCCATTGCCACGCTCGGTTTGGCGCTCTTTCTGTTCGGCGGCATGACGCTCTACTGGGGGATCGGCGTCGCGCGCCGTCTCGTCCTGCCGACCGATTTCAATTTCGTCGCGCTGTTCGGCGTGCGGCTGTCGCTCACGCGCATCATCGCGCTTGGTTTGTCGCTGGCGATGGTCGCCGGCGTTGGCTTGCTGCTGAGCAAGACGCGCATCGGGCTCGGCATGCGCGCGCTCGCCAGCGATCGCAACATCAGCGCCGCGATCGGGGTGCGCGTCGTGCAGATGATTCCATCGCGTGGTTGATCAACGGCATTTTCGCCGGCATCGCCGGCATCTTGTTGGCGAACATCAACAGGCTCGATGCCGGCACGCTGACTTTTCTCGTCATTCCCGCGATCGCGGCCGCGATCATGGCGCGGCTGTCGTCGCTGCCCGGCGCCTTCATCGGCGGCATCGTGTGCGGCCAGATCGAGGCGCTGCTCATCGCCTCCTCGCCAGAGATCGCCAACCTGCGCAGTGCCGGGCCGTATATCGCGGCTTTGATTTTCCTGATGATCGTAGGCGTCGGCCACGGCGTCGGAGCGCGCGAATGACCGAGGTGAGCGACACCGAAGCCGTGGCGCTTGTCGCACCAGGCGGGCCGGAAATCTCCGGGCGGTCGGGCCATCGCCATCGTTGTCGTGGTTGGCGTCGTCTCCGGCATCATCGCGCTCACCTGCGGCGGCTACTGGCTGTCGAATTTCACCCAGGCTTATTGCATGACATTGGCCGTACTCGGCTGCGCGCTTTTGTATGGCCAGCTTGGCTTGGTGTCGCTGTCGCAATGGGCGCTGGTCGGCGTCGGCGGCTGGGTGAGCTTGCGGGTTTATCACTACATTCATCCGCCGTTCTTCGTCACCATGCTCGCCGGCGGCGTTGGTACCTCCGTGATCGGCACGATCTGGGGATTGCCGGCGCTGCGGATGCGCGGGCTCTATCTGGCGCTGGTGACGCTGATGCTCGCCGGGGCGTTCCAGACCCTGGTTACGGTCATCAGCTTTCCGGTCGGCGGGCCGGATTTCTGGGCCAGGTCGGCCCCAGCGGCAACGACCGCATCAACATGGCGCGGCCGGTCTTTGCTTCGAGTGACAGCGGCTATTTCCTGTTCGTCGCCGCCATCACCGTGCTGTGCATCTTTTTGGTCGAAGCGCATCGGCGCAGCAAGCCCGGGCGCGCCTGGCGCTGATCCGCAAGAACGAGCAGATGGCGGTCGCAGCCGGCGTCCGCATCGTCTTCTACAAGGCCTGGGCCTTTGCCCTGTCGGGCTTTGTCGCCGGCGTTTCCGGCGCGCTGTTGGCCGGCCTGTTCGGCCAGCTCGACGGCTCGGCGTTTCCGGCGACGACCTCGATCGTGATTTTCATCGGCACCCTGCTTGGCGGCTACGAGGTCTGGCTCGGCTCGTTCGTCGGCGGCCTGTTGACGCGCTTCATTCCGGCGCTGCTCATCGATCTCAACGTCAACACCAATGTCGGATTCATGCTGTTCGGCGCGGCGCTCTTATTTGCGCTGCGCGATCCGCTCGGGCTCGGCGGGCAGCTCACGCTTCTCGCCGAGCGGCTTTACGAAAAATTCCAAACGCAAAAATTCAAAGCGCGGCACAGATCATGATCAAGATCGACGCGCTGACGGTGCAATTCGGCGGCATCAAGCCGCTAGACGCGCTCGACGCGCGGTTCGAGGCGCCGATTTGCGGCCTGATCGGTCCGAACGGCGCCGGCAAGACGACCTTGCTCAACGTGCTGTCCGGGTTCGTCGCCCCGATCGAAGGCACGATCGTTCTCAACGATGCGCTGTTGCTGAAGCTCTCGCCGCATCGCCTCGTCGGCATCGGGTTGCGCCGCACGTTCCAGCAGGAACTCGTGGTCGACGATCTGACGACGATGGAAAACATTCAGGCGATCGCCGACCATGTCTCGAGCGACCGCGCCAGCGCCCGCCGCGAGATCGAGACGGCGTTGGAGTTTGTCGGTCTCCGCGCCAAGCGCCACGTCCACGGCCGGCAACTCAATCTGTTCGACCGCCGCATGGTCGAAATCGCCAAAACCCTGATCGGCCGGCCCAAAGTCATTCTGATGGACGAGCCCGGAGCGGGGCTCAACGACGCCGAAACTCAGCGGCTGCGCCGGCTGTTGATGCGAATTCCTTCGGCCTTCGACTCGCAGCTCATACTCATCGATCACGATGCCGATCTGATTGCCTCGGTGTGCGTCGAAACGCTGGTCCTGGACTTCGGCAAGCGGCTCGCCATGGGCTCGACGCGGGCGGTGCTCGACGACCCGGTGGTGCGCCGGGCGTATTTAGGACGCGAGTGAGCCCATGGTTGAATCCGACGTTCCCGAATCCGAATTGGAGGTACGCAATCTGTTCGTCTCCCGCGGCGGCCGCCCGGTGCTGCGCGACGTCTCGATCAGCGTTCCTCCCGGTGAGATCACGGCGCTGCTCGGCGCCAACCGCGCCGGCAAATCTACCCTCGTTCTCACCATGGCCGGCATTCTGCCGGCGGCCGGTGGCCGTGTGTCCTGCGACGGTGCCGAGCTTCTCGGCCAGCCGCCGGACGCGGTACGCCGGCGCGGCGTCGCGCTCGTGCTCGAAGGTCATCCGGTGCTTGTCGGCCTCTCGGTGCGCGACAATCTTGCCGCCGCGGCGCTGATGCACCCGCGGCTCGAAGCCGACCGCGAAATCGAGCGCGCGCTGGAGATCTTTCCGAAATTGCGGGCTCGTCTTTCGACCCCGGCGCAGCTTCTGTCCGGCGGTCAGAAGCAGATGGTGGTGATCGCGCAAGCGATGGTGTCGCGGCCGCGCTATTTGCTGATCGACGAATTGTCCTTCGGCCTGGCGCCGTCGACCGTGAGCCGGCTCGCCGAAACTATTCAAGTCATCGCTTCGGGCGGCGTCGGCATTCTATTGATCGAACAGTTCACCACGCTCGCGCTCAGCCTCACCAAACGCGCTTACGTGATGGAGCGCGGCGCCGTGGCCTACGCCGGAAGCAGCGCCGAGTTGCGCGATCATCCGGAAATTCTGCGCGGCGCCTATCTGGCCTCGGGCCAAGCGGACGCTGCCGTGGTTGGGCCTTAGGGCATGGCCTGGAAAAAGCCTGCCCTCGGACTTGATCCGAGGGTGGAAACAGGTCTTACGAAAAGACCACGCACCAACTAAAAAAGTGGACCTTGGTCGGATTCAAATCCGGTTTGATATCTGCTTCGGCTTCGGTCCGTACGGATGGCGCGCGCTGATCGTTCCATGATATTTTGAGCAGAAGCACCATGCGGTACGCGATCCCGCCAGAAAGGAATAGGGTGATGAGTTTCGTGTTGGTATTACACTTCATGCTGAACAGCCATGTTCACACGGTAGATTCCGGACGTGCGTTTTCCTCACGCCAAGAATGTAACGTCGCTGGAGAGCAGGCTAGGGGCTATGTGAATCTGGCGCCGGGGGAGCGATATTGGTTTTCCTGCCAACCTAGGTAAAGCCGAGCCGGTCGGAACAGCACGTCGCCAGGGCTCGATGTCGCAGTTGGGTCATTTTTGACCGATGCGGCGTGCGCTGGCTGCCCGCGCAGATTGGTTTGGCTGCTCGCTAAGTTACTGCTCCGTTGAACGAGCAACGATTGACGCCGGACATTGCGTCGCGATCGGCGCCTACCTCGCCTCAGGCCACGCGGCGGCTGCCATGGTGGGACCTTAGGGCATGGTCCGGAAAAACGCTGCGCTCGGACTTGTTCCGAGGGTGCAAGCCGGTTGCTAGCCGAGCAGCCGCGCAGTGTCGGATCGTCGCAGTAACGTTTCAGTGAGCGACCTGGCGACGGTCGCAATTTTCCCCGTTCGTACCATCAAATAGGATTGATCGCGCGATTTTTAGTAAATTTGCTCAGTGAGCACTTTGGCTCAGTCGGCATCGCGACACGATGCAAACCTTGTGCAAGCCGGTAGCACGGAGGGACCGATGAGCAATTCAATTTCTGCGCGGGAACCTGTATTTCGGTTTCCGCGGTGGCGAACGGTCGAGCGCAATCTAATCGACCAGAGCCGATACGATGCGTTGGCAGCCGAATTGCGGGCGTCGCTTGCACGCGAACAAGGGTTGCGAGATGAGAAGCGCAAATCATCGCAGCGACAAGTGGTGCTGGCACAGGAATTCGAGCACCGTGTCGCCAACGGCTTGCAATTGATCGCAAGCGTTCTGCTGTTACAAAGCCGGACTATGACGACGCCGGAAGCGTCTGTTCAACTGAGCATCGCCGCCCGTCGCATCGATGCTCTGGGAAGCGTCCATCGTCGATTACGCCTTCTCAATCAACCGGCAAGAGTGGAATTCAAGCAATGTCTCATCGGTCTGTGCGACGACCTTTCGGGGCTGCTATTCCAAAACCGGATCGATCAGGCCATCGTGGTCGAAGGAACGAAGGTTGAGATACCATCGTCGCTCGCCAGCCCGCTCGGGCTCATCGCAACCGAGCTAATCACCAATTCGGTCAAACACGCGAACAGCAACGTCAGCGTCCTTATTGAAAAGACCGGATTCGACACTTACTCGCTGTCAGTGCTGGACGACGGGCCAGGACTTCCACCCGGCTTTGAGGCTGCCAAGAGCAAAGGGCTTGGGATGAAACTCATCCTCCGGTTCGTAAAGCAGATTGGCGGCGACCTGCAAATCATTGCCCGTGATGACGGCCATAGGACGTGCTTTACCGTCACATTTTGCGGCAACCAAAATCCGACAGCATTGTCCTGAGCGACGATCTGAACGCTATCCCACGACCGAGATCGGGGGAACCAATCCCCTTGGCAATGCACCGGATTGGCGGTGGCCAAAGAGTCGATATGGCTCGTTTGCCGACACGACGCGTACCATTTGTGATGTCTGCGTTACACCACCGATAAGCGGACCTCGCCTCGGCTCTTCGCCTACGGCACTGAAGTGTCGCGATTGCCCCGGTTGGCCAAAGTCCGTTTAGGTCCTGGCGACGATCAATTTTGTTTGCCGTATCTATCGTATACGGCCGCAGCGATAAACCTTTTCCGCCCCTCACTGCTCGATCTGACATCGTGCGTTGCACACCAATCCGAGAATGTGTTGGGATCAATGCGGACGCGCAGGACAACGTGTCCGTAGGATGTCAGACCCCGTTCCATTTCTTCGGCAATCTTCAACCACTCCCTCCAAGTACGCGGCATCTTGTTGCCGTCGTCAAATATTCTGAGTAGCGCGGGGTAGTCTTCTTCGTTGATCCAATAAACTCCGACCGCTGGAGGCCGCGTATCCTCA
>CAYWNY010000196.1:0-6667 GCA_964459765.1 uncultured Hyphomicrobiales bacterium | reverse complement strand
GCGCCTTGCTGCAAACGCCTCATCATGAATCCAAACTTCCCGGATGGGCTCTCAGCCACGGTACTATCGATTTCGGCACTTCGGTTGGTTGGGGCCACCGCATATTGGCCAGAGTGCTCCCGCTTGCTGCGCCTCTACTTGCGCTTGGGTAGCCTCAGCAAAGTCGTTATGTACATATCCTCGATTGTCATTTCCGAGCGTACCCTTTATCCCGCATCCCCAGCCTGCCCAAGCTCCGGTCGCTGTCGCAGCAGTAAGCGCTCCGGCCACGCCGAGGCCAAAGACTATCTTCTTCATTGATATTGTCCTTCTAACTGCCAGCGATGGAAAATGTCATGAACGACATGCATGGGCAATTAGCTGGAAGGGCCGAGAAGCGCGATGAACTCGCTTCACCTCATATCGTAGTCCTCAAGTCGAGGACCGCGCCCTAGCATATCGTCGGGCGAGAGCAGGGTAGTGCATTACGGAAAAATAGGCCTGCCCATGTCGGCTTTGGGGACCGATTGTGTTGCAAAACTCGTTTTGCACTGGTGCTCCAAAATTCTGCGGGCTATAGGCGCGGCCTTCGTGTAAAGATGTGAGGGGCCTCATCGCCTCACGTTAAACTCATAGGCAACTTCGGTAATGCGATTGAGCTAATACGAATCGGCGATTGCTTTCTGTGTCTTGTTTTCGCGAAAAATTCGTAGCCCTCCAACTTTCGACTTTTGCAACACAATCGGGACCACAACCGGACTAATTATCCCTGCCTGGGAGCGCGCTTCGGGGGCGTTTCGGGCGGCAACAAAACCCAGGGGTGGCGTGACTCCTCCCATACCGCAATGGTTGGCGCGGGGAATTTTGGGTCAGCAAAGCTGCCAATGGCAACTGTCACCTGTCCGGGAAATCCGTCGTTCTCCCAGAACATTGTGGATCCGCACGTTGGACAAAAATGATAGGTCAGCACATTGCCGCTTTCGGCCCTCCGCGTCCACTCTGTGGTTTTACCAGCGAAGGTGATCTGCTCGCGGTGGAAGCGCGCTTGGTTGCTAATGACCGCGCCCGTGCGGCGTTGGCATTCAAGGCAGTGGCACAATGCGATCCGCGATGGTTCGCCCTCAATCGTAAGGTGAAGTTTGCCGCAACTGCAAGTAGCATTTCGAATAATCATCCATTGGCTCCGTGGCTCCCGGAATGTACGGAGTGTAGGCTAAAATTTGCAAACGACTAGGCCGCAATCGACATGTCAGTAGTGCGGCCGCTACTGACGTCGCACCCGCCCGCGGCCTTCATGAATGCCTTCAGCCGCATTTCAATGGGGTTGCGCCTAACCGCATACGGCAACGCCCGTGTGGCCGGCAGTCTAGCCGGCGCGCGCCCCACCTTCCTGGGATATGGAGCGTTGCTCCCGGCCATCATGTATATGGCGAAATTTCTGATCACGTGATCCCTGCAAGCCAGATCAGCCCGTAGCTCATCAAGCCGAGTAAAATCAGCGATGCCGTAACCGCCAGCGTGACCCGGATCCCGCTGCGAGCCACGACGCGAACGTCGACGCCCAACCCGAGCGCCGCCATCGCGATGGTCGTCAGCATCGCCGCTGTGTGCGTGATCGGCGGCAGCAAGCTTTGCGAAATCAAGCCCAACGAGCGGATGATCAGAACAACCAAGAAGCCGACGATGAACCAGGGGACCAGTTCGTCCAGACGCGGCCAGGTGCCGTTGCGCGAGGTATGGACGGTGGGCCGTAGTCCACGTGCGAACAACGAAAAACCGACAACCACCGGTCCGAGCATGAGCACGCGCACGAGCTTGATGACTGTTCCGACCTGGTTGCTCAATGCTCCGATCGGCAGCGTCGCCGCCAGGACTTGCGGCACGGCATAGACCGTCAAGCCGGCAAGCACGCCGTATTGCGTCAACGATAGCTGCAGAATCGGAACGAGCAACGGGAGGCCGAGAACGACCACGACGCCCAACACCGCGGTGAACGAGATCGACGACGCGATGTCGTCGCTATCCGCGCCTATCACCGGCGCAACCGCAGCTATCGCGGAATTTCCGCAAATCGAATTGCCGCAAGCGATCAGAACGGCCATGCGAAGCGGCAACCCTAGTGCACGGCAAATGGCGTAGCTTGAGCCAATAGCGATCGCCACGATACTCGCGATGCCCAGGACCAGGAACGGCCCAAGCGCAACTATGGTCGCGACGCTAACCGACGCTCCCAACATGACGATCGCGAATTCGAGCACGTATTTTGCGGAAAAGCCGATGCCGGGACGCCAAAGCGGCCCCGGCGTCCAGGCAGTGCGAATTGCAACGCCAAGAAGAATCGCGAGCACGAGTGCTTCGAGGTAAGGCTGACCGGCAAAATGAGCCTCCATTGCTTGCAACAGATTCGCAGCTATAGTGATAGCAACGCAGAGCAGAAAGCCTGGCAGCATATGCTTCAAATAGTCGATCAAGTTTGCCGCCCAATGCTGGTTGGCACAGGCCTAGTTTACGCGCGGAAGTTTGCGCCCGTCAGATTTCAGCCAGCCGTACAAGTTAGCCATAGGCGCGGTGCTAACCGCGCGCTTGATCAGTGCCTCAGCGGTCCGCCCGCCTTCTTCCAGGCATCGATGCCGCCGGCAATGTGGCAGGCGGTCCCGAGGCCGGCAGCTTGCGCCGCCTGCACCGCCATGGCCGAGCGCTCGCCGAAGGCGCAATAGAAGACGATGCGTCTGCCGGAGGCAGAGGCAAGCTCGTGCAGCATGCCGCCGGTGCCAATCTCCTCCTTGATGCTTGGATACGGCGCGTGCAGAGAGCCCGGGATGACGCCATGCTTGTCGCGTTCGCTCTTCTCGCGCAGATCGACGATTGCGATATCGGGCCGTCCGCGCAACGCCATCGCTTCGCTTGCGGTTAGCGCCCAACCTTTGCGCGCGATTTCGTCTTGATGCATTCCAACAACCATGTTGGCAGGTACCGCGACATCCATCATCTTCGGATTAGGGAGGTGCAAATTATTCATCAGATCGACGTATTCGTCGATCGATTTGACCTTGAGCCGCGGGTTGAAAAACTTCTCCTCGCCGATGGTCGAGACGGTATCGCCCTTATAGTCGTGCGCAGGATAAACGAGTGTCGCTTCGGGCAGCTTCAGCAGCTTGCCGAAAATCGAATCATATTGCGCGCGCGGATCGCCGTTTTGGAAATCGGTACGCCCGGTGCCGCGGATGAGCAGCGTATCACCGGTGAAAACACGGTCGGCCAGCAGATAGGAATAAGAATCGTCGGTATGACCGGGCGTGTACAGCACATCGAGGCGCAAGCCTTCGATTTCGACGCGGTCGCCTTCCGCGACCCGCATCGACACCACGTCGGCCTGGGTCTGTTCGCCCATTACTGTTATGCAACGGGTGCGATCGCGCAGCGCGCCGAGGCCGGTAATGTGGTCGGCGTGTAGGTGGGTGTCGACAGCTTTAACCAGCTTAAGGTCGAGCTCGCGCACGAGCTGCAAGTAGCGGTCGACCTTCTCCAGCACCGGGTCAATGATCAGCGCCTCACCTCCCTGTCGGCTCGCTAGAAGATAGGTGTAGGTGCCGGACGTGCTGTCGAAAAGTTGGCGGAAGATCATGGCGCACCCCTACTGCCTTCCAACTTACCAGATCGCCCGAACTCTGTGGATCAAGTTTACCCCGACTTTTCTAAAGTGCACGAGTCGAATTGTACTGCTGGCCGCCGGCCGGCCGGTGGAGGGCCTTACTGATCTCGACCGCGCGATCGCATGGATCGACGAACCCGGGATTGGCTTCTTGAGATAAAGTGTTGCGTCGATCCGTTGAGATCACCACCCAAAAGGGACCAGTTGGATTAAGCCGCTCGAAGACGGCACGGCAGAAAACTGGACGTGATACCGCCGTCTCGTTTAGCATTAGGTTGTGGTGACGTTGGGAAAGGGAGCTAAGCGGTGAAACGGGGAGTTGCAATCTGCTGGATTGCGTTCGCGCTGTCCGGCTGCATGACTGCACAAGAACCTCAAACGGCCCAAAACATGGATGCAAGCGATGACGCCTATTGCCGGAAGCAGGCCGATAGCGGCCTCAACTACGATCAGTGCCGCAAAAGCTTAATGCAACAGCGGCAAGCGGCGAACATTAGCGCTTGCACTTCGTATGAGAACCAATACCCACCGTGCATGTCGACATGGCCTGCCGGAAGCCCAAACTTCCATGGCTCGACAAGCCCCGGAAATTCGACTGACCACTAAGTGGCGCAAAAGGGTGGGACCAGCTATTAGTCGAACAGGTCGCCTTGGATCACCCGGAACTAGCGACGGCGTTGCATGCGATTGACCTGTGAAGGCGCTGACGACTGAGACAAACAAGGCAAACAGCACGGTCCTCACAATACCCTCGCCCAGACCCGGCGGCTGACCGCGGCGCGGGTCGCCGCAATGTGACATCGGCCAATCGCCTCGCTTCACCGCAAAAATGTTGCCAGCAGTCGGTCACGACGCTCCGCGCCGAGGCCAAGTCTCAGCGCTCAATTCAACATCATTTTCTGTAGTTGACCGGCGCAAATTCGCGTCATCGCTGTACGTTTCACGGTGACGCGATATGGCGCCAGGGATTCTCCGACTATCACGGAGCTGCAGCATTTCGGGGTGAAAATGTCAGCCCTGGTTGGGGTAACGGGCAAACAATTTAGCGCGCCTGGTCTGTCCTGCTGCGGCTAGAGGCCAAGGACGGCGGTAGCCCGCTCGATGGTGTCTCGTTCCGCTCGCAGCAGGCTCTGCCGAACGAGCTCGCAGGCATTACCGACGCGCCGATCGGTTCGAACGGCGGCGGACTTTTTTCCGCCGCGGGGCATGGCCAACCATATCGGCCAGCGTCACGCGATCGAGCACGTCCGACATGGCGTCGCGAACGCGGGTCATCAAAAGGCGGACGCCGCACGCTTCGACATCCTTGCAGTCCCGGCAGCGTTGATAGGCCGTGCGACTGGCGCAAGCGATTGGCGCCAGCGGCCCGTCGATAGCTCTGATCACATGCCCGATCTTGATTTCACTCGGTGCCCGCGCCAGCCGATAGCCGCCACCTGGACCCTTGCGGCTCGCGACGATGCCGGCGTTGCGCAGCTCTCCTAAAATCGCATCGAGAAACTTCTTCGGGATGTCGTTGGCGTCGGCGATCTCGAGCGCCTGCGTTGTCGCCCCCACATCGAGCGCGGCGAGGTGGGCGAGCGCTTTGAGGCTGTATTTTCCTTTTGCCGTGAGCATGATGTTTTTTTGCAACGCTCGGGCCGAATAACCTACCAGCGCCATAGACCATAAAAAAATACCAGCGGCAACCGCGCCGGTGGCGAAAGGATCATGTCGCCGCGACCGCTCCGCCCGTTTGCCGTTGGCGCGCGGCGCGCGCGTTGCTCACGGGTTATAATTGACAAAATCTATAGAGTTTTTTTGAGTGCGCAGGAGCTAAGTTTTTTACAAAACCTGGGGTGGCGCAACGGCTATGAGTGACAAACAAAAAATTGCTTTTGTACTGGCGGCTTCGGTGACGGCGGCGGTGTTTGCTTCCGCCGACCCGGTTTCGGCGGCTGATTTCGATGCGCTTGTCACCAAGGCGCCGATCGCCAACACGCCGCCGCCGGTTGCGTGCGGCAGTATTTACGACTTTTTCCTCACCAATTGCCCGCTGAGCTGGTATGGCGTGACCGTCTACGGCACGGTCGATGTCGGCGGCAGTTACATGACGCACGGTTCGCCCTTCGACAAAAACTACCCGCAGGCCGTCAGCTACATTGCTGCCAATGGTGGCACGGCAGGGACGGCCCGGCTGAGCGAGTGGATCCAGGCTCCCGATGGCTTGAGCCAATCCAATATTGGCATCAAAATCGCCGAGCCGGTCGGCGGCGGCTTTACCTTTATCGCCAACGGCGAGCTTGCGTTCGATCCGTATTCGCTGCTGTTGGCCAACGGCCCCCAGGCTTTACAGAACGGCATCGGTGTGCCGCAGAACCAGCAAGCTATCCCGGTCGACTCGAGCAGGTGGGGCTGGCTGAACACGAATGATTATATCGGTTTTACCCAGCCGATTTACGGCACGGTGACCTTCGGCCGGCAAAATGCGCTGGGGACTGACGCCATCATTGCCTACGATCCGACGGGCGGCTCCTACGCCTTCTCGCTGATCGGCTATTCCGGCAAAACCGCCGGCGCTGGCGACACCGATGATGCCCGCTGGAACACGGCGCTCAAGTATCGCGAAAATATCGGCGACTTCCGGCTGTCAGCCATGTTGCAGCCGATCGGGTTATTTACCGGTGGTTCCGCCGGCTACGCAGCCTTTAACGACAATAACGGCGCGGTCTCAGGCGGCATCGGCGGAGACGTCAAACATCTCGGACCCGGCATTCTCTCGTTGGATGTCATCGGCACTTTCGAGAAAGACGCTAGTAACGTTACGAACGTGTACGGCTGTGCCGCTCCTTGCAGCGCAACATTTGGCGCCGCCCAAATCGTCAACGCCGCCGGCTATCCAACTACGTTCCCCGCTGCGTTTCTGAAATCGACGCTCTCAAACCAGACGGCCGTCATGGCGCTGGCCAAATATAGCTTTGGTTCGTGGGGAAATCCTCCGGCGCCGGTCGTGGGTAAAGCGGCTCCTGCGCCGTCCGGACCCTCCGGTATCCCGCT
>CAYWNY010000195.1:0-6729 GCA_964459765.1 uncultured Hyphomicrobiales bacterium | reverse complement strand
ATCATCGCCGCCGGCGGCCTGGAAAGCATCAGCCTGGTGCAAGACGGCAAGAGCATTCCGGCGCTCGACGAATGGATCGTCGAGCACAAGCCGGAACTTTACATGCCGATGATCGACACCGCCGACAATGTCGCCGAGCGCTACAACGTGAGCCGCGAAAAGCAGGACGAGTACGCGCTCGAAAGCCAGCGGCGCACCGCGGCCGCGCAGCAGGCGAAGAAATTCACCGACGAGATCGTGCCGATGACGACCACAAAGAAAGTCATCGACAAGAACACCAAGGTCGAGAGCCTGGAAACGGTGACGCTCAAGAGCGACGAAGGCAATCGCCCCGACACGACGCTCGAAGGGCTTGCCGCGCTGAAGCCGGTGCGCGACGGCAAATGGATCACCGCCGGCAATGCCAGCCAGCTCTCGGACGGCGCGTCCGCCTGCGTGGTGATGGACGCCAAGGCCGCCGAGAAGCGCGGCTTCACGGCGCTCGGCACTTTCCGCGGCTTCGCGGTCGCCGGCTGTGAGCCCGACGAGATGGGCATCGGGCCGGTCTACGCGGTGCCGAAACTTCTGGCGCGCCAGGGGCTGAAGGTCGACGACATCGATTTGTGGGAGCTCAACGAAGCGTTCGCCAGCCAAGTGCTCTATTGCCGCGACCGGCTCGGCATTCCGCAGGAGCGGCTCAACGTCGACGGCGGGTCGATTTCCATCGGTCACCCTTACGGCATGAGCGGCGCGCGCATGACCGGCCACGCGCTGATCGAAGGCAAGCGCCGTGGCGCCAGACTAGCCGTCGTCACCATGTGCATCGGCGGCGGCATGGGCGCCGCCGGCTTGTTCGAGATCAACTGACCTCAAGGAGGCCGAAATGGACCTTCGCTTCACCCCGGAAGAGAACGCGTTCCGCGACGAAGTGCGTGCCTTCATGAAGGAAAAGCTGCCGGCGTCGATCCGCAACAAGATGATCGAAGGCCGCAAGCTCAGCAAAGAGGACATGGTCAGCTGGCAGCGCATCCTCAATGCCAAGGGCTGGGCGGTACCGCACTGGCCGAAACAATGGGGCGGCACCGGTTGGGGGCCGGTCGAGATTTACCTGTTCCGCGACGAGATGCAGCAGGCGCCGGCGCCCGAACCGTTGCCGTTCGGCGCCAATATGCTCGGACCGGTGCTGATCGCCTTCGGCAACGAAGCGCAGAAGAAGCGCTTTCTGCCGCGCATCGCCAATATCGACGACTGGTGGTGCCAGGGCTTCTCCGAGCCGGGCGCCGGCTCGGACCTGGCGTCGCTGCGGACGACGGCTAAGCGCGAGGGCGACCATTACATCGTCAACGGGCAGAAAACCTGGACTACGCTCGCGCAATATGCCGACTGGATTTTTGCGCTGGTGCGCACCGATCCGGCGGCGAAAAAGCAGGAAGGCATTTCGTTTTTGTTGATCGACATGAAGACGCCCGGCGTTACCGTGCGTCCGATCCAGACCATCGATGGCGGCCAGGAAGTCAACGAGACCTTCTTCGACGACGTGAAAGTGCCCGTGGAAAATCTGGTCGGTGAGGAAAACAAGGGCTGGGACTATGCCAAGTTCCTGCTCGGCAATGAGCGCACCGGCATCGCCCGCATCGGGATTTCCAAATCGCGCATCCGCCGGCTCAAAGAGCTGGCCGCGCTCGAACAGGCCAACGGCAAGCCGCTCCTGGCCGACGAGCGCTTCCGCTCCAAGATCGCCGCGGTCGAAATCGAGCTGAAAGCGCTCGAAATGACGCAGCTTCGCGTGGTCGCCGCCGAACGGCATCGCAGCGGCAGCAACAAGCCCGATCCGGCGTCGTCGATCCTCAAAATCAAGGGCTCAGAGATTCAGCAGTCGATCACCGAGCTGCTGCTCGAAGTGGTCGGGCCCTACGCGCTGCCCGACCAGATCCCGCACGACGAGAGCGAGCGCTGGAACGAACCGCCGGTCGGCCCCGATTGGGGCGGCACGCTGGCGCCGGGCTATTTCAACTATCGCAAGACCACGATCTACGGCGGCTCGAACGAAATTCAGAAGCAGATCATTGCCAAGGCGATTTTGGGGTTTTGAGCACCCCGCTCATTCCCGCGGAAGCGGGATTCCAGTTGCTGGGTCCCCGCTTGCACGGGGACGAGCGGTCGATGGTTCGTTGAGTGGGGTTGTGAAATGGATTTCGCGCTGACCGAAGAACAAAAGCTGTTGCAGCACAGCGTCGAGCGGCTGCTTGCCGATCATTACGGCTTCGAGGCGCGCCGGCGTTACATGCAGGAGCCACGGGGTTGGAGCCTCGAATTGTGGAAGCGTTACGCCGAGCTTGGGCTCCTTGGCCTGCCGTTCGACGAAGACTACGGGGGCTCCGGCGGCGGGCCGGTCGAGACCATGATCGTCATGGAGCAGATCGGCCGAGCGCTGGTGCTGGAGCCTTTTCTCGCAACCGTGGTGCTAGCCGGCGGACTCATTCGGCTCGGCGCAACCAAGGCGACACGCTCGGCGCTGTTGCCGGCGATCGCCGCCGGTGAACTCAGCGCCTCCGTTGCGCATGCCGAACGGCAATCGCGCTACGATCTCGCCGATGTCGCCACCAATGCGCAACGTGACGGCTCGGGCTACTTGATCGACGGCGCCAAGACCTTGGTGCTGCAGGGCGACAGCGCGGAGAAATTCGTGGTCTCGGCGCGACTCTCGGGCCGCCAGAACGACCGCAACGGACTTGCGCTCTTAGTCGTCGATGCCGCAGCACCCGGCGTCTCCGTCCGCGGCTACGGTGCCGCCGACGGTACCCGCGCGGCGGAAGTCACGCTCACCGGCGTGCGCGCCGAGGCCGACGCGGTGATCGGCGAGCCGGGCGCGGCATTTCCACTGATCGAGCAGATCGCCGACCAAGCGATTGCCGCCCTCTGCGCCGAAGCGGTCGGCGCCATGGCGGTGGCGCACGAAACCACCGTCGACTACATGAAGACGCGCAAACAATTCGGTGTCACTATCGGCAGCTTCCAGGTGCTGCAGCACCGGGCCGCGGAAATGCTGATCGCGGTCGAGCAGGCGCGCAGCATGGCGATGCTGGCGACGATGATGGCGGCCGAGGAAAACGCGCGCGAACGGCGGCAGGCGATTTCGGCGGCGAAAGTGCAGATCGGCCGCTCCGGCCGCTTTGTCGGCCAGCAGGCGATCCAGATCCATGGCGGCATCGGCATGACCATGGAGGCCAAGATCGGCCATTACTTCAAACGGCTGACTATCATCGACACCATGTTCGGCGACGCCGACCATCATCTCGGTTTGGTCGCCGCCGGCGGCGGCCTGATCGCCGCGTAACGAGCCTTACCCCGCGCGGGTCTTCGCCGTTTCGCCGGAGGTTACCTCCACCACCAGATGGTCGCGGTGCTCGCGGCCGTATTCGTCGACCACGCGCACGGCGACGCGATGCGTGCCGGCTTCGAGGTCGGCCGGCAGCCGCGCCGACCAGATATGCGAGGACGGTTCCGCCTTCACCCAGGTCTTTTTGGTCGCGGCGTTGCGAGCGAACACTTCTTCGACGAACGGGTCGGGCCGCACCACGCGTTCCATCTTCGCCGGCGCGCGCGCGCCGATGCGGTACTCGACCGACGTGCGCGGGCCGCCGTCGAAGAAATTGACGATAAGGTTCGCCGCCGACGCGCGGTCCTGCGGGATCGGCGATCCAAGGAGCGCGCCCACGCGGAATTCGCTGTAGAGCTCGGCGCGGTCACGATGGAATTCGCTGTCGAGCACGATGCGCATTTGCCGGCCGTTCGGTTCATTCGCCGGCACAAAGCGAGTGGAGTAGCTCGTGCCGTCGATCGAAAGCATGTGAAAGCCGTTGGGCGTGCCGTCGCGGCTGTCGGCAACCGCGATGCCGCGATGGTCGTAAGGCCCGCTCCACCACGAGCCCGATACCGCGGTGAGCACGTGATGATGATGCGGTGACGGTCCGGCAAAACCCTCGTCGGCGCCGAAGTAATGATGCTCGGTGGTGTGGGTGTGGCCGGAGACGCTGAAGGTATGCGGCCGCCCGGCGATGAGTTTTAGGAATTCGGTGCGGTTCACGGTGTTGACGGCCGCATCTTCGGAATCGAGATAATTGCGGAGCGGAATGTGCATGGCGGTGACGACGAGTTTGTCGGCCGGCGTTTCCCGGAGCACGTTGGCGATGAAGGCGAGCTGCCGTTCGCCGATGCGGCCTTCGAACTTGCCGCCGGAGCGCGGCTTCGCCGGATCGAAGCCGAGATAATTGACGTTGTCGAGCATCAAAAACAGCACGCCGCCATATTCGAAGGCGTAATAAGGCGGACCGTAGATGCGCTTGAAGGTCTCGCGCGAATTTTTGGCGTTCGGTGCTTCGTAATTGAGATCGTGATTGCCCCCGATATTGAACCAGGGCACGCCGATCTGGCCGATGATCCGGTTGAGCCGCGGAAACAGCGACAGATCGTCGAACATGATGTCGCCGCTCGTCAGGCCGAATGCGGCTGAATGGTTGCCGATCAGCGCATTGACCACGTCGTCGCGGATGAAATCGACTTCGACCGCGCTTTCCGGCTGCGGATCGGTGAACAGGATGACGTCGAACTTTTGCGGCTCATCGGCCTTCTTCAAGCCGAAGTCGACCGAGTCCGGCAGCGCGCCGGTCGGGTCGAGGCCGCGATAGCGCAGATCGAGATTTTTCGGCGAGCCCGCCGGTTGATGAATGTAATAAAAGCGCGGCAGCATTTGCTCGTCGACCGGCACGGCATAGCCGGTAGGCTTGATCACAAAGATGATGCTCTCGTCGTCGATCGGCAGCGTGTAGCGGCCGTCGGCATCGGTCTTGACCACGTCGCGGCCGTTCGACACCAAAACGCCGGCGATGCCGGGATCGCTGGCGGCGCGGCGCCCGCCGCCGGAGCGGTTCTCATAAACAACCCCTGAGACGGTCGCGGCATTGTCAGCAAACACCAAACCGACCGGCGTCAATGACGCGGCAACGGCGGCTGCCGCGCCGTAAGCCATCGCCTCGCGCCGGGAGAATTCGCCGGCGCCGTCCGCATCGTCATCGATAGCCGTCATGGCTGCCTCCACTGCAAAGCTTCGCTCACTTCCGCCCGGATGGTGCTTGCGGCATAGTGCATTGGGCTGACCGGAATATGACTGCGCCCAAGCCCTGCAAGCCGCTGGAGAAGCAAGTGAAAACCGCGATCACGGACATGTTCGGCATCCGCCATCCCATCATCCAGGGCGGCATGCATTTTGTCGGTCTCGCCGAACTCGCCGCGGCGGTGTCCAATGCCGGCGGGCTCGGCATCATCACCGGCTTGACGCAGAAGACGCCGGAATTGCTGGCCAAGGAAATCGCGCGCTGCCACGACATGACCGACAAGCCGTTCGGCGTGAACCTCACCTTCCTGCCGGCCTTCACCGCGCCGCCCTATCCGGAATACATCGCCGCGATCGTCGAAGGCGGCATCAAAATCGTCGAGACCGCGGGACGAAGCCCCGAGCAATATATGCCGGCGCTCAAGGCCGCCGGTATCAAGGTGATCCACAAATGCACGTCGGTGCGCCATTCGCTCAAAGCCCAGCGTATCGGCTGCGACGCGGTCTCGGTCGACGGCTTCGAATGCGGCGGTCATCCCGGCGAAGACGACATACCCAACTTTATTTTGCTGCCGCGGGCCGCCGACGAACTGAAAATTCCATTCGTTGCGTCCGGCGGCATGGCGGATGGCCGCAGCCTCGTCGCGGCGCTGGCGCTGGGCGCCGACGGCATGAATATGGGCACGCGCTTTATCGCCACCAAAGAAGCCCCGGTGCATGACAACGTGAAGCAGGCGATTCTCAAGGCGTCGGAGCTGGACACCCGGCTGATCATGCGCGGCCTGCGCAACACCGAGCGCGTGCTCAACAACAAGTCCGTCGACGAGATCCTGAGCATCGAGCGCGAAAAGGGCGCGGCCCTGACCATCGAGGACATCCGCGAGCGCGTCGGCGGGGTCTATCCGCGCATCATGCGCGAAGGCGATCTCGATGCCGGCGCGTTTTCCTGCGGCATGGTCGCCGGCCTGGTCTACGATATTCCGACCGTCGCCGAACTGATCGATCGCATCATGCGGCAAGCGGAGGCTTTGATCCGCGAGCGGCTGGAGGGCTTTCTCGGCGAACGGGCGCCGCCGGCGGAGACGATGGTGGCTTAATTAGTAACGCGCGCCAAAGGCCGAAATTACTTTCCCGTCTCCAGCCACGCCTTCTCGCGCTTATAGAAAGCCTCAAGCAAGTCGGGCCGGTCGTCGCCGAGCAACTCGGGATTGACGGTGTAGCCGCGCTTTAACTGCGTAAACCCGATGAATTTGTAGGACGGGCGCAAGCTTTTGATCACGTCCCAATCGACCGGCAGCGGCTGCCGCGGATCGACGGCCTGCATCTGGTCGCGCTGATAAATGCCCTCGAACGAGCCGAGCTTCCAGCCGAGATCGGTCTTGATGACGCGCGAGACGAAGCGGCAATACTGAAACGTGTCGAACTCGACACCGTCGAACGTGAGACGGTCGAAAATCAGCGCCGGCGATTCGACCAGCGCGCGCGTCTCCTTAATCTCCAGCGCGCCGGCATGATCCAGTGCTTGGCCTGGGTGCCGGAGCCCATCTTCTTGCGCGACGCTTCGGCGAAATCTTCGACCGTGCCGTCGAACCAGGTGGTGCGCACCGGAGCGTGCGCCACGTAGCAGGCGACCATGC
>CAYWNY010000194.1:0-6757 GCA_964459765.1 uncultured Hyphomicrobiales bacterium | reverse complement strand
CGTTTGCCGCCGGCGAAGGTGTCGCGAATGAGCGGATGGGTCTTGAAGCGCTGAAACTCCTCGAACGGCGAGAGATAGGGATTGGCGTAGTTGAGATGGACGACGAAACCCACAGCCACCAGGCGATCGCCGAAGTGATAAAGGAACGAACCGCCGCCGGTGTCGTTGCCGAGCGGCCAGCCCATGGTGTGCTGGACGCGGCCGCTGTGAAATTTCTCCGGTGCGACCTGCCAGAGTTCCTTCAGGCCGATGCCAAATTTCTGCGGCTGGCGATTCAGCGCCAAACCGTAGTGGCCGATCAGCTCTTTGGTCAGGCTGCCGCGCGCGCCTTCGGCGAGCAGCGTATATTTGGCGCGCAATTCCATGCCGCGCGCGAAGCCGGCCTTGTGGTGCCCGTCCTTGGCGACGCCCAGGTCGCCGGTGGCGATGCCGACCACCGCTTCGTTCTCGTACAGCACTTCGGCCGCGGCAAAGCCGGGATAAATTTCGACGCCAAGCGCTTCCGCTTTCTGCGCCAGATGCCGGCAAAGGTCGCCGAGCGAGACGATGAAATTGCCGTGGTTGCTCATCAGCGGCGGCATGAGAGCATTCGGCACCCGCACAGCGCCAGACGGGCCGAGCATGTAGAAGCGATCGTCGCTCACCGGCGTGCGTACCGGCGCCGCTTCCTGGCGCCATTCGGGGATCAGTTGGTCGAGCCCGATCGGATCGATGACCGCGCCGGAGAGGATATGGGCGCCGACCTCGGAGCCTTTTTCGACCACGACCACGGAAGTGCCCGGCGCGATCTGCTTTAGCTTTATGGCGGCCGCGAGGCCCGCCGGCCCGGCTCCGACAATGAGAACGTCGAACTCCATTGTTTCGCGGGCGGGCAGGTCCGCAGCACTCATGGTTCGCTCCACAGATCGCACAATCGCCGATGGTTTTTCATGAATCGCACGCCCTGACAATCGCGCAATCAGCGGGCATCGAAACCGGGTTTGCGCTGCGCCGCGCGCTCGCGGGTGACGCGTCCCTGCTCGCCCGGAGCGGTAAACTCTTCCGCGCGCTGGCGCGCATAGGTCCAAGCGGAAAATTCGACCCGCGGCGCACCATCGAGCGAAACGACGAAGGGGTCCTCGCCGAACGATGTATAGCGATCGAAAAGCTGTTCCCCCGTTTGCCCGTCGCGATATTCTGCCAACAGCGATGCATCGACGAGCCGCCGGCAGACCTCCTGTGCCTCCTCGGCGGTCGGATAGGTCCCATATTCGGACCGTTCGTCCTCTTCGCCGTAGTGGAAATTGTCATCCACGATGACTTTATAGGGAGACATACTGTCGGCTTCCGTTTCGTATTGACGTTTGCCAAAGTGTTTCACGCCCAAAGCCTTCGGTGAAGGCTTAGCGCTCACATCATGATCGGTTCGGCGATGACTTCCGCAGATAGAAACCTACGCGAACTGATGGCTTTCTATCGCGATGCCGGCGTGGATGCGCTGATCGGCGAGGAGCCGGTCGACCGCTTTGCGGATGAAGTATCACTGCGCGACGCAAAATCAGTTGCCTCCCCCCTTGTGGGGGAGGCCGGCGCGCAGCGCCGGGAGGGGGGCAGTTTCGCCACCGACTCGAATAACTCACCCCCCTCCCCATCCCTCCCCCGCAACGGGGGCAACAGGGTGGTCGCACCTGTCGCCGCACCGCCTTCGCCCGAAGCCGCGGTCATGGCGGCCCGCGAGGCTGCCAAAAGCGCGAATAGTCTCGACAAATTGCGGACACTGCTCGAAGCCTTCGAGGGCTGCATGTTGCGGGCGACCGCGACGCAACTCGTTTTCGCCGACGGCAATCCGAAGGCACGCGTGATGTTCGTCGGCGAAGCACCCGGGCGGGACGAGGATATTGCCGGCCTGCCGTTCGTCGGGCGCTCGGGTAAATTGCTCGACCGCATGCTTGAAGCGATCGAACTCGACCGCACCAAAGTCTACATCGCCAACATCGTGCCCTGGCGGCCGCCGGGCAACCGCACGCCGACGCCGCAGGAGAGCGCTATCTGCCTGCCGTTCATCCACCGGCAGATCGAACTCGCCGACCCCGACATCCTGATCTGCCTCGGACAACCCTCGACGCAGACCTTGCTCGGCACCAAAGAGGGAATCACGCGAACGCGCGGGCGCTGGTTTAAATTCGATACCGGGAGCCGGCAGATTCGCGCCATGCCGACCTATCATCCGGCCTTCCTGCTGCGCAGCCCGCTGCAGAAGCGGCTGGCATGGCGCGATTTTCTGGCGCTGAAGAAGGCGCTCGCCGCATAAACCGGTAAACCCGCCTGCGGCCCTGTTCGGTCTTCATCTTCTCACATCCCCGGCATATGCTGACGCTGTCTGCCGCTTGGAGTTCACGGCATGGAACTCGATCCGGTTCTGCTCTCGCGGGTGCAATGGGGCTGGGTGATCGCCTGGCACATTCTGCTGCCGGCGTTCACCGTCGGGCTTGCGTCTTACATTGCCGTTCTTGAGGGACTCTACTTCTTCACCGGACGCGAACTCTGGTTTCGCATGTCCGGATTTTGGACCCGCATCTTTGCGGTTTCCTTCGGCATGGGCGTCGTCTCCGGCGTCATCATGCCGTTCCAGTTCGGCACCAACTGGAGCCGTTTTACCGACGCCACGGCCGACGTGATCTCCCCGCTCCTGGCCTATGAAGGATTGATGGCGTTCTTCCTGGAGGCGTCGTTCCTCGGGGTGCTGTTGTTCGGCCGGCGGCTGGTGCCGCCCTGGGCTCACTTTTTTGCCGCGGCGATGGTCGCCTTTGGCACGCTGCTTTCGTCGTTCTGGATTCTGGCGACCAATTCCTGGATGCAGACGCCCAGCGGCTACAAACTGGTCGACGGCCGATTTGAACCGGCCGATTGGCTTGCGATCGTTTTCAACCCGTCCTTCCCGTACCGCCTCACGCACAACGTGACCGCCTTCTACATCACCACCGCCTTTGTGGTGATGGGCGTCGGCGCCTGGTTGCTGCGCCGTAACAATGCGCCCGATGACGCGCGCATGATGATCCGGATGGCACTCGATCTGCTGATCATTCTCGTGCCGCTCCAGATGGTGCTCGGCGATCAGCACGGGCTCAACACGCTCGAACATCAGCCGGCGAAGATAGCGGCGATCGAAGGGCGTTACGATACCGTGCAGCCGACGCCGCTGACGCTGTTCGGCATTCCCGACGACGAAGCGGCGACCATGCGGTACGCGATCGAGTTGCCGGACCTCGGCAGTCTCGTCCTCACCCATTCATGGCGCGGCACGATCAAGGGCTTAAAGGAATGGCCGGCGGATCAGCGGCCGCCGGTCGCGCCGCCATTCTTTGCTTTCCGCATCATGGTCGGAGTTGGCATGATCATGCTGTTGATCGCGGCCACCGGCCAATTCCTGAAGCTGCGGGGCAAATTGTGGGATTCGGCCTGGTTCCTGTGGCTGTTGCCGTGGGTGGCGCCGCTGGGCTTTGTCGCCGTCATTGCCGGATGGATCACCACCGAAGTCGGGCGCCAGCCGTGGACCGTCTACGGCCTTTTGCGCACCGCAGATTCGGCCTCAGCATCCCTCACCGGCGCCAATGTGGCGCTGTCGCTCGCGCTCTATGTCGTCGTTTATCTGATCATGTTCCCGACCGGCATCGCTTTTATGGCCGGCCTCGTCCGGCGCGGTCCGCAGACGCAGGAACCGTCGGCAGAGGCGGTGCAAAGCGGTCTGCCGGCGCGGCCGTTCGAAAACGCCGCGCGCGCCGCTTCCGAAACGCGATCGCCGTGAGGATGCGATGACACTCGATCTCGTGCCGGTCTGGACGGTGCTTCTTGGGCTCGCGGTATTTTACTACGTGGTCTTCGACGGCTTCGATCTCGGCGTCGGCATTCTTTATGGATTCGTGCCGAACCCTAATAGCCGCACGGCCATGATGAACTCGATTGCGCCGGTGTGGGACGGCAACGAGACGTGGCTGGTCTTCGGCGGGCTTGGTTTGTTGGCGGCGTTTCCGCTCGCCTTTGCGATCATCATTCCCGCCGTCTATTTCCCGATCGTGATCATGCTGCTCGCGCTCGTGTTCCGCGGCGTGGCTTTTGAATTTCGCTTTAAGCGGCCGGCCCTGCGTCGCTTCTGGGATGGCGCGTTCTGCGGCGGCTCGGTCGTAGCGACGTTCGCGCAGGGAATTGTGCTTGGCACATTTATCGACGGCTTCGAGGTCAACGGTCGGCAGTTTGCCGGTACCTCGTTCGATTGGGTCCGACCGTTTCCACTCATCACAGGATTGGCGCTGATGTTCGGCTATGGCCTGTTGGGCGCGGCCTGGCTCGTTCTGAAAACAGAAGGCGATCTGCAAGACTGGGCGCGCCGCGCCGGTCGCCTCTGCCTCGTCGCCGTCATGGTCGCAATCGTCGCGGTGAGCATTTGGACGCCGGCGACCAACGCCGCGATTGCGGACCGCTGGTTCAGTTGGCCCGACATTGCGTTTCTCTCGCCGGTGCCCATCGTTACGGCGCTCATCGCGATCGGCGAATGGTTCGCGCTCAGCCGGCGTCATGAACTGACGCCGTTTCTCGGTGCGGTGGCTCTGTTTTTGATGTCCTTCGTCGGCATCGCCATCAGCATTTGGCCGATGATCGTGCCGTATCACTATACGCTGTGGCAGGCCGCATCATCGCCAAGCACGCAAGCCTTTTTGCTGATCGGTACGCTGTTCTTGCTGCCGGTCATCCTCATGTATACGGCGTGGTCTTATTGGGTGTTCCGCGGCAAGGTCCGCGAGACCGTCGGGTATCACTAGCGCATGATCCGGAAACGTGGATACCGGTTTTCCGAAAAGATCCTGCGCCAACACAGAAGCTAGAAATTATTGCGCCGCGGCGGCTGGTGCGTTCGCCGGCCGGATGACACCCCAGCCGATCAAAAGCGGCGGCAGGCGCCCGCGTACCGGGCGCGCAAAGGTGTGCGGCACTTCGGGAACAAGATCTGGAAAATGCGCCTTGATCTGCGGCGGCGGCGCCGGATCGTTGTCGGCCGCCGGCCAAACGATGACCGCGCCCTTGTCGCGAATGGTTTCGGCCGAGATTTTGGGCGACAGCTTCGGCTCGGCGTCGAAATAAACGCTCGGCCGGCTCGGCGCCGCGACCGCAATGAGTTCGGCGATGCGCGGATCGCCGCCGACGATCGCCAGCGGATGGCCGGTTCGCCGCGCGAAGCTGTCGGCGAAGAAATAGCCCATCGCACCGGCCGGCTGCGCAACCCGAAGATCGGTCGCGGTCGTCCACGGCAACACCGCTATCACGATCGGGACGAAAATCGCCGGCATCGCCAATAATCCGGCCCAGGCGAGACCGATGACGCGCTGGTGATAAAGCTCGATGCTGTTGCCGGCTAAAACGATGACGGCGAGCCCGGAGAGCACGACCAGCGGAGCCGTGCCGCCGATCGGGGCGCGCGCGCCGGCCAGAACCGTGACGATCGTCGTCAACAACGCCGGAACGAGCGCAAAGGTTTTCACGAAAATTGCCGCAAACGGCGTGATCGGCGCCCGCGCGATTGCGGGCGCCGGGCGTGTGGGCGTTCGCGGCAAGCCACCCGCCAGCACCACAAGTACGACGAGTCCCGCGTGAGCGACGACGAGCGCGCCGAGGAGGCGCAGCCATGCCGATGTGTTCGCCTCGGCCGCTTCGGCCGCGCGCAACCGCTCGAGTGCGGGCGTTGCGGCGACCCCGGCGCGGTGCAGCAACAACAGATGCACGCTGCCCAGCGCGATCAACACCACCGCGGCGATCAAGGCCTCGAAACTGTCGACTACCAGACGGCCGCGCGTCGTCAAAGCCGTAAACAACAGCAGCGTACCGATGAGGATCAGGGCGGCGTCCGACGTAATCAGCAAAAACGCGGCCGCCGCGGCGAACAGGTACCAATACTGCCGTCGCCCCTCGCCGACCGCACGCCAGTAGAACAACAGCGCCGCCGCCCACAGCGCCATTGCCAGAATCGGCGGCCCGAAATTTGGCGACGGCACGGCGAATGCGAAAATGCCGACCATCAGAAGCACCGCCATCGCCGCATGCGTGGCGCCGACCATGGCGCGGCCGAGCACGAACACGCACCAATAGGTCGCGATCACGCAAGCCTGCGACAGCGCGTACACCCCGAACAGACCGGCGGCGCGAAAGGCAATTTCAGCAAGCCAATAGGCGAGCGGCGGCCCGTAATCACCCTCCAGCGGAAATTCGTGGCCGATGGCGAGCAATTGCGCGAGCTCTGGCGGCGGCGCCGCGTAGAACAGCATCGGCATCGTGAGCCAGATGATAGCCTGAGCGAGCGTCGCCAGCCAGAACACGATCAACGGGCGAGAGCGCAAAGCTTCGATGTAAAGCGGTACGTGAAACATCGTGCCCGGGTAATAACGATCGCTTCGGAAATGCGCGTTCAGGACCGGCCTTGGCCCGTTCCCGCCCCTTTTAGGCGATGGGAGATCGCAATCCAAATACCTTCCCGCCGCTGGGTAAGGAGGAAGGGTGAGTACCGATGCTAAAGCGGCAATATGTCCGCGACGAGGTCGTCGGCTTCGATCTCGCCAAGGGCCCCAGCGACGGGCGAGAACGAGCGGCGATGATGGACGGTAGGACCGAGCCGATCCAGCGCGGCGAAATGCGCAGGCACGCTATAACCCTTATGGCTCTCGAAGCCGTAGCCCGGATGCGCGGCGCCGAGGCAGGTCATCAGCCGGTCGCGGGTCACCTTGGCGACGAT
>CAYWNY010000193.1:0-6860 GCA_964459765.1 uncultured Hyphomicrobiales bacterium | reverse complement strand
GCGCAAAGAGCCCGGCAGCCGCGAGCTGGGCCGCGAGGCCTTCATCAAGCGGGTTTGGGAGTGGAAGGCGGAATCCGGCGGCACCATCATTGCGCAGCTCAAACGGCTCGGCGCCTCGTGCGACTGGTCGCGCGAACGTTTCACAATGGACGAAGGTCTCTCGCGCGCGGTGCTTAAAGTGTTCGTCGCGCTCTATCGCGAAGGGCTGATCTACAAGGACAAGCGGCTGGTCAATTGGGACCCGAAACTGAAGACCGCGATCTCCGACCTGGAAGTGCAGCAGGTCGAGACCAAGGGTTCGCTGTGGTACATCAAATATCCGGTCGAAGGCACCGACGAATTCGTCGTGGTGGCGACGACACGCCCCGAGACCATGCTCGGCGACACGGCGGTCGCCATCCACCCGGACAACGAGCGGCTCGAGCATCTGATCGGCAAGACCGCTATTCTCCCGCTCGTAGGTCGCCGCATTCCGATTATCGGCGACGATTACGCCGACCCGGAGAAAGGCTCAGGCGCCGTGAAGATTACGCCGGCGCATGACTTCAACGACTTCGAAGTCGGCAAGCGGCACGATCTGCCGCTGATCAATGTATTCAACGCGGAAGGGCGGCTGAATCTTGCTGCCAATGATGCGTTTTTAGCGGGAGCGCCACCGTCAGCCGAGCTCGATTTAACAGAACAGCTGCACGGCGTTGATCGCTTCGCGGCACGCAAGAGAATAGTCGAGCGCCTTGAGGCGGTTGACCTCGTGGAAAAGATAGAACCTATCGTCAATGCCGTCCCGCACGGTGATCGTTCCGCCGCGGTGATCGAACCATTTCTGACCGAGCAGTGGTACATTGACGCCAAGAGGCTGGCGCAGCCTGCAATCGTGGCAGCGCGCGAAGGCAAAACAAAGTTCGTGCCGGCGCAGTGGGAGGCGACGTACTTCAATTGGATGGAGAACATCCAGCCATGGACTATTTCGCGGCAGATCTGGTGGGGGCATCAAATACCGGCGTGGTACGGCCCTTATACTGAAGAGGGCCATCTTGCGTATGAGTTAGGCAATGGCGGCAAGAACCGGTTTTTCGTCGCGGAATCCGAAAGCGAAGCTATCGAACAAGCCAAAAAATTCTACGGAAGGCCGATCAAGGTTCTTACGACATCGGGGGAACTCAGAGCAGAAAGCATTCGGCGAGAAATGGCCGATGACAATCCCACGGTTTTCATTTGGCGCGACGAGGACGTGCTCGACACTTGGTTCTCCTCGGCGCTGTGGCCTTTCTCGACGCTTGGCTGGCCCGACCAGACGCCGGAGCTTCAGCGCTATTACCCGACCAGCGTGCTGGTGACCGGCTTCGACATCATCTTCTTCTGGGTCGCCCGCATGATGATGATGGGGCTGCACTTCATGAGAGAAGTGCCGTTCCCCATCGTCTACATTCATGCGCTGGTGCGCGATGCCACCGGCGCCAAAATGTCGAAGTCCAAAGGCAACGTCATCGATCCTTTGGAGCTGATTGACGAATACGGCGCCGACGCGCTGCGGTTCACGCTTGCCGCCATGGCGGCACAGGGCCGCGACATCAAGCTCTCGGCACAGCGCGTCGAAGGCTATCGCAATTTTGCGACCAAGTTGTGGAATGCGGCGCGCTTTGCCGAAATGAACAAGTGCATCACTGTGTCGCGATTTGATCCGGGCTCAGTGAAGTTCCTGGCTAATCAATGGATCATTTCAGAACTTGGCGACACGCTGAGGAAAGTCGAGTTGGCGCTTGACAATTACCGCTTCAATGACGCGGCCGATGCAATCTACCACTTTGTTTGGAATCTTTACTGCGATTGGTATTTGGAGCTTGCCAAGCCAGTCTTTGTAATTCCTCAACCCGATGACACTGAAATGCGTGAGACGCAGGCAACGGTTGCCTACGTTCGCGATCAAATTTTGAAAATTTTGCATCCATTTATGCCCTTTATAACCGAAGAACTCTGGCGTGTTACGGCCGAGGATCGTAAGGAGCCGATGCTAGCTCTTGCAGCGTGGCCAACTCAGCAATCCCATTTTGCGGGCGCACATGAGGAGATTGGTTGGCTTATCGAATTGGTGTCTGCCGTGCGCTCCGTGCGCACAGAGATGAATGTGCCGGGTGGATCGCTGGTTCGAATTGTGTTTGTGAGCCCATCAGAGGAGACAAAGAACAGGGCGAGGCTTTGGGATTCCACTTTCAACAGACTCGCGAGGATTTCGGAAAGTGTTTTCTCTGACCAAGTACCCGCAGGCTCAGCGCAAATAATAGTGGGTGGTGAGACTGTTGCTCTCCCGCTCGCCGGCGTCATCGATCTCGCCGCTGAGCGCATCCGCCTCGCCAAAGAGATGGCGAAGTGCGATGCCGACATCGCCCGCGTCGATCAGAAGCTCGGCAATGCCGATTTCCTCAAGCGTGCGCCGGAAGAGGTGGTCGAGGGCGAACGTGACAAGCGTGAAGAGGCGGTGGCACGCAAAGCCAAGATCGCCGAAGCGCTGGAGCGGCTCAAGGCGTCGGCCTAGATTTTGTTGGCGCACGATCTTTTCGGAAAACCGGATTCACTTTTCCTGATCGTGCGCCTAAGCCTCGAGCCGCTTTCGCAAGAGTGTTTCAAGGCCGTAGGTCTTCGGCCATGACGCGATCAACTCCCAGAGCGTGGGCCGATATCCCGGTCCTGGAATCGCGATCGGCGTCCAATCGTCCTCAAACGCAATGAACCGCGTGCTCGCAGCATCAACCGGCAGCGGTTTCGGAAAGACGTCACTGAAAGCCTCGCGGAATTGCGCCCATTCGGCGTCGCGTTGCGCCTTGCCCTGATTGCCGATGTTCGCGTGCACCCATATCAATAGCTTTCGCGGCGGCAGGGTGTCGCGCAAATGCTGGATCTCCCAGCGCAGGCCGTCGGTGTGGCCGCTGGTCCAGACGACAAACTGGCACAACGGCACGATCGCCTGGATGGTGCGCTGCCAAATGTCCTGGCGCACATAAAATCTCACGGCGCCGAACGGCGGCGCGAATTCGTTCGGCTTGCCAATCGCCAGCACCGGCGCATGGCGTGATATCATTTGCGCCAGATTTAACTCTGGAGTCGGCAAATTGGCGTTGATCGGCAATCGCTCCTGCCACTGCGGCATGGCGGACGACAAACGGTCGAATCTGAACGAGCGCAAAAATAGCACCGGCGGGTGCTTGGCTTTTTGCAGCACCTGGGTCGGTTGATACCCCAATTTGATCTGCGTGGCGGCATGAAAGACGCGGCGAAGGCGAGGGTATGCGAACCAGCAGCCGATCAGGCTCGCGACCAGAACCACTTTGCCGCCGAATTCGTCCAAATAGCTGGCGGCTGTTGCCTCGGGCAGAAAGTAAAACAGCGGAATAACGAAAATCGCGAAGCCGCCGACAGCGCTGAGGGGTACCAGCAATATCCAGCCGATCGATTTCCCGTACAACGTCAAAAACCGCCGCCATCCCAGGACTTTCGGCGGCTGGGTGATACCGTCGCCGGACAGGATGGCGATCAACTTCTCGCGCCAGTCCGGCGGCAGGGTGCCCCTGGCGTTGTCAACGTCGCTCATGGTTGCTCTGTCGCGTGGCGGGTTACGTCTAGCTTGAGGCTAACATCCCGCTTGCCCACGTTCTAATTACAAGTGCGAAAGGCACGTTCGACGCGAGACCTTCATGCAGGATATCAACAACCGGCCCGGTGGCCCGAACCTGATCGTCACCGCGAAGACCGCCCACAAAGTGCATTTCCTCGACGTGGATTCGCTCGCGGTATCGAGAGCCATCGACATGCCGGGGTCGACGCATGAGCTGGCGCTTTCGCATGACGGGCGCACCGCCTACGGCACGGTGTATGGCGACGGCATCTTCGCCAAAAACGTCAATCCCGACCGGCGCATTGTAGTGATCGACTTGCCGTCGCAAACGCTGACGCGGGTGATCGATCTTGGCGAGACCTGTGCGCCGCACGGCATCATGGTCGACGCGTCCGGCGCGGTGTGGACGTCCGGCGAACTTGCCAATGCTGTGTTCGTGATCGATCCGGCAACCGACAAGGTGCAGCGCATCGACGTCGGCAACCCGGCGCATTGGCTCGCGATCAGCCATGAGGGCGGCAAGGCATTCGTCTCGGTCAAGACCGATTTCATCGTTGTTATCGACGTTGCGCGCCGCGCGGTGATCGATCGCATCAACGTGCCGCGCACCACTGAAGGGCTGGCGATCTCGCCAGATGGCGGCACGCTGTACGTCTGCGCGCAAACCACGGCCGAGTTTTATGTCATCGACGCGAACAGCCACGTGCTGTTACGGACCGTCGCCATCAGCAACACGGAGCCGGCCAAGAAACAGATGCGGCGGGTGCGCGTATCGCCGGACAACCAGTTCGTCATCATATCCGTGCATCAAGAAGGCCACGCCGCGGTTTATGCGGTCGAGGGGCTCAATCCGCTGGCGTCCTTTGCCTCCGGCAAGGGGCCCATGGGCTGCGGTTTTGCGCCTGACGGGCGGCACGCTTACTTGTGCTGCCACGATGATGCCGTCGTCACCGAGTTCGAACTTGCCGGCGGGAAGGCGACGCGTTCCTTTCCGACTGCCGCCGGCTGCGAATTCATCGTCGCCTGTCACTGAAGGCTCGTCAGGTGCGGATTTTCTTAGCCGGTGCGAGCGGCGTGATCGGGCGACGGCTGGTGCCGCTGCTTCTGGGCGCCGGACACACAGTCGTCGGCACGACGCGATCTCAAGAGAAGGCCGAAGAATTGAAGGCGAGCTGTGTCGAGCCTGTTGTCGTTGACGTCTTTGACGCCGACTCGCTACTGGAGTTTGCTGCCTGGGCGCGGCCGGACGCGGTCATTCATCAGCTGACAGATCTGCCGGACGTCATCGATCCGGCACGCCTTGCCGAGGTGCTGGCGCGCAATTCACGGCTGCGGATCGAAGGCACATCCAATCTGGTCGCAGCCGCGCGGGTGGCCGGCGCGCGCCGGCTCATCGCCCAAAGCATCGCCTTTGCCTATGCCGATGGTCCGGAGCCGCATGCCGAAACTGACCCGCTCAATATCGCGGAGGGCGAGACGCCTGGCGCTATCACGGCCCGGGGTGTGCGCGCGCTCGAGGACGAGGTGCTCAACGCGCCCGGTATCGAGGGCGTCGTCCTTCGCTACGGGCGGCTCTACGGGCCCGGAACCTGGAATACACCGAATGCGCGGGCTCCGGTGCATGTCGATGCTGCGGCGCACGCGGCATTGCTGGCGCTGAGCCGGGGCGCGCCGGGCATCTACAACATTGCCGAGGATGACGGCGCCGTTTCCATCGAAAAAGCCCGCAAAGACCTCGGATTCGACCCGGCCTTCAGACTTGAGGCTTGAAGGGCTTGCTCAGGAAGCGCGAGTCCTTCAGGCCGTAACGCCATGGCGTTTTGACCGCCTTGGTGAGGCCGATGCGCGGCCCGACCACAATTTCGACATCGCCGGACCGTGCCAGAAGCTCAAACGGCGGCCTATCCAGCGGCAAGCCGTACTGCGCGCTGGTGATACCCAAGGCCTCGCAGAGTCGTCCCGGACCCGAGCAGAGCAGCCGCTCGTCAGCCAGCCCGCGCCGTCGCCGCATGGCCGCAAGCCCGGCGGTCGGCTCTAGCGCCCGGATTAAAACCGCACTGGCCGAGCCCGCCGGCTCGCAAACGAAGTTAAGGCACCAGTGAATTCCGTAAGAGCGGTAGACATAGGCAAAGCCCGGCGGGCCGAACATCACTACATTTCGCGGCGTTTGGCCGCGAAAACTGTGCGCCGCCGGGTCGGTGTGGTCATAGGCCTCCAGTTCAACAATGCGGCCGCCGACGCCCTTGAACAGCAAGGTGGCACCGATCAAATCGTGCGCGACGTCGAGCACGCGGCGGCCAAAGAAGGCGCGGCTCAGGTGTTTTGGCATGTGCCGATCGTTGCTAGACCGCTGGTGTTTGGTAAACAGCCGATTAAATAAGCGTGTCCCGAAGCATGAATCTGTGGCTCCCAAGCAACAGCCTGGGAAGATTTGCTCATCTCGCACTGCAGCGTCGTCGCACGCCGCTTTTTGGCCATAGGATTTTTCGAGACGATATCCGTAGGGCGAAAGCCGCAGGTTTGCTGGCTTGAGCCGCACTTCGATCTCAAGGCCGGGGCTTGAGGTCGGGGCGAGTGGGGCGAGGAGGCCGTTTCGGCCAGTACGAGTAAATGGACGCCAAGACTAATTTGAAATCCAGGCTGCCAAGCCGCCACGCCACCGAAGGCGCCGAGCGCGCGCCGCATCGCGCCTTTTATTATGCGATGGGTCTGACCAAAGAACAGATTCATCAGCCTTTCATCGGCGTCGCCAGCTGCTGGAACGAGGCGGCGCCCTGCAACATCGCGTTGATGCGCCAGACCCAGGCCGTCAAACTCGGTGTGGCTTCGGTCGGCGGCACGCCGCGCGAGTTCTGCACCATCACCGTGACCGACGGCATCGCCATGGGCCATGCCGGCATGAGGTCCTCGCTGCCCTCGCGCGAGGTCATCGCCGATTCCATCGAATTGACGGTTCGGGGCCATTCCTACGATGCGCTGGTCGGCGTTGCCGGGTGCGACAAGTCGCAGCCGGGCATGATGATGGCGATGTGCCGGCTCAACGTCCCAGCCATCTTCATTTATGGCGGCTCGATCCTGCCGGGCACCTTCAAGGGCAAGCCGGTGACCATTCAGGACGTCTACGAGGCGGTCGGCCGGCACTCGATCGGCGCCATGTCGGACACGGACCTCGACATACTGGAACAAAACGCCTGCCCGTCGGCCGGCGCCTGCGGCGCGCAATTCACCGCCAACACCATGGCGACGGTGT
>CAYWNY010000192.1:0-6885 GCA_964459765.1 uncultured Hyphomicrobiales bacterium | reverse complement strand
TATCACCGCAACGGCCGCTTCGACGTCCAGGTCGTGCCGAAAATCATCGAGCGGCCGAACAATCGTGTCGATCTGATTTTCGAAATCAACGAAGGCGAAAAGACCGGCGTCAAGAGCCTCGTTTTTGTCGGCAATCACGTCTATACGGATTACCGGCTCAAGGACGTGATCAAGACTTCGACGTCGAACTTGTTGAGCTTCCTGCAGACCACTGACGTCTACGATCCCGATCGCATCGAGGCCGACCGCGATCTGATCCGCCGTTTTTATCTCAGTCACGGTTATGCCGACGTGCAGGTCGTTTCCGCCACCGGCGAATACGATCCGGCGCTGAAGGGCTTCGTTATCACCTTCACCATCGAGGAAGGGGCGCTCTACCGGTTCGGCGCGATCGACATCCAATCGAATGTCCGCGCGGTTGATCCGCAATCGCTGCGCTCGGTGCTGCGCACGCACAAGGGCGATGTCTATAACGGCGATCTGGTGGAAAAGACCGTCGAGGACCTGACCGTCGAAATCACCAAGCACGGCTATCCGTTCGCCACTGTGCGGCCGCGCGGCGACCGCAACGCGCATGATCACACCATCGGTATCGCGTACGTCATCGACGAGGGTGTGCGCGCCTACATTGAACGCATCAATATTCGCGGCAACACACGGACCCGCGACTACGTCATCCGCCGCGAATTCGATATTTCCGAAGGCGACCCTTACAACCGGGCGCTGATCGATCGCGCTGAGCGGCGCATCAAGAACCTCAACTTCTTCAAGACCGTGAAGATCACCAACGAGCCCGGATCGGCGCCGGATCGCGTTGTGATCAACGTCGACGTTGAGGAGCAATCGACGGGCGACTTCTCGGTCATGGGCGGTTACTCGACCGCGGAAGGTTTTATGGGGCAGGTGTCGATCTCGGAGCGCAACCTGCTGGGAACCGGCCGCTACGGGCGGGCGTCGCTGACCGTCGGACAATACATCCGGTCGGTCGAATTAAATTTCCTCGAGCCTTATTTCTTCGACCAGCGGCTGTCCGCCGGCATCGATCTGTTCGCGCGGGAGACGATTGCGAGCCCCTATCTGTCATACGGAACGACCAATATCGGCACCAACTTAAAGCTCGGGATTCCGCTGCGCGAAGACCTTTCGTTTCAGCTGCGCTATTCGATCTATTATAACGAGATCAACCTGATCTCGACACTGAACGACTGCGCCAACGTCAACCCGAACTTCGGAAACACATTCCCGACCCTCAACGCTATCAACGCCGCTACCAACGCCGGCGTGCTCGCCGCCGCTTATCCCGGCTTCAACATCAATGGCCTCAACAACTCCGGCGTGAACCAATCCAACTGTTTGTACGAAAACGGCACAACGACCCCGCTGTACATCGCCTCGCTGCCGGTTCGCGAGGAGCTTGCCGCCGGCGGTTATCTGACCTCTCTCGCCGGTTATGGCTTCACCTATAACGTCCTCGACAACAACAAAAAGCCGACCAACGGCATTTTGTTCAGCTTTGGTCAGGATTTCGCTGGGCTGGGCGGCGACAGCTACTACATCCGGTCGATCGCCGATATGCGCGCCTATTACGAAATCGTCTCCGATCTGATCAGCATCGTACATCTGCAGGGCGGCGACATGTACGGTCTGAAAACAGGACCGAACGGCGAGTCCAACTATGTGCGGATGCTCGATGACTTCAAGATGGGCCCGAACGTCGTGCGCGGGTTCCAGCCCGCCGGCTTTGGGCCTAGAGATATCACATCGGGTACTGCGAACGACGCCCTCGGCGGCACGATGTATTGGGGCGCGAGCCTCGAAGTACAGTATCCACTGTTCTTCCTGCCGAAGGATATCGGCATGCGCGGCGCCTTGTTTGTCGATTCCGGCGCCGAATGGGGTTACAAGGGCGAAACGACCTGGCCGGCAAACGGCGAAGTCAACGGCCTCATCACCACCAATACCGGTGTTTCCTATGTTTGCGGCAACTGCGCCATGCAGTATGCCGACACGGCGGCGCCGCGCATGTCGGCCGGCGCCAGCATCATCTGGGACTCGCCGTTCGGTCCGTTGCGTTTCGATTTCGCCTACCCGATCTTGAAACAATCGTATGACCGCACGCAATGGTTCCAGTTCGGCGGGGGAACGCGATTCTGATCGCGCCCTGCCGGCTTTGGTAAGGCAGCGCGCATGCCGGATTTCTTCGCCGTCGCCCGCGAACTGACGATCGCCGAGATCGTCGCGCTGACGAAAGCCGAGCCGCGCGGCGAGGGGATGCTCGATCGGCGCATCCGCAATGTCGCGCCGCTCGACACCGCGCGGCTCTCCGACATCACGTTCCTCGATAACGCCAAGTATCTCGACGCGCTGATGACGACGCATGCCGGGGTGTGCCTGCTGGCGCCCCGTTTCGAGACGCGCGCGCCGGCCGGCCTGACCGTTTTGATTTCAGCGGAGCCCTATCGCGCCTTTGTCGCCGTAGCGCGCGCATTGTTTCCCGCGGCGCTGCGGCCATCGTCGCTGTTCGGCGTGACTGGCCGGGCGGAAGGCGCGCATGTGCATCCGACGGCGCGGGTTGAGGCCGGCGTCGTCATCGATCCGCTGGCGGTCGTCGGCCCGCAAGCCGAAATCGGCGCCGGCACGCTGATCGCCGCGGGCGCCGTGATCGGACCGGGCGTGACCATCGGCCGCAATTGCGTCATCGGCGCCGGCGCATCGGTGTTGTGCGCGCTAATAGGCGATCGGGTGATCATCCACCCCGGAGCGCGCATCGGCCAGGACGGGTTCGGCTATCTGCCATCGCCGCGGGGGCATCAGAAAATTCCACAGGCCCGCCGCGTCATCATTCAAGATGATGTGGAGATCGGCGCCAATTCCACCATCGACCGCGGCTCGACCCGCGATACCGTCGTCGGCGAAGGCACCAAGATCGACAATCTCGTGCAAATCGCACACAACGTCAGCATCGGCCGGCATTGTTTGATTGCCGGGCAGGTCGGCATTTCAGGCAGCTCGCAGGTTGGAGACTTCGTGATGATGGGCGGCCAGGTCGGCCTTGCCGATCACGTCACCGTCGGTGCCGGTGCGATGCTCGGCGCCCAAAGCGGCTATATGCACGACGTGCCGGCCGGCAGCCGCTGGCTCGGCTCGCCGGCGCTTCCGGCGCGCGATTTTTTCCGGGGCGTAGCAGCGCTGCGGCGGCTGGCGCGCGGCGGCAATGGCGGGGAAAAAGAAGAATGACCGGAGACACCCTCGGCGTTGCCGACATACACGACATCCTGCGGCTTCTGCCACATCGTTATCCGTTTCTCATGGTCGACCGCGTCATCGACATGCGCGGCGACGACCACGCCGTCGGCATCAAGAACATCACCGTCAACGAGCCGCAATTCATGGGCCATTTTCCCGACAATCCGGTCATGCCGGGCGTGCTGGTGATCGAGGGTATGGCGCAAACCGCGGGGGTATTGTGCCTGCGCAGCATGCCGCCGCGCGAACGGCCGCGCAAAGTTTTCTTTCTCACCATTGACAAGGCCAAGTTTCGCAAGCCCGCGATTCCCGGCGACACGCTTGAATATCACGTCGACAAGATCGCGCACCGCCGCAACATGTGGTGGTATAAGGCCGAGGCCAAAGTCGGCAGCGCATTGATCGCCGAGGCTGAAGTCGGCGCGCTTGTGACCGAGGACTAAATAATGACGATCGACCGGACCGCGCGCGTTGCCGACGGCGCGCGCCTTGGCGAGGGCGTGCAGATCGGTCCGTATTGTCTGGTCGGTCCGCAAGTCGAACTGAAAAGCGGCGTGCGCCTTCTGGGCCATGTCAATGTCGCCGGCGTCACCACGATCGGCGACGATACCATCGTCTATCCGTTTTGCTCGCTCGGCACGCCGCCGCAATCGGTGCATTATCGCGGCGGGGCGACGCAGTTATTTATCGGCGCCCGCTGCGAGCTGCGCGAAGGTGTGACCATGAACACCGGCACCGAAGATGGCGGCGGCGCCACCCGCGTCGGCGAGCGTTGCTTCTTCATGGTCGGTTCGCATGTCGGTCACGATTGCCAGCTCGGCAACGACATAACCTTTGCCAACAACGCCGTGCTCGGCGGTCACGTTTCGGTCGGCGATCACACCTTCCTCGGCGGCCATGTGGCGATCCATCAATTCGTGCGGATCGGCGAGGGCGTCATGATGGCCGGCATGTCGGCGGCGCGCGACGACATCATTCCGTTCGGTTTTGCGCTTGGCCAGACCGGAGCGCTGGTCGGTCTCAACGTTGTTGGGCTGCGCCGCCGCGGCGTAACGCGCGCCCAGCTGCACCAGTTGCGGCGAGCTTATCGCAGTCTGTTCTATACCGAAGGGCGGCTTGGGGACCGCGTTGAGGCGGTGGCCCGCGAATTCGCCGGTGAGCCGCTGGTGGAAAAAGTCGTTGCTTTTATTCGCGCTGGCCGCAAGCGGCCGCTCATGCGCCCGCGTGTCGACGGTGGCGGCGAAGATGGCGGCAAAGATCTTGGCGACGGCGATGCGGCCTGATGCGCCGAGCGACAGTGTGATGGCTGCCGCCGGTGGGCCCGTGGCCGTGATCTGCGGCGGCGGCAGTTTTCCCGGCGCCGTTGCCGAGGCTATCAAGCGCCGCGGCCGGCGGCCGGTGATGTTTGCGGTGCGCGGCTGGGCCGATCCGGAGGTGATCGAACGCTACGACCATCATTGGATCGCGATCGGGCAGGCCGGCCGGTTCTTTCGCCTCGCCCGCGCCGAGAACTGCCGCGAGGCGCTGTTCATCGGCACCGTGCTGCGTCCACCGCTGACGCAAATCCGATTGGATTGGCAGTTGCTTCGCCTGTTGCCGCACGTGATCCGTTTTTTCCGCGGCGGCGACAATCGCCTTCTGTCCGGCGTGGCGAGCCTGTTCGAAGACGGCGGCGTCAAAATCATCGGCGTCGACCAGGTGGCGCCGGGAATCGTGGTGCCCGAAGGAATCCTCGGCCGCAACGCGCCGTCGCCGCGCGACCGCGCCGACATCGCGCGCGCGCTCGAAGTGATCACGGCGCTCGGGCCACTCGACGTCGGCCAAGCCGTGGTCGTCGCCAACAACCATGTGCTGGCGGTCGAGGCCGCTGAAGGCACCGACAACATGCTTGCCCGCATTGCCGAGCTACGCGGCAAGGGCCGTGTGACGACGCCGTTGGGCGTCGGCGTATTGGTCAAGGCGCCGAAGCCCGGCCAGGATCGCCGCTTCGACTTGCCGGCAATCGGGCCGCGGACCGTGGAGAATGTGGCACGCGCTGGCCTTGCCGGGCTTGCGGTGACCGCGGGCAGTTCGATCGTCGCCGAGGCGGCTTCGGTCATTGCCGTCGCCGACCGCGAAAACATCTTCCTTCTCGGGATGCCCGAAGGCATGCCGGCATGAGCGACGCTCGGCCACCGCGGAGCTTATCGATCGTTCTGATTGCCGCTGAAGAATCCGGCGACGCACTCGGCGGCGCGTTGGCGTGCGCGCTCATCGAGCAGACCGGTGGTGCGGTCAAACTTGCCGGCGTCGGCGGGCGCGCGATGGCGGCGGCCGGGATCGAGAGTCCGTTTCCGATCGACGACCTGGCCATCATCGGCTTTAACTCCATTCCGCGGCGTCTGCCGATGATTTTGCGGCGGATCGGCGAAGCCGCCGAGATGGTGATTGCTTCGAACCCCGACGCACTGGTCATCATCGACAGCCCTGATTTCACTCACCGCGTGGCGCGCCGCGTGCGCCGCCGCCTGCCGTCGGTTCCGATACTCGATTATGTCTCGCCGTCGGTCTGGGCTTGGCGGCCTGGCCGGGCGCGTGCGATGCGCGCTTATGTCGACCGCGTACTCGCCATCCTGCCGTTCGAACCCGCCGTCCATGAGCGGCTCGGCGGTCCACCATGCTCTTATGTGGGGCATCCGCTGATCGAACGGCTGTCGGATTTGCGCCCTAACGCCGCGGAGGCGCAACGGCGGCGCGTCGATCCGCCGCTGGTGCTGGTCCTGCCGGGCAGCCGCTCGAGCGAAATCGGTCGTCTGCTGTCGATCTTTGGCGAAGCGCTTGCGCAGGTGAGCGCTCGCGTCGGCCCGATGGAACCGGTGTTGCCAACGATGCCGCATCTCCTGCCGCTCGTTCGCACCGGCGTCGCCGGCTGGGCGCTAAAGCCGCGCATCGTCACCGAAGCGACCGAGAAATGGGTGGCTTTCCGCAATGCCAGCGTCGCGCTTGCAGCGTCGGGCACGGTGACGCTCGAACTCGCGCTGTCCGGCATTCCGACCGTCGCGGCCTACCGTGTCTCGCTGCTTGAGGAAATCGTCGCCGAGCGGATCATTCGGCTGCGCTCGCGACTGCCAAGCGTCATCCTGGCCAATCTCGTGATTGGCGAGAATGTGGTGCCGGAATTCCTGCAGCGTGACTGCACGCCGCGCAACGTCGCCGATGCGCTTATCCCGCTGTTTTCCGAGACGCCCGAGCGGGCGCAGCAGACCGAGGCTTTCGCCCGGCTCGATCGCATTATGGCGCTTGAGGCGGCGCCGAGCGCCAAAGCCGCGGGCCTTGTCCTTGATGCCGCCCGTTCCGGGCGCGGTGCTACCCACAGTTAACCGCTTGTCCATACGATAGCCAAACTGGTAGTCGGGGACAGCGTATTGCGTAACGGCGCGTACCGGGGCGTATGACCAAGAAAGCCAAAAAGCACCAATCGGCCATCCGCGCCGCCATTACCGGCGTGTACGGCTATGTCCCGCCCGACGTGCTGACCAACGTCGAGCTAGCCCGGATGGTCGAGACCAGCGACGAGTGGATCGTCGAGCGCACCGGTATCAAGGAACGGCATATCCTCAAGGGCAAGGGCCTCGGCACCTCGCATATGGGCGCCGAGGC
>CAYWNY010000191.1:0-6924 GCA_964459765.1 uncultured Hyphomicrobiales bacterium | reverse complement strand
TTGCTCAGCCGCCAGATGCTGAACAGGCCGAGGACGACCACCAGCAAAAAGAACAGCAGGAAGACCGCGGTCAGGTGAAAGCGAATCGAGTGCGGCTGCCACATGGGCGCAACTGTCGGTGCGATTTGGACCCTTAAGAGGACTGCGTCGAGGCAGGCCTGAGCAAGACGGTATTATAGCCTATATTGAAAGCGGTTAGCGGCGGAAAGGTTAGCGGCGGAGACTGGACAAATGACAGCTCCGCCCGCTGCCGGCCGCGGATGGGCTGAAATCGGCCGGTATTTCCGCTAGCATCGCCATGACGCTTAGATCCGGACCCAATGTCGGAACCGCAACGAAAGATTCTGTGTATCGAAGACGATCGCGAGACCGCGGCGCTGATCGCCGAGGAGCTTGTAGACCGCGGCTATGCGGTGACGGTGGCGCATGACGGACGCGACGGGCTGGCCGCTATCCTCAAGACCCTGCCCGATCTGGTGTTGTCAGACATCAGCATGCCGATGATGTCCGGCTTCGAGCTCCTCGAGCGGCTGATCGCGCTTGCACCGCGCTTTGCCAAGATGCCCTTCATCTTCCTGACCGCGTTGACTGATCGCGACAATGAGCTCAGGGGGCGGCAATTGGGCGCCGATGACTATGTCACCAAGCCGATCGATTTCGAGGTGCTGGAAACCATCATCGAAGCGCGGCTGGCCGGCGTGGCGCGCACCGGGCTGTGGCCGAAGCTCGTCGACTTGAACGACCGCGAAGTCGAAGTGCTGACCTGGGTAGCCCGCGGCAAGACGTCGGTCGAAATCGGGCAAATCGTCGGGCTGACCAAGCGTACGATCGATTTTCACATCGACAACGCCCGCGCCAAGCTCGGCGCCTCGACCCGCACCGAGGCGGTGATCAAAGCCACCGCCGGACGTTTGATCGAGCCTTAGGCGGCCTCGCGCGAAATCGAGCGCGAATCAGGCGTAAGTATCGGAGGAAATTCCGCGCCGCCGGTGCGCCGCCCCCGCCTCACCCTGATCGAGCCGGTAGCCAACACCCGATTCGCTGACAATCAGCTGCGGCTGCGTTGCATCGACCTCGATCTTTTGCCGCAACTTGCGCACCAGAATGCGCAGATACTGAATGTTGCCGGCATGGCCGCCCCAAATTTCCCGGATCAATTGCTGATGGGTGACGACAAGGCCGACATGGGTCGCCAGCCCGTGCAGCAGTGTGTATTCCTTGCGCGTCAACTGCACGCGCTTGCCGTCGAGCGTGACGACGCGCGACACCAGATCGACCGAAAGCGGCCCAGCGCGCACCACCGGATCGCGGTTGGTGCCGCGCAAATGCCGGCGCAACGCCGCGTCGCTGCGCGCTAATAATTCGGAAATGCCGAACGGCTTGACCACGTAATCGTCGGCGCCGAGCCGCAAGAGCCGCACCTTCTCGTGCTCGTCGGCGTCTATCGACAGCACGATAATCGGAATGTTGGACCACGAGCGGATGCGCTCGAGCACTTCGGCGCCTTCGAGGTCGGGAAGATTGAGGTCGAGGATGATCAGGTCGACCGCGCTCATGGTCGCCGCGCGCAGACCCTCGGTGGCATTCTCGGCCTCGACCACTGTGAAACCATGAAGCTCAAACCCCGCGCGCAGAAAGCGTCTGATCTGCGCTTCATCATCAATGACCAGGACCTTAGTCATTGAGGGCGTCCACTAGCTCCGGGGTAGACGCCGACATCGTCGGCAGCCGGAGCGACATTGTCGTACCCAAATTTGGACCCTGGCTTTCGGCATGCAGGCTGCCGCCATTGGCGGCGATGAACGTGCTGGCGATCCACAAACCGAGACCGGAGCCGTCGGCGCCTTGGCCGCGGCCGCGGAACGAGCGTTTGCCCAATTGGCTCTTCTCGTCCGGGTTGAGCCCGCTGCCGTAGTCGCGCACCGACAGCACCACGCAATCCTGCTCGCAGCGGCTCGAAACCTTGATCTCACTACCGAGCGGCGAATATTTGGCGGCATTTTCCAGAAGCTGACCCAAGGCCTGCTCGACCAGCGTCGAATCCACATGCACCAGCGGTACGTCGCGGATCACGTCGACCGTGACCCAGTGCGAGGCGAGCCGGCGCTCTTTCTGCTTAAGCGCGCCGCTAACGATGTCGGTCGGATCGGTCCACATCAATCGCGGGCGCACGCCGTCGGCGCTGATGCGGGTGGCGTCGAGCAGATCGCGAATTTCGCCGTCGAGCTGCCCGGCCTGCTCGGCGATCGCCTGAATCAGCTCACTCGACTGGCTGTCGCCCGTGATCGTCGGCAGCTGATTGAGCACACTGCAGCTGCCGAGGATGGACGCGAGCGGGGTGCGCAGCTCATGCGAGACGCCGCCGATCAGCGCGTCGCGCAGGATTTCGGTGCGGTAATCGACGGTCGCCTGTTCGATCGCTTCCTTGGTCTTTAGATGCTTCAGCGTGAGGGTGGCTTCCTCAAGCAGGCTCTCGACACGCTGTGCGGTAACGTCGGTGCTTTCGCCGGCGCTGTCGCCGATCTGAACCGCGATGGCGCCGTAGCCGAGGATTTCCGACGAAATCGCCCGCACCAGCCAGGCGCGGCCGCTGCGGACCTCTACCACGGTCGACGGCTTCGAGGCATTGGCGGCGGCCAGTTTCGCAGCCTCGCCGCGGACTTCGTCCGGCACGGCGCCGGCGTCGTCGATGCCGTAATCGTCCTGGCCGGCGGCAATCAGCACGGCCCGGTAGCGCAAGGTATTGGAGAGATAGTCCTGCACCGCAAACAGCAAGTCGCGGCTGTTAAGGCAGGTCGCGAGCCCCTGCGAGAAGGAATGCAGCTCCCTGATCTCCTTCTCGCGGCGGCTTACCGCAAGCGCCTCATTCTTCAGACGCGCGGCAAGATTGCTGGTGACGAGCGCGACCAACAGGAACAGGATCAGATCGACCACATTTTGCGGATCGCGAATCCACACGCTGTAAAACGGTGGATAGAAGAAGAAGTCTGCTGCCGCGGCCCCGGCGACGGCGGCAAGAATGCCGGATCCGATCCCCCACTGCGTCGCCGCCACGACGACGGGGAGCATGTAGACGAGCGAGACGAGATTGTACGCAACGAAATAATTGAGGACAACCAAGCTGACGGTCGCCAGCCAAACCAGAGCAAACGTTGCTCCGATCGGGATGGCATTTGCGGTGAGCAAGACTAGCCATGCGGCCCTGAACCGCGCCGAAATCGCGTTGCCATCTCTTATCGGCAAGCCTGCGGTCAAATCGCGAAGTTCGCGCCGTTCCTGAAGAGTTGACACCTTTTTTGCCTTTCCGAAGCGCTCAGTTGCTGCGCTGCACGCACCCGGCTGGCATTTGTCATAGGTAACTTTCGCTACGTCCTCATAGGAAGTCGAGATGCTTTTGAGGCCAAAGAAATTTGAAATTTATATATACCACGATCCAATCTTCGCGCTTTGCCCAAATACGCAACATGTCTAAAAAACGTTGCACACATTATGGGCACAACTTTGGCGGTCGCAGAATGCCGAAACTTCGGCGGTGCAACACGAGACCATGTTCGCCATGGCCCGCGTTGCACCGCCGATGTCCCCGTCCACCCCTTAGAAGTGAATGATGATGTCGCTCGCCGCGATGACCGACCAGTTCCGCGACGGTGGAATTGGAATCTGCCCAGCGGCGGCCGCGTTGGCGTTGCCGTTGAAGGCCGGGTTATCGATCGAGCGGTAATAGCCGATTTCCGGCCGGATCTCGATCTGCGGCGAGAACCAGTGCTGCCAGCCCAATGCCACATCGGCATAGGCGGTCGGCACACCAGTGCGCTGACCCTGCGGATCGTTGAAGTACTCGGTGCGCAGGGAGAAGTTATTCAGCTTGTTCGGCGAGTAGTTGACGTACAGCAGGAAGGTTTGCTGATCGGTCGTGCAGGTGAGCGGCGCGCCGGCCACCGCCGTGGCACCACCAGCCGCCGTCCAATTCTTGGCGCCGAGGCAGACCGCCATGTTTGGTCCGTTGAACTGCATAAAGGCCGGGCCGAACGGCGAACCATTGTTGGCGACCAGCGCCGCAGCAGCCGGGTTGTTCAAGTCGGGAACATTGAAGTTGTGAATGTTCCAGGTCTCGAACGAGATGTGCCAGTAGTCGTTGAGCTTGTGATAGTAGGTAAAGCCCATCCATTGCAGGTTGTTGTAACCCTGCGTTCCGCTGTTCCAGGCATCCAGGACGAAATTCAAGTCGTCGCGGCCGTCGTCGCTGGTCCAGCGAACGCCGGCGGTGATCGATGGCACCGCGCCAGGATCGCGCAGCATCGACGAACCCGGAAAGAGCGGATCGACGCCCGCACCAAATCCGGCGGCATTGTTGCCCGTTTGCACATAATAGTTTGGCACGCGCGCACCCCATTGCCAGGGCAACGCCTCGGTGCCGATCGAAGTGCCGAGTTGCAGGATCCAGTTTTTGGTAAGGGCCTGCGTGAACTCGATGCCGGTGTTGGTGTAGTTGTCCCAAGTGTAGGTCAGGGAGTGAACGTAAGTGTAGTTGTTCGGCGCAAGCTGCGCCTCGATGTCCGGGATGGAGATGAAGCGGCCGATGCGGACGTTCAAGCCCTGAAGAACAGGGAAGTAGAGGTCCACATATATCATCGGCGCGTCATAACCGTTGGTGAGGTTCTCTTTCAACAACTGATTGCTGAACAGGCCATAAGCGGTGGTGTAACGATAGTCGACACCGTAGAGACTTGCGACGCGGAAGCCCCAGTCGAAGTGGGAGTTCTGCACTTCGTCGGGCAGGCGCTCGACATAGAGCACCGCCTGGTCAAGTTGCACGGTGTTCGGCGTGTAGTCGTATGAAATCGGCAGGTTGCCGCCGGGTTTGACGCTGTTGCTGCTGATGTTACCGGCAGGCGCAACCCAGCCGTAAATCTGCACATGCGAATCGTTGAGCAATTTGCCGAACCCGGTGTTGGCAATAGCAACCATCAACGGGCTGTCGACCGAGTTCGGGAGAGTCTTGCCGATGTTCTGCGTGCCGCCGTACGGCCATTCGGTAAACGGCATTGGCGGCGTACTCTGCGGCGTCGGCGGAGCCACCGCTTCGGCCCGGCTGCTCGCCGGCCCGTTCGGGTCGGCCGGCGCGACGCCCTTGCCCCATTCGAGCTGGTAGTAGCGAAAGAAACGAACCGCGGGGTTGTCACCCAGATAAGTGTCGAGACATTTGTAGTCGAGGTAGGGATCGCAGTTGCCGCTTCTCTCCATCGCCTTCATGGCCTGCGGCGAAAGCTTCGGCGGCGTGCAGTTATAGTCGACCCATGGATCGCAAGTCGCGGCACCGAACGTAACCGCTGTCGGCAAACCATTCTGCCACGCCCCATAGTACCCATCGCCCGCCATCGCGCGGCCTGATGCGCTGACCACCAGCAACAAGACGCCGACAACAAAAATCAGTTTCTTCATGACCCCAACCCCGCCCTTGCTTATCGCAGCGGCGAAACGCGCATAATACGCAGCGCACCTTCGCAGCAGTGACCCCAGCACTGCGATTTTTCGCAGGGCAGCGAAGGAAGTCGATATTGCAGTGAGCGGCTTTTAGTAGCCTAATAATAGTCTAAATAGCCACGTTTCCGGCGTATGCATAATGGTTAATCATTCCTTTCCACCAAAGCTTAATATGGCGGCTGTCGGTTGGCGCGGCCGAGGCAATGCTCGCCGACCGGTCGAAAGGAACGAAAATTCATGTACCTATTGGGCTTTACCGCCCAGCGCGGGCGTCTAAAAACCACAGAGTTTGAGGAACTGTAGCGCTCCGGTCACAGTAGTCAAAATACACTTCCGGCATGGCCGAACCCGTACCGCCCTCGGCTCTTCGCACCCCGATAGCCACCTGGTTAGGCCGCAACCAAGCATACGGATATTATTTATATATTTTGGCGGGCCAGGACTAATCTCGCTTGTATATGTCGCCTGCGGCAAGATCGACGGCATTGCGCCATCGAGGGGTATCTTGGCTGCGACTCGGGCATTGAAAATGCCGTCGGACGGCGACCCGCGGACGGCCGATGCCGCGCCGGACGCGGGCGGCACGACGGCAACTCACCATCGCTTTGTGCCGCGCGAGCTTGCCGACAAATGTCGATCGCTGATCGAAAGCTATCACGCCATCTACGGTTACGTCAGCCTGCCCGACATGCTTTGGCTGTCGGATGCGCGCAACGTCATCGAATATGACCGCGACCTGATGCGGATCTTCAAGAAGGCATCGAAATCGCGCGGCGCCAAACGCGCCAACGATTCGTTCCTCCAGATCGCTACGGCCATCGTGGCGCTGGAGGTGTTGGTCCGCGATTACGCCGGCTGGGGCAAACGCTTTCCGGCGGCTAAGCGCGAAGCAGAAAAGCTGCTCGACCATTTCCCGCAGCGGCAGTGGGTCTGGTTGATGGATTTGTATTTATTTCCGCCGGTCGGCGTGCGCCGCGAATTCGCCAGCGCGCTGACGCCGACCGGCGGCGACACAGAGATGTAGACCGGTCGAAAACGAGCGGCAGGCGACCTCGGCCAATCGAGCCCGCGGACGTTCTAAAGTTCGCCAATTGTTCCGTTAGGAACATTTCCAGCTACCCCAATTCCCTGAAGATCAGATTAACCGATGCTTTAACCGATGCTTTAGCGGCGGCGGCCTATAAGGCGGACAATTGGGCAGCGAACTTTCCGCCGGTGTACGTCCGCTCATCGGTTCCATTGTCAGGTTCTTGAAAGACGAATAGTGCGACCGCCATCGAGTATGGCTTGATCGCCGCCGGCATTACGATCGCAATTATCGCGGTGACCAAAAACCTTGGCACCAAAGTCAACACCACCTTTTTCGTCGATCTCGACGCAGTTGAAATAAGCCGCCTCATGTGTGGATGGCCCCCAACTTGGAAGAGTTTTGTTCGTGAG
>CAYWNY010000190.1:0-6926 GCA_964459765.1 uncultured Hyphomicrobiales bacterium | reverse complement strand
CGGTAGATTTGCAGGTGCGGCGACAGCGGCCGCGCGGTGGGGGCCTTGGTTTCGGCCATTGGGCTCATCCGAATTTGCTCGTTGTTCCTAGCCAATCCCAACGCTCCAATCTAGACCGATCGCGCTGGGCAAGAACGGCCGCATTCAATTAGCTTCGCCAATAGCGAAAGATTAGCATCCAATTGTACGATTACAATTGGCGTTGTTGAAAGCCAGACTTCGTGTAACGCGAAGGATGAGGACGCGCTGCCCATGCGGTTCGATCTCGCCGATTTGAGCCTGTTCCGCCACGTCGTCGATGCCGGCAGCATCACGCATGGCGCGCGACGTTCGAACCTGGCGCTGGCCGCCGCCTCCACGCGCATCCGCAACATGGAGGCGACGCTCGGCGTTGCCCTGCTCACCCGCGGACGAGCGGGCGTTACCCCGACGCAAGCCGGTCGCACGCTGCTGCAGCACGCGCGCGCCATACTGCGCCAAGCCGAGCGGCTGCATGAAGATCTCGGCGCCTATAGCGGCGGGCTCGGCGGCCAGATCCGCGTCTTGTCGAATACCAACGCGCTGACCGAGTTCCTGCCCGAAGCGCTCAGCTCGTTTCTGGGCACGCACCCGACCGTGAGCGTCGATTTGGAAGAACGCTTAAGCGACGAAATCGTCGGTCTTATCGCCGAGGGAGTGGCCGATATCGGCATCGTCGCCGGCACGGTCGATGCCGGCACGCTCGAGACCTACCCCTACCGCCGCGACCGCTTTGTGCTGGTCGTCGCCCGCGAGCATCCGTTGGCCAAGCGCGCTAAGATCGCGTTCGGCGAGGTGCTCGACCGCGACTTCGTCGGCCTGGATCGCGCCAGCGCATTGCAACGCTTCCTGGCGACCAAGGCGCTACGCATTGGCCGGCCGCTGCGCTTGCGCGTCCAGTTGCGCAGCTTCGACGCCGTCTGCCGGCTGGTCGAATGCAATGTCGGCATCGGCATCGTGCCGGAAAGCACTGCGCGGCGCGTGTCCAAGACCATGGCGATCTCGATCGTGCCGCTGACCGACACCTGGGCGGTACGGGAACTCACCATCTGCACCCGCGCCATGGCCGAATTGCCGCTTTACGCGCGGCAACTGGTTGAGCATTTGCGGACAGGCTAGGGTCGGCAGCCGGTTTGATCGCCGTCAATATCCGGTCACATCACCTCCGGCATAAAGGCTGGCATCGCAGCCAAGTGGAATGAATGACCGCAGCGACTATCGCCGACGTTAAGCCCGCTCATCATCCTCGGGGCAATTTGGGCGGGCTGATGCTGGGCGCGCTCGGTGTCGTCTACGGCGACATCGGCACGAGCCCGCTATACACGCTCAAGACCGCGCTCGATTGGGCCGGCGGTGCGACGCCTGAAGTGGCGATCGGCATGCTGTCGCTGATCGTGTGGACGCTCCTGATGACCACCTCGATCAAATACGTCGCCGTGGTCATGCGCGCTGACAACGATGGCGAGGGCGGCATTCTCGCCTTGATGTCGCTCCTCGGCATCAAGCACGGCGAACGCGCCGTCGTCATCGGCATCGGCATCCTCGGCGCGGCGCTGCTCTACGGCGACGGCGCGATCACGCCGGCGATTTCGGTCTTGAGCGCGCTCGAAGGCTTGGAAACGCCGCTGCCGGCAATTGCGCCGTACATTGTTGGATTGTCGGCAGTGATCCTGATCGGGCTGTTTGCGCTGCAGTCCCAAGGCACCGAGCGCATCGGCAAGCTGTTCGGCCCGATCATGACCGTCTGGTTCGTGACCATCGGCATTCTTGGGCTTGGCGGCGTCCTCACTCATCCCGGCGTGCTGATCGCGCTCGATCCCCGCCAGGGGCTCGGTTATCTGTTCACCCACGGCTTTACCGGCTTTCTTGTTCTCGGCGCCGTCTTCCTATGCGCCACCGGCGCGGAGGCGCTGTATGCCGATATGGGCCATTTCGGCGCGAAGCCTATCCGCTTCGCTTGGTATGGCTTGGTGCTGCCGATGCTGCTTCTGAACTACGCCGGGCAAACCGCGATCGTGGTCGACGGCGCCGCCGGCGCCGGCTCCAATCCGTTCTACACATTGTGCCCGGAGAACTGGCAAATTGCGCTGGTGGCGTTGGCGACCGTTGCCACCGTCATCGCTAGTCAATCGATTATCAGCGGCGCATTTTCCATGACCCGCCAGGCGATCCAGCTTGGACTATGTCCGCGACTGCACATCGTGCAGACCTCGGCGGCGGGTTACGGGCAGATTTACATCGGTTTCGTCAACTGGGCGCTGATGGCGCTCACGCTCGGCCTGACGCTCGGTTTCCGGTCCTCCGACAATCTCGCGGCGGCGTTCGGCATCGCCGTGTCGCTGACCATGATGCTGACCTCGGTGTTGATGTTTCTGGCCATGCGGGAAATTTGGGGCTGGAACCTGCCGCTCAGCCTGGCCACCGCCGGGGTGTTCGTGATCGTCGACCTTTCCTTCGTCAGCGCGAATTTGATGAAAGTGCTGCAGGGCGGCTGGTTCCCGCTGGTGGTTGCCGCGCTTATCTTCTTCCTGATGTCGACGTGGTGGCGAGGCCGCCATGTACTCTTGCAAATGCTGGAGCGCGACACGCTGCCGCTGGCGAGCTTCATCAGGCAGGTCCACGGGAAATCGCGCGTTCGGGGTACCGCCGTCTACATGACCAGCCGGCTCGACATCGTGCCGGTGCCGCTCCTCCATAATCTCAAGCATAACAAAGTGCTGCACGAGCGCATCGTCCTCATGCATGTGACGACCGAGAACGTTCCCCGCGTTGCCGCGGCGCGGCGTCTGGAGACGACCGATCTCGGCGATAACTTCTATGCCATCGTCGCGCGCTACGGCTTCATGGAGCAGCCCAACGTGCCGCGGGTGCTGGAGGACTGTACCGCCCGCGACCGCGACCTGCATTTCGCCATGATGGACACCTCGTTTTTCGTCGGCCGGATAACGGTTGTCGCCAACAACAAGCGCTCCCGCGTCGGCGCCTTCCGGGCCGAGGTGTTCGAGGCCATGCACCGCAACGCCCTGCCAGCGACCGAGTTTTTCCACATTCCGCCCGACCGGGTCATTGAGCTTGGCGCCCAAGTTGAGATCTAACAAGTCGAGATTTAGCCCCCCGCTCAATCCGGAGGCCGAAGCCGGTTTTCCGAAAGGATCATGCGGCAAAAATCTGATAGAGCAACAATCGGCGCAGTTTGAAACGATTGTTCGCTAGCGACCGCAACGACCGGCTCGTCCACAATGTTTGAGCGCCTGCCCGTCCTCATCCGTGCCGCGATGTACTCATTGCGCGGCGGCTTTCTCATTCGGCCGCTGGTCATCGCCGTCGTCTTGGGCGCGGTCGGCGCAGTGTTGTCGTCGCTCGAGGAGTCGTACCCGGCGATCGGCGCTGTCATTCCTAACATCCTCTTCCCGTCGCACGACGATCCGGGGGTGGCGCAGATCATCCTCTCCAGCATCGCCACCTCGATCATGACCGTGGTGTCGATCGTGTTCGCGATCCTGCTGATGACGCTCACGCTAGCGTCAACCCAGTTCTCGCCGCGCATTCTGATCAGTTTCGTGCGCGACCGCACGACGCAATGGACCTTGGGCGTTTTCCTCGGCACCTTCTCTTATTGCATGGCGGCGCTGCCGGCGGCGCGCGCCCAACCGCATCCCTTCGCGCCGGTCACCACCGTCACCGGCGCGATGTTATTGGCGCTAGTTTGCGTTGCCTGGCTCATTTATTTCATCAATCACATTTCGCTGTCGATCAGCGTCAACCACATCGTCGATCGGATTGCGCGCGAAACCGAGCTGGTGATCGGCGAACTGATGCCTTATCCGCGGGGGTCGTTTCGCGCCGAGGACCGCGGCGACGTGACGCCGACGACGGACGGCGCCGCGGTGCTGAGCCGCTCCTCCGGCTATATCCGCTACACCAACGTCGACCATTTGATCGAGCTGGCGCGCAGCTACCGCGTCGCTTTGCATGTGGAGCGGCGAGTCGGCCAGTTCGTGCCTGCGGGGGTACCGGTCCTGCGCGTCTCCAGGCCGGAGCGGGTGCCGGCCGACCACGAACAGCATCTCGTCGCCGCTTTCGATATCGGCCCGACCCGCACGCTGCAGCAGGACATCGAGTTCGGCATCATCCAGATCGTCGATATCGGCCTGCGTGCTTTATCGCCCGCGGTCAACGATCCCTCGACGGCGATCAGCTGCGTCGACCAATTAAGCCGCATCATGATTTGCTGGATCGCCCGGGCCCCGCCGCCGACGCACTATTACGCGCCGCCACACGTGCTCCGCCTCGTCGTACCGTGGATGACCTTCGAGGGCCTGCTCGACACCGCGTTCGAGCAGATCAGGCATTATGCGGTCGCGGATATTGCGGTCAGCCTGCGGCTGATGCGCGCCTTCAACGATATGGCTGGCACCACCACGCACGCGGATATGCACGAGAAACTTCTGGAACGGGCGCGGCGCGTCGCCGACGGCTGCGCCGGCCATTTGCCGAAGGACGAGCTTTTGAAAGTACAGCAGCGTCTGACCAAGATCGAGACGAGTATTTTGGCGGCCGCCGCGACGCCACTGGCGTGAACGCAATACGGAGGTTGGGATGAAACGATCCAAGCTGGTTGCGCCGTTGTTTCTTGCCGTTTTCGCAGCTGCCGCGGGGTGCCCGTTTGCCGCGCGCGCGCAAGGCCCTCAGGCGTGCAGTTGGATCGGCGTTCGCGTTTCGCCGATGATCCCGGATTTTGCCGCCAGCCTCGGGATGGTCGAACCCTATGGCGCGATTTTTGGCCGGCCGGACCCCGGCGGCCCTGCCGCTAACGCGCATATCGCGGCCTATGATGTCGTCACCGCGATCAACGGATCGCCGGTGCGTAGCTGGCGCGATTTTGCGCCGACGATTGCGGCGTTTGCGCCGGACACCACGATTTATCTTACCACCTGGCGCAGCCGGCAATTGATCGACCGTCGCGTCGTACTCGGCCGAAGGAGCTGTGCTGCGCCGAAGCAGCCGCATTGACGGCGGCGGTCGTCAGAACCGCTGCGACACCCCGGCAAAGACCTGGATGATCGGCGTCGCGCTGGTGAGACCAACGTCGACGCCGGCGTCGAGCTGCAGGTTAGGGCGCACCAGCCAGGTAACCGCGAGGTCGTAGCTCAGCTGTGTCGTCCGTTGCGTCGGATCGTCGTTAAAATCGGACCAGAATTCCATGTACAAGGTCACGCCCTTGACTACTTCGTGACTGAGATTGACGAGATTCATGAAATTGGCGTGGCGGCCGTTGTCGGCGTTGTTCTTCAAACCGTCGATTTCGGAATTGAACAGAAGCGTAAACCCGTCGGGCAGGGCAAACGACAGCGGCGCGATCATGCCGCCTTCGGTGGCGCCGTTGCCGATGCCGGCCGGCGCTACCGGCGCCTTGACATAGGGAATGAGTGCTAGCGCACTCGGGCCGCCGTCATTGCCCCACAGATTGATCTTGGTGCGGATGAACGCGTCGTCGAGGCCCCAGATCGTGCTCGACATATTGGTCGCCGAATTGACCGAACGGACGCCGACGAGGGTGGGGGCGTTGACCTCAAAGTCGATATTATTGGTGAGACCGACCTTGAATGTCGGATTCGGCACGAGCAGCGTAAAGATTTGCGTCTTGCCGGTGCCCTGCTCGGCAAAATTGACGATGTCGGTTTCGTACTGAAAGTGGCCGGCATCGACGGTGTTCGGCGCATTCGCTTTCGGCGGCCGGTCGGTCGAGAAATCACGCATCTGGCTGTCGGGCATCGGATCGAAGAGCCAGTATCCGCTCTTATCGGGCGGTGCCGACGACTGCGCGAAGGCCGGCGCGCACAGACCTGCGAGCAGGCAAAAGCCGATGGTTGCCGGAACGCCCGACGCGATGTGCATGTTGCCCCCGGTCGAACAACGATATCCCGGATCGAACCGCGGATGCCAGCGGGGGCGCCGGCTCCGCCCGTCGAGCGGTATCGAGGCTTACGAGATGACCGCCTTGGTCAAAACGCACGCGCTGATTTTGTAGCTGCCGTCCGCCTGCTGTTCCAGCGTGTAGAGCGCTTCCCAGGCGACGCCGTCGGCGTCGATGATATGCACGAGCTGCCGGATCTTGCCGTCAACAATGGTGGCTTCGCCAAATTCGAAACTGCGGTGCCGGTAAACCGGGGCATAGCCGTTGCGCACCATGTACATGAAAGTTTCGGGCGTCCGGAAATAGCTGTGCAATGCCGGCGCCGCGAAGGAGTAGGCCGCGGCATCGTCGCCGCGGCTGAAGGTTTCCTGCTGCGCCCGGATGACCGACTGGGCGGCGGGCACATCGTCGCCGGCATGGGCGAGCACGGTGGCGCCGATGAGAAATGCGACCAGAAGCGCAAGCATACGCATGGATCCGCTCCACATTGCATCGAGCCACCGGCTGCGCGCGATGGTCCGCCATTCAAGATACGCAAACGCCAGTCGGGCGTTTCGCCCGATTATCGTGGCATCAGCACCCAATAATCGAGGTCGAGCAAGACCGCCGGATCATAGTCGTCGCCGGTCTTGAGCGGAAAGTCCCCGCACGGCCGGTCGCCAGTCGCGATGGTGCGCAGCCGCAGCGCGCCAACGTCGTCGCGGCCCGGCAGCTCGGACTTCGATAACACTTCCGACCACGCATAAACTGTCGTGCCGGCGAACAGCGGCGCTACGTGGCGGCCGCCGTTGATGGCGGCAACATGAAAGGCATTGGCGAGCCCGTTGAAGGAGAGAGCGCGCGCCAGCGAGATCACATGGCCACCGTAGATCAGCCGCCGGCCGAAGCGGCCAAGCTTGGCGCTGTGCAGGTCGAAATGGATGCGCGCAGTATTCTGATAAAGCCGCGTCGCGGTCATGTGCTCGGCCTCTTCGACGGTGATGCCGTCGAC
>CAYWNY010000189.1:0-6942 GCA_964459765.1 uncultured Hyphomicrobiales bacterium | reverse complement strand
CCGGGGCCGGACGCTATTGGAGCGGATTTGACATTCGCTACCCACTGGGCCGCGAACTCGTGAAGCGAATGTCAAATCCAAAGCTCCACTAGCACTAATAGTTGCTAGTGGTCCTTTGATTCTAACATTCGCGTAAGAGCCTGCCGAACCGGGGCGCGAATGTTAGAATCGGACCACTAGTGCCCCTCGAAGCTCACCAGCGTTCGCACCGGCACGCCGAGCATTCTGATTTTGTCGGCGCCGCCCAGATCCGGCAGATCGATGACGAAGCAGGCCGCCAAAACTTCGGCGCCAAGCTGCTTGAGCAGTTTCACCGCGGCTTCCGCCGTGCCGCCGGTCGCGACCAGATCGTCGACCAGAATGACGCGTTCGCCTTTGATCACGGCGTCCTCGTGCACTTCCATTTCGTCGATGCCGTATTCGAGCGAGTAGCCGATGGTGACCCGCTTGAACGGCAGCTTGCCCTTCTTGCGGATCGGCACAAATCCGGCCGAGACTTGATGGGCTAACGCGCCGCCGAGAATAAAGCCGCGGGCCTCGATGCCGGCGACCTTGTCGATCTTGCTGCCTGCCCAGGGCTGAACCAGTTCGTCGACCGCGCGGCGGAACGCGCGCGCGTTGCCCAGCAGCGTGGTGATGTCGCGGAACACGATGCCCGGCTTGGGATAGTCCGGGATGCTGCGGATCGCCGCCTTCAGATCATTATCCAACACAACGCTCGTCATGGTCTGGCCCTACCCGGTCACTCAACAACGCGCCGGTGTGACATACCCGCACGGGAGCGGGCGGACCGTCAAGGTTGTGGGCCGCGCGAGCGAAGTAACGGCAAGGTCTGCCTACGCCGCTCGGCGGGCGCGGCTCAAGCAGCCTGGGGTGGATGATGAACGTCCCGCCACACCCGCCGCTTGGTGAAGTAGAGCATGCCGGTGAGCACGATCAGGTATATGAACACCTGGAAGCCAAGCCGCTTGCGCTCGTCAAGCTTCGGCTCGGCCGCCCACATCAAAAAGGCGGCAATATCCTTGCCGTATTGATCGACGGTAGGGGGCGCGCCGTCGGTATATTCGACCTGTCCGTCGCTTAGCGGTTGCGGCATGCCGATGGCATGGCCGGGAAAATATTTGTTGTATTGCGCGCCCGGCGGCAGCGCGACCCCCGCGGGTGCCTTCTCATAGCCGTTGATAATAGCGTGAATGTAGTCGGGCCCGTCCTCCTGGTATTGGGTAAACGCATCGAAGATAAACCAGGGGAATCCGGCCTCGTAGCCGCGCGCTTTCGCCAGCACCGACATATCCGGCGGCAGCGCGCCGCCATTGGCGTTACGGGCGGCCTTGTCGTTCGGAAACGGCGGCGGGAAACGATCGGCGAGCTTGCCGGGGCGCTGGAACATTTCGCCCTGATCGTTCGGGCCATCGGTGACTTGGAAGCCGCTGGCGATCGTCGCCGCCTGCGCCTCGGTGAAATCCGGACCGCCGGGATCGGCGAGATTGCGGAATGCCAGAAGCTTTAAGCCGTGACAGTTGGAGCAGACCTCGCGATAGATCTTGAAGCCGCGCTGCAGCTGCGCCGGATCGTACATCCCGAACGGCCCGTGGAACGACCAGTGCATCCGCGGCGGCGCGTCGGCCTCCTGGGCGAAAACCGTGCGGGCCCCGACGACCGCAAGCGCGGCGGCAAAGGTCAGGGCGAGAACGAAGCTGCGATGCGCGCTCATTGACCGGCCTCCTAAACCTTCGCGCCCGACGGCGTCGGCCCCAAGACCGATTCCGAAATCGAATTCGGCAGCGGCTTGGTGGTTTCCAGGAGGCCAAGCAGCGGCAGGATAACGAGAAGGAAGACGAAGTAATACGCGGTCAGAATGCGTGCGGCGATGACGTAACCGCCTTCGGGCGGCTGCGAGCCGAGGTAGCCGAGACCGATCACAACCAGGAAAAAGACGATCAGGAACTGCCGGTACAGCGGCCGATATTTAGCCGAGCGTACGCGCGAGGTGTCGAGCCAGGGCAGAAAGGCCAGCAGCACGATCGAGGAAAGGAGCGCGATGACACCGAAGAGCTTGCTCGGGATGGCGCGCAGGATGGCGTAGAACGGCAGGAAGTACCATTCCGGCACGATATGGGTGGGCGTCAGGCCGGGATTGGCCGGAATGTAATTGTCGGCGTGACCGAGATAGTTCGGAATGTAGAAAACGAACCAGGCCAAGAACAAAAAGAACACGCCGATGAAGAAAGCGTCTTTGACGGTCGCGTACGGCGTGAACGCCACCGTATCCTTTTCGGTCTTGGCCTCGACACCGGTCGGATTGTTCTGCCCGACCACATGCAGCGCCCAGACGTGGAGCACCACCACGCCGGCGATCACGAACGGCAGCAAGTAGTGCAGCGAGTAGAAGCGATTGAGCGTCGGATTGCCGACCGCATAGCCGCCCCATAGCCAGGTGACGATTGGATCGCCGAGCCAGGGAATGGCCGAGAACAGGTTGGTGATGACGGTCGCCGCCCAGAAGCTCATCTGGCCCCATGGCAGCACGTAACCCATGAAGGCGGTGGCCACCATGAGCAGAAACAGAATGACGCCGAGGATCCACAACACCTCGCGCGGATCCTTGTAGGAGCCGTAATACATACCGCGCACGATATGGGCGTAGACCGCGACGAAGAAGAAGGCGGCGCCGTTGGCGTGCAGGTAGCGCAACAGCCAGCCGTAATTGACGTCGCGCATGATCGACTCGACGGAGTTGAAGGCGAAATCGACATGGGCGATGTAGTGCATCGCCAGCACGATGCCGGTGACCATCTGCGCGCCGAGCATGACGGTCAGGATGCCGCCGAAAGTCCACCAATAGTTCAGGTTGCGCGGCGTCGGGTAAACGATGAAGGACGAATAGACGAGCCCGGCGATCGGCAGCCGGCGTTCCATCCATTGCATGAAAGGGTTTTGCGGTTTGTAGACCGAATGTTCGCTCATGATCGAACCTTATGCCCCGACAGAGCCGGACGCGCGCCGGCCCCACCGGACGGCTTTGCTCGGAAGCGGACTGCTTTTTTGGGAATCACGCCGCGAAGGCTCCGCTGCGGAGATTTTAGCCACCCGTCTCACCCTCGTCCGTCTTACCGGCCGCTCCATCCGCGCTGCAAACCGCCTCCGGGGAGGCCGGCGCGGCGGCGGAAGGACCGTCTCATCCGACCTGGGGGAGATCAGAAGCGACGCAAACCGGTGGCGTTCTATTGGCACCCTTACCGAACAAGCGCAAGTGCGCCATTGAAGACACCCCCCATTCGCAAAAGCGGCGGCAGCGGCGGCATTCCTTGAGCGCCGGCAAGCGCTCGATCCGCAGCTTGGCGCGCTCAACCGTCCCCACAATCGCAGTATCATAACGCTATGCGTATCGCCCTCTACGAACCCGACATCCCGCAGAACACCGGAACGATATTGCGCCTCTGCGCATGCCTCGGAATCGAAGCCCACATCATCGAACCGGCCGGCTTCCCCACCACCGACCGCGCCTTCCGCCGCGCCGGAATGGATTACCTTGCCGCCGTGGCGATCATGCGACACCGCTCGTGGCAGGAATTCGCCGCTTGGCGCATCGCCGCGGGCTATCGTCTCTTGCTGTTCACGACCGCGGCCCAACGGTCCTATCTCGATTTTCGCTACGAGGCCGACGACATCCTGCTGTTCGGCCGCGAATCCGCGGGCGTGCCGGAGGCGGTGCGGCAAGAGGCCGACGCAGCGTTGCGGATTCCGATACGGTCGGGCTTGCGCTCGCTCAACGTTGCCATCGCCGCCGCCATGGCGGCCGGCGAAGCGCTGCGGCAGGCGGGCGGCGGCATGCCAGGGTAAGCCCTACGCCGCCACCACGCCCGGCTTGCCAGCCTCCACGGCGAATGTTCGCATGGTCGAGATGCTGGCTTTCGGGTCCTTGACGTCGGAGACGATGCGCATGCGCGCCTGCATATGCGCGCGTTCGAGATCGACGCAGACATAACCGCGCTGCCGGCTGTCGAAGAAATGCACATGCGGATTGTCCGGCAAAGTCTGCGCGATCATTTCGTAAGGCGGGCCATAAGACGAAATCGAGGTGCCGACGAACTCGGTCGCCACGATCGGCGAGGCCGGGTCGTCGCCGTCCAGTCTCAGATCGTTGGCGAAAAACGAATGAATGTCGCCGCTGACGACGACCGGGTTTGGCACCTGCGTGTCGTGGATGCGTTTGAGCAGCCGCGCGCGGTTGGCCGGATAGCCGTCCCAATCGTCGGTCGAGAAACCCCAATCGTTGTTTTGTTTGACCCGGACCTGGGCCATCAGCACGTCCTGCGCGATCACGTTCCACTGCGCTCTGGAATGAATGAGTGTGGAGTTGAGCCAGGATTCCTGATCAAAGCCCAGCATGGTGCGGCCGGCGTCAAGCCGCTCCGGACAGCCAGCATTGGTTTCCAGATGCGTGCCACCTTTGTTGGGCGGTCCGTAACAGGCTTCGCGCGAGCGATATTGGCGGCCGTCAAGGAGCGCGATCTGGATCAGATCGCCGAACGTGAAGCGGTCGTAGACGCGCATCGCCGGACCTTCCGGGCGCGACACGATCGGACGCAGCGGCACATGCTCGTAAAACGCGCGATAAGCCGCGGCGCGGCGTTCAAGAAATCGATCCGGGTCGTCGAAATATTGCGACCATTTGTCGGCATAATCGTTCTGCACTTCGTGATCGTCCCAGGTGACCAGCGCCGGCACTTCGGCGTGCAGGCGCTGTAAATCGGGATCCAGACGATATTGCGCATAACGGTTGCGGTAGGTCGGCAAGGTAGCCGCTTCGATGCCGTCGGAATGGCGGCGCACGATCGGGCGGCGTTCCTCGATAGTCTCGTAGATGTAATCGCCCAGAAACAGCACGAATTCCGGATTCTCGTCGGCCAAGTGGCGATAGCCGGAGAAATAGCCGTGCTCGTAGTTGGCGCAGGAGACGAAGCCGAAGCGCAGCCTCTCCAGCGCCGTACCGGGCGCCGGCAAAGTCGCCGCTCGGCCGACCCGGCTTTTCGCGTCGCCGACGGCGAAGCGGTACCAGTAGGAGCGGCCGGGCTCCAAACCGCGCACGTCGAGATGCACCAAATAGGCAAAGGCCCATTCGGCAGTCGCCTTGCCGGCGCGAACGACATTGCGCATCCCGTCGTCAGCAGCGATCTCGTAATCGACGCTGACATCCCCGCCGCTCATGCCGCCCGGCGTTTCCGGATTGATCGACAACGGCTCGGGCGCGAGCCGCGTCCAGAGCACAAAGCCGTCCGGGCGCGGCGCGCCCGATGCAACGCCGAGACTAAAGGGATCGCCTGCGGAGAAGCTTTGCCCACGGTCCTCCTGCGACACCGCCGGCGCCGCCATGAGAGCGAGACCGCTGACGGCAGCGCCCTTCAGAAGGCGGCGACGTGTCGGGAGGTAGAGGGGCGATATGATCTGCGTCATATGGTTCGAGCCGACAGTTGCGATGGATCACGATAGTCGCGCCGGAATGTGACAATCTTGAAAAATGCTGCCAAATTATCGGTAACCCGGGATTGCACATAATGGACGCGAACCTGATCGAAATCCGCAAATCGCAAGCGCGGGCGTGGTTTGAGAGCCTGCGCGACCGCATCACGGGCGCGTTCGAAGACTTGGAGGACGCGCTTCCCGCCGGCGCGCCGCTTGCCGACCGGGCGCCCGGCCGTTTTGTCCGCACGCCTTGGCAGCGCACCGACCATACCGGCGCTCCCGGCGGCGGCGGCGTCATGGCGATCATGAAGGGCCGGGTGTTCGAGAAAGTCGGCGTTCATGTGTCGAGCGTGTTCGGCGAATTCGCGCCGGAATTCCGGGCGCAAATTCCGGGCGCAGCTGAGGATGCGCGATTTTACGCTTCCGGCATTTCGCTCATCGCGCACATGCACAACCCGCATGTGCCGGCGGTGCACATGAACACGAGATTCGTGGTGACGACCAAATCATGGTTCGGCGGCGGCGCCGATTTGACGCCGGTGCTCAATCGGCGCCGAGCCCAGGACGATCCAGATACAATCGCCTTTCACGCCGCGTTTAAAGCCGCCTGCGATACCCACGCCGCCGTCGCGCCGTATGAGAAATTCAAGATCTGGTGCGACGAGTATTTTTTCTTGAAGCATCGCAACGAGCCGCGCGGCATCGGCGGCATTTTCTACGACTGGCTCGATTCCGGCGACTTCGAGGCCGATTTCGCTTTCACCAAAGACGTCGGCAGCGCCTTTCTGACGATCTACCCGGAGCTGGTGCGCACAAACTTCGCCGCGACGTGGAGCGACACCGAGCGGGAGGAGCAACTGGTGCGGCGCGGCCGCTATGTCGAGTTCAATCTTCTGTATGACCGCGGCACCATTTTTGGGCTGCGCACCGGCGGCAATGTCGAATCGATCTTGTCGTCGTTGCCGCCGGTGGTGAAGTGGCCATAGAAACAGCCGTCCTAACCTTTACACTTTGAAAAACATCCCAAGGAGCTTTCATGAAACTCGTCCGTTTCGGCGCGCCCGGTCGGGAGAAGCCCGGCATGCTCGATGCCAAAGGCCAGATCCGCGACCTCTCGAAGCACGTCCCCGACATCGCCGGCCACGTGCTGTCGCCCAACGGGCTGGCCAAGCTGCGTAAGCTCAAAGCGGAGGCGCTGCCGCTGGTGCGCGGCACGCCGCGGCTTGGCGCTTGCGTCGGCAAGGTCGGCAATTTCATTGCCATTGGGCTGAATTATTCCGATCACGCCGCCGAAGCCGGTATGCCGATCCCGAAGGAGCCGATCATCTTCAACAAGGCGCCGAGCTGCATCTGCGGGCCGAACGACAACACCATCACGCCGAAAGGTTCGACCAAGCTGGATTACGAAGTCGAGCTCGGCGTCGTCATCGGCAGCCGCGCGCGCTATCTCGCCAAGGCCAAGGCGATGGACGCGGT